>NZ_MACM02000030.1:0-60492 GCF_001675465.2 Pseudomonas sp. AU12215
GTGACGCGCTCTGTGGCGCTGAGTTCGTGATAGGACATGGGGCAACACCTTACCGAAATGGTCGGGTGTTGCACTCAGTTTTTGCGGCCGCCCTTTAAATGTGCTGCTTCTACGCTGCGGTCAACATCCCACGAACTCCATTAGTTGGGCGTGGATAACCGTCTTCTTGATTTCGCTCGACACACTCCTGGTGCGGGGCGAAATTGATTTTTAATATCGTAAGAGTAAAGCCATCCATGGAGACTTGTTGAAAGTCCCTGTTAGTCTTTTTTGAGTTTTCTATTTTTGCGTTTTTTCAGTTTTTTCGGTTAGCCTTCATCTTGCTTCAACGACGGAAGCTTCGAGACCAAGCGCAAGGATACGGTCAATCCTTCCAGTTGATAGTGCGGGCGTAGGAAGAACTTGGCAGTGTAATAACCTGGGTTGTCCTCAATTTCTTCGACTTGCACTTCGGCAGCTGCCAGAGGTTTCTTCGCCTTAGTTTCCTGGGAAGAATTGAGTGGGTCACCATCGACGTAGCTCAGGATCCAGCTGTTGAGCCATCTCTCCATTTCATCGCGCTCGCGGAATGAGCCGATCTTGTCTCGAACAATGCACTTGAGGTAATGCGCAAAGCGGCAGCACGCAAACATGTATGGCAAACGTGCAGCAAGGTTGGCATTGGCCGTGGCATCGGCGTTGTAGTAAGCCGCCGGTTGTTGCAGGGATTGAGCACCAATGAACGCCGCGAAGTCAGAATTCTTGCGATGCACCAAAGGCATCAGGCCGTTCTTGGCGAGTTCTGCCTCACGACGATCACTGATGGCGATTTCCGTTGGGCACTTCAAATCGACGCCACCATCATCGGTGGGGAAGGTGTGGCAGAACAGGTTTTCCACCGCGCCACCGGACTCCACGCCGCGAATCGAGGTACACCAGCCGAACTGCTTGAACGAACGGTTGATGTTCACTGCCATTGCATACGCGGAGTTACACCAAGTGTAGCGTTCGTGGGCACTACCGGCGGTATCTTCCTCAAAGGCGAAATCATCCACGGGGCTGGTGGCGGCGCCATAGGGAAGCCTGGCCAGGAAGCGCGGCATGGCCAGACCGAGATAGCGTGCATCCTCCGACTCCCTCAGGCTGCGCCAGGCGGCATATTCGGTGTTCTGGAATATCTTGGTGAGGTCGCGTGGATTGGCCAGCTCCTGCCAGGACTCCATCTGCATTACTGACGGAGCCACGGCCGCAATAAAGGGCGAGTGCGCGGCTGCGGCAATCTTGGCCATTTCACGCAGTGTTTCCACATCCTGTGGGCTGTGGTCGAAGTAGTAGTCGCCGACCAGGCAGCCTAGCGGCTCACCGCCGAACTGACCGTACTCTTCTTCGTAGATTTTCTTGAAAATCGCGCTCTGATCGAAGCCGGCGCCTTTGTGGCGCTTCAGCTCGCGATTGAGTTCTTTCTTCGACAAGGGCATGAAACGGATCTTCAGCATCTCGTCGGTTTCGGTATTGTTCACCAGATAGTGGAGGCCGCGCCAAGCGCTTTCCAGCTCCTGAAAGTCGGCGTGATGGATGATCTGATTTATTTGCTCGGACAACTTGCGGTCGATCTCGGCAATGATGGCCTGGATCGAGCGATAGGAGTCGCCGGAGACGACTACGGCATTTTCCAGTGCCTGCTCTGCCAGAGTTTTCACCGCATGTTCGACTGCCTCGCGCGCTTGGTCGGTCTTGGGTTTGAACTCCTTGGTCAACAGCGAGGCGAACATGTCCCGGTCGAGGACCTGTTGCTCGGTACTGGCTGTCTGAACTTGATTGGCCGCGCTCATCATTGTTCTCCGCTAGGCAATGGGATCAGTCCGCGTCCGCGGCGGGTTTGCTCGACGCCACGAGGGACTTGAGTAGGGCGGGATTCTCCAGCGCTTTAGCCAGTAGTTCCTCTACCCCGCTCTTGCCGTCCATGTAGGAGAGCAGGTTGGAGAGCTCGGTGCGTGCCTGCAGCAATTGGTTGAGTGGTTCGACTTTGCGAGCTAGCGCGCCAGGCTCGAAGTCGTCGATGCTCTGGAACGTGAGGTCGACACTGAGCCGACTGCCGTCGGCATTCAGGGTGTTCTCTACCTGAAAGGCTGCGCGCGGCTTGAGCGACTTCATTCGTTCGTCGAAATTGTCGATATCGATCTCGAGGAAACGCCGATCAGCCAGCGCCGTGGGCGCTTCCAGGGGCTTGCCCAGCAGATCCGCCATGACCCCCATAACGAAAGGCAGCTGGATTTTCTTCTCCGAACCGTAGATTTCGACGTCGTACTCGATCTGCACTCGCGGAGCCCTGTTGCGTGCCACGAACTTCTGGCCGCTTTGTTGAGCTGGTCTAGCCATAACTACCTCTGCCGATTCGATAGTCTTTTGTGCTCGCCGTCGGCGATCACCCTTTGCCTTTGATTCTTTACTCGCTGTTCGAGGCCGCATTGCAGCCGACGATGTGTTCGAATGTCTGGCCGCTCTCTGGAGCCAGATCCTGAATGATCTCCATGAAATTCAGCGGCATCAGCCGTTGCGCTCGGCGTATGAGCAGCGCGGCTGGATGCCCGGGTTCGTAGCGTTCGAAGTAGCGGCATATGCTTTCCATTTGTTGCATCGCCTGCTCCCGTCGCTCCAGAGTCGTGCCGGAGGCCTGCGGAGCTGGAGCCGATTGCTCGGTGGGATACTCGGAGGCTGTTGCTGGGGACTCTGAAATAGCATGAGTCCCACTCAACTCATCCAGTGCGCGGACTATCTGCTCGAATGGTTTGGTCATCCCTGAGAAATCCGGCGTCCAAGAGGTGCCAAGATGACTTTCGATCAGATGTGTCAATGCGAGTGCGGTTGTATTGATACGTCGGACCGCGTTTATTTCAGGGGTGTCGCCGCTGATGAGTTTCTGGCGTAGCTGGGCATCGCCAGGAATTCCTGATAGGTATGAGTTTTTGTCGAGGTAGAGCTCGACTTCGCGCAAGCTGATGCGCCCGAAGTCGCCTTGGGCCAGAGGTGCGCGGCGCAAGGCACGGCCAACACCTTCTATTTCCATCAAGGAGGAGATCGCGTTGATGCGTGGAAGAGGATCTTCCTCACCATCGATCTGAATGCGCGGATAAAGCTCTTTCCAATAGAGCTCGAGCCAGCGCAGCGCCAACTCCAGCACATTGGCATAGCCCGGCAGCCCGTCGATTTCTGCACTCGCGCGCGCGACATAAGCCAGTACGCGCAGATCCTTGGTTCTGCGCAGTAGGTCGCCAGCGCGTTGGGCGACGTCACTCCAGTTTGGCTGTTGTGCCGGGATGATAGTGGTGCCGAACTGTTGCTCAACTTTTTCCGCAGCGGCCACCTGGAGTTCGATATATTCGGGGTCGTATTCGATTTCTGCACCGCAAGCCGAGGTGTACTCGAGGGGGGACAGTAGCGCCTGAACCTGTTCAGCCAACATGAGAGTTCCCCATGTGGATGTTGCTATCCAGTTGTGTTCCGATTTTTTGTCCCGACAACCAATAATTGAGTTCATCCGCCAGAATTAAGCTGTTCTCCAAGGCAGGATGAAGATTGTTCTGATGGTTGAAGGAGGGTTCGGAATTCAATTTATTTTCTCGGTTTGGAATGCTTTATCTTGCGTTGGGGGTGTTTCTTTTAAGAGTGGGTCTTTCCTTGTGGAACTCTATTGGGCGGCTTTGAAACTATTTCCTCTAAATAAAGAGGGGCTTCAGGCGGCTATACTCCTGATGGCGCGCCGTGTGCGTGCAAGTCTACGGTGGATTTTTCCAAAGTTTTTAGTGTCTCTGTCAGATTTCCTGGATTTCGTTTGGTTCTGGCTATTCCGCCCTGTATGAATGGTATAGGAAGATCGGCAGGGGTTGGTTTTGGTTTGCGGAAAATTTCTCCTTGTATTTAGTAAGTGCTGATCGGGATTGCGAGTTTATATGAATTTTCTTATGTATTTTTGAGTTGTTTCTTGTCTTGCATGGTCATTTGCTGTTCGCTTTAATTTTTAACGCTACGTGTTGTTCTGAGATGCCTGTTTGATTCGATTTTTTTCTTGCCTATGGAGGGCTCGGAGTAGGTTTCCAGTACAAGGCTTGTTAATAAAGAGTAGGGGTTCTGAGTTGTGGTGAGTTTATTCCCCCGAAATGGCAATGATAAGCCGGTCGAGGTTCAAAGGAGATTTTCGCTGTGAGCATGAATCCGACGATGATGTTGCTGGAAGAAATGGTGATATTTGTCAGGGTGGTGGAGAGTGGGAGCTTTTCTGAAGCCGCTAGACGCTTGGGAATATCGCCCTCTGCGGCGAGCCGTGGTGTGTCACGGCTGGAGAAGGGGCTGTCGGTGCAGCTGTTGCAACGCACCACACGCAAGCTGCGACTAAGTGAGAGTGGTGAGGAAATCTACAAGTGCTGCCGCAGCATGGTGAGCTCGGCGAAAACCGTGTTGGGCATGAGCGCGAAGTACTCCCACGAGCCTGAAGGGCTGGTGCGCATCAGTGCGCCGAAGGCGTTGGGCCGCTTCGTCATCCACCCACTGATCCCCGAATTTCTCCGGCTTTACCCTAAGGTCGATGTGCAATTGCTGTTGGGCGATCACCATGGCGACCTGATCGACAGCAATCTGGATCTGGCGGTGCAGGTTACCGACCATCCGGCACCTGGCCTGGTGGGGCGTTGCTTGTTTCCAATCAAGCAGATTCTCTGTGCGTCGCCTGACTACCTGGCCGAGCACGGTGTACCCATGCATCCATTGGAGCTGGAGCGGCACTTTTGCATCAGTGAGGGCGATCTGTCTCAGGGCAGTCGATGGCAACTCAAGCGGGGCGCGGAGTTGCTCAAGGTTCAGGTGCCTAGCCGGTACTCCATCAATCTCTCGGAAGGACGACTGGATGCAGTGATGCAGAATGCCTGCATCACCTACCTGCCTTTATTCATTGCGCAGGCTGAACTCGAGCGTAAGCGCATTGCGCATTTACTGCCGGACTGGGAGTTCATCGGTACTCATAGCCACGGCAGCGCGTGGCTGCTCTACCAGCCCACGCATTATCTGCCGTTGAAGGTCAGGGCGGTGGTCGACTATCTGGTGGAAAAGGTGCGCGGTGATCCCAGTCTGCGCGCTGCCAGCTTGCCGCCTTGTGATGACGTCCCGGTTATCAATGATGCCGGTGAGCCGGGGCACGTTCACTGATCGGAATTGTCAAAGAAGACCACATCGGGGAACCCCGGCTTCCCTAAAAGCAATCCAAGCAGCAAGACTAGCTCCTGCTGCTTAGCTGGCTGTTCTCGTCATAGCTGTATGGTGCTTCGAAGACACAACAGAAAAGGGCCTCGGAAGAGGCCCTTTTCTGTTGCTAAGAGCGGATATCAGAACGAATCCCCCGGCACCCGCACCCAGCCTTCCATGAGGATGCGCGAGCTGCGGCTCATGATGGCCTTGGTCACGGTCCACTCGCCGTTCACCTGCTTCGCCTCGGCGCCCACGCGCAGGGTGCCGGAGGGGTGGCCGAAGCGCACGGCGCTGCGTTCGCCACCGCCGGCGGCGAGGTTCACCAGGGTGCCGGGGATGGCGGCGGCAGTGCCGATGGCCACGGCGGCGGTGCCCATCATGGCGTGGTGCAGCTTGCCCATGGACAGCGCGCGCACCAGCAGGTCGATGTCGCCGGCCTGCACTTGCTTGCCGCTGGAGGTGACGTAGTCCTTGGCTGGCGCGACGAAGGCGATCTTCGGTGTGTGCTGGCGGGTGGCGGCTTCTTCGGCGGTCTTGATCAGGCCCATGCGCAGGGCGCCGGCGATGCGGAATTTCTCGAAGCGCGCCAGTTGCTCGGGGTCGCCATTGATCGCTTCGCGCAGCTCGGCGCCGGTGTAGCCGATGTCCTGGGCGTTGACGAAGATGGTCGGGATGCCGGCGGTGATCATGGTCGCCTTGAAGGTGCCGATGCCGGGGACCTCCAGGTCGTCCACCAGGTTGCCGGTGGGGAACATTGAGCCGCCTTCGTCGCCATCATCGGACGGGTCGAGGAACTCCAGCATGATCTCGGCGGCGGGGAAGGTCACGCCGTCCAGTTCGAAGTCACCGGTTTCCTGGACCTGGCCGTTGGTGATCGGCACGTGGGCGATGATGGTCTTCTGGATGTTCGCCTGCCAGATGCGCACCACGCAGGTGCCGTTGTCCGGGATGCGCGTCGGATCGACCAGGCCGGCGTGGATGGCGAAGGATCCGGCGGCGGTGGAGAGGTTGCCGCAGTTGCCGCTCCAGTCGACGAAGGCCTTGTCGATGGAGATTTGCCCGTAGAGGTAGTCGACGTCGTGGTCGGGCTGGGTGCTTTTCGACAGGATCACGCACTTGCTGGTGCTGGAGGTCGCGCCGCCCATGCCGTCGATGTGTGCGCTGTAGGGATCGGGGCTGCCGATCACGCGCATGAACAGCTGGTCGCGGGCCGCGCCGGGCACCTGGCAACGCTCGGGCAGGTCCTGCAGGCGGAAGAACACGCCCTTGCTGGTGCCGCCGCGGATGTAGGTGGCGGGGATCTTCACTTGGGGTACGTGGGGCATGGGACTCGATCCTGTTTGCTTTTCGTAGGAGCGAGCTTGCTCGCGAACGGCCTCGCTGCGGGCTTTGGTTCGCGAGCAAGCTCGCTCCTACAGGATTAGTGCCGACCCGCCGTGCAGGCGGGTCGGCTGTTACATCACGCTACCGCGCCTTCCAGGAAGTCCTTGGCGAAGCGCTGTAGCACGCCGCCGGCGTTGTACACCTTCACTTCGGCGGCGGTGTCCAGGCGGCAGGTGACCGGGACTTCGACGACTTCGCCGTTGCGGCGATTGACCACCAGGGTCAGGTCGCAGCGCGGCGAGACGTCGCCCCTGATGTCGTAGGTCTCGGTGCCGTCCAGTCCCAGGGTCAGCCGCGTGGTGCCTGTCTTGAACTCCACCGGCAGCACGCCCATGCCCACCAGGTTGGTGCGGTGGATGCGCTCGAAGCCTTCGGCGACTATCACTTCCACGCCCGCCAGGCGAACGCCTTTGGCCGCCCAGTCACGGGATGAGCCCTGGCCGTAGTCGGCGCCGGCGACGATGATCAGGTTCTGCTTGCGGTTCATGTAGGTTTCGATGGCTTCCCACATGCGCATCACCTTGCCTTCGGGCTCTACGCGGGCCAGCGAACCTTTCTTCACTTCACCGTTGACCACGGCCATTTCGTTGATCAGTTGCGGGTTGGCGAAGGTGGCGCGCTGGGCGGTCAGGTGGTCGCCGCGGTGGGTGGCGTAGGAGTTGAAGTCCTCCTCCGGCAGGCCCATTTTTGCCAGGTATTCGCCGGCCGCGCTGTCCAGCAGGATGGCGTTGGATGGCGACAGGTGATCGGTGGTGATGTTGTCCGGCAGGATCGCCAGCGGCAGCATGCCCTTGAGCGTGCGCTCGCCGGCCAGTGCGCCTTCCCAGTACGGCGGGCGGCGGATGTAGGTGGACATCGGGCGCCAGTCGTACAGCGGGCTCTCGGCTTCCTGCACACTGCCCAGGTCGAACATCGGGATGTAGACCTGCTTGAACTGCTCGGGCTTGACGCTGGCGGCGACGATGGCGTCGATCTCTTCATCGGACGGCCAGAGGTCCTTCAGGGTGACCGGGTTGCCTTGACTGTCGGTGCCCAGCGGGTCCTGCTCGATGTCGAAGCGCACGGTGCCGGCGATGGCGTAGGCGACCACCAGCGGCGGCGAGGCGAGGAAGGCCTGTTTGGCGTAGGGGTGGATACGACCGTCGAAGTTGCGGTTGCCCGAGAGCACGGCGGTGGCGTACAGGTCGCGGTCGATGATCTCTTTCTGGATCGCCGGGTCCAGCGCGCCGGACATGCCGTTGCAGGTGGTGCAGGCATAGGCGACGATGCCGAAGCCGAGCTTCTCCAATTCCGGCAGCAGGCCGGCTTCTTCCAGGTACAGCTTGGCGACTTTCGAGCCGGGCGCGAACGACGTCTTCACCCACGGCTTGCGGACCATGCCCAGCGCGTTGGCCTTCTTCGCCACCAGGCCGGCGGCGATGACGTTGCGCGGGTTGGAGGTGTTGGTGCAACTGGTGATGGCGGCGATGATCACCGCGCCATCGGGCATCAGACCTTCGGCTTCCTCGACGCGGCCGGACGCAAGCTTGGCTTCGTCGGCGATGCCGCGCTCGGCCAGTGCCGAGGTCGGCAGGCGGCGGTGCGGGTTGGACGGGCCGGCCATGTTGCGTACCACGCTGCCCAGGTCGAACTCCAGCACGCGCTCGTACTCGGCGGTTTCCAGCGCGGTGCTCCACAGGCCGAGGGTCTTCGCGTAGTTTTCCACCAATTCCACCTGCTCGGGCTCGCGGCCGGTGAGCTTGAGGTAGTCGATGGTCTGGCCGTCGATGTAGAACATCGAGGCGGTGGCGCCGTATTCCGGGCACATGTTGGAGATGGTCGCGCGGTCGCCGATGGACAGGCTGTCCGCCCCCTCGCCGAAGAACTCGACGTAGGCGCCGACCACGCGCTCCTTGCGCAGGAACTCGGTAATCGCCAGCACGATGTCGGTGGCGGTGATACCCGGCTTGCGCTTGCCGGTCAGCTTCACGCCGACGATGTCGGGCAGGCGCATCATCGACGGGTGGCCGAGCATCACGGTCTCGGCTTCGAGGCCGCCGACGCCGATGGCGATCACGCCCAGGGCATCCACGTGCGGGGTGTGCGAGTCGGTGCCGACGCAGGTGTCGGGGAACGCGATGCCGCCGCGTGCCTGGATCACCGGGCTCATTTTCTCCAGGTTGATCTGGTGCATGATGCCGTTGCCGGCCGGGATCACATCGACGTTCTTGAACGCGGTCTTGGTCCAGTCGATGAAGTGGAAGCGATCCTCGTTGCGGCGGTCCTCGATGGCGCGGTTCTTCTCGAACGCGTCCGGGTCGAAGCCGGCGGCTTCCACGGCCAGCGAGTGGTCGACGATCAGTTGGGTCGGCACCACCGGGTTGACCTTGGACGGGTCGCCGCCTTTCTCGGCGATGGCGTCACGCAGGCCGGCGAGGTCGACCAGCGCGGTCTGGCCGAGGATGTCGTGGCAGACCACGCGCGCCGGGTACCAGGGGAAGTCGAGGTCGCGCTTGCGGTAGACCAGCTGCTCCAGCGAAGCCGTCAGGTCCTGTGGGTCGCAGCGGCGCACCAGTTGTTCGGCCAGTACGCGGGAGGTGTAGGGGAGTTTGTCCCAGGCGCCGGCCTGGATCGCCTCGACTGCCTCGCGGGCGTCGAAGTAATCCAGCGCGGTGCCGGGTAGGCGCTTGCGGTATTGGCTGTTCACGGTAGTAGTCATGGTTATTTGCGGTCCTTGAGCGGCACGAACTTCAGGTCTTCAGGGCCTGTGTAGTTGGCGCTCGGGCGGATGATCTTGCCGTCGATGCGTTGCTCGATGACGTGGGCGGACCAGCCGGCGGTGCGGGCGATGACGAACAGCGGGGTGAACATCGCGGTGGGCACGCCCATCATGTGGTAGCTCACGGCGCTGAACCAATCGAGGTTGGGGAACATCTTCTTGATGTCCCACATGATGGTTTCCAGGCGCTCGGCGATGTCGTACATCTTGGTGTTGGACTGCTCGTTCGACAGCTGGTGGGCGACTTCCTTGATCACCTTGTTGCGCGGGTCGGACACGGTATAGACCGGGTGGCCGAAGCCGATCACCACTTCCTTGCGCTCGACGCGGGCACGGATGTCCGCCTCGGCTTCGTCCGGGTTGTCGTAGCGCTTCTGGATCTCGAAGGCCACCTCGTTGGCGCCGCCGTGTTTCGGACCGCGCAGCGCGCCGATGGCGCCGGCGATGCAGGAGTAGATGTCCGAGCCGGTGCCGGCGATCACCCGGGAGGTGAAGGTGGAGGCGTTGAACTCGTGCTCGGCGTACAGGTTCAGCGAGGTGTGCATGGCGCGCACCCAGGACTCGCGTGGTTTCTGCCCGTGCAGCAGGTGCAGGAAGTGGCCGCCGATGGAGTCGTCATCGGTCTCGACCTCGATACGCTTGCCGTTATGGCTGAAGTGGTACCAGTAGAGCAGGGCGGAACCGAGCGAAGCCATCAGCTTGTCGGCGATGTCGCGGGCGCCGGGGTGGTTGTGGTCGTCCTTCTCCGGCGACAGGCAGCCGAGCACGGACACGGCGGTGCGCATCACGTCCATCGGGTGGGCCGACGGCGGCAGGGTTTCCAGGGCGGCTTTCACGCCGGCCGGCAAGCCGCGCAGGGCTTTGAGCTTGGCCTTGTAGCCGGCCAGTTCGGCGACGTTGGGCAGCTTGCCGTGGACCAGCAGGTGGGCGATTTCCTCGAAGTCGCAGCGGTTGGCGAAATCCAGTACGTCATAGCCACGGTAGTGCAGGTCGTTGCCGGTACGGCCGACGGTGCACAGGGCGGTGTTGCCAGCGGCGGTGCCACTCAGGGCCACGGACTTCTTCGGCTTGAAGCCGGTGGTGGTTTCTGCGGTAGCGCTCATCGCGTGTCTCCTCATCAAATCCGGTTGCTTGTTCTTGTCCCCCGGCGCGGGCCGGGATTTCGGTTCGAATCTGGTCGGCGGATAACGCCTGTGGCGTTATGCGCCCTACGGTGTATCAGGTCTGGCGTAGAGCGAATAACGCGAAGCGTTATCCGCCGCTTTCGCCTCAGGTCACTTCTTGCCGGCAGCGAACAGCGCGTCGAGCTTCTGCTCGAAGGCGTGGTAGCCGATGCGGTCGTACAGCTCGGCGCGGGTCTGCATCAGCTCGATCACGTTCTGCTGGTGGCCTTCCTGGCGGATCGCGGTGTACACGGCTTCAGCGGCCTTGTTGGCGGCGCGGAAGGCGGACAGCGGATACAGCTGGATGGCCACGCCGACCGAGGCCAGCTCGTCGCGGGTGAACAGCGGGGTGGCGCCGAACTCGGTGATGTTGGCCAGGATCGGCACGTTCAGCGCATCGACGAAGCGCTTGTAGGTCGGCAGGTCGTAGGCGGCTTCGGCGAAGATCGCATCGGCGCCGGCCTCGACGTAGCGCTGGCAGCGCTCGATGGCGGCGTCCACGCCTTCGGCCTGGATGGCGTCGGTGCGGGCGATCAGGAAGAAGTTCGGGTCGGTCTTGGCATTGGCGGCCGACTTCACGCGGTCGACCATCTCCTGGGTGGAGACGATTTCCTTGCCTGGACGGTGACCGCAGCGTTTGGCGCCGACCTGGTCCTCGATGTGGGCGGCGGCGGCGCCGGCCTTGATCAGGCTCTTCACGGTGCGCTCGATGTTGAAGGCGCTGGGGCCGAAGCCGGTGTCGATGTCCACCAGCAGTGGCAGGTCGCAGACGTCGGTGATACGGCGCACGTCGGTGAGTACGTCATCCAGGGTGTTGATGCCCAGGTCCGGCAGGCCGAGGGAACCCGCCGCCACGCCGCCACCGGAGAGGTAGATGGCCTTGAAGCCGGCGCGCTTGGCCAGCAGCGCGTGGTTGGCGTTGATCGCGCCGATCACCTGCAGCGGCTTTTCTTCGGCAAGGGCTTCGCGGAAACGTTGGCCGGCGGTCTTGTCGCTCATTGTTCACCTCGTTCGTTGGCTGTCTTGGCGTGGGCGTCCAGGTAATGGCGCTCCATATTGCGTTTCGACGCGCCGATGTGACGGCGCATCAGCAACTCGGCCAGTTCGCCGTCACGGTCGGCGATGGCATCGAGAATCCGGTGGTGCTCGGCGAAGGCCTGGCGCGGCCGGTTAGGCGTCGCCGAGAACTGCAGGCGGTACATGCGCACCAGTTGGTACAGCTCGCCGCAGAGCATGCGGGTGAGGGTGCGGTTGCCGCTGCCCTGAATGATCCGGTAGTGGAAGTCGTAGTCGCCTTCCTGCTGGTAGTAGCCACGGCCGGCCTGGAAGGCTTCGTCGCGCTCGTGGGTGTCGAGCACCCGGCGCAGTTCGTCGATCTCGGCCGGCGTCATGCGCTCGGCGGCCAGGCGGCAGGCCATGCCTTCGAGGGATTCGCGGATCTCGTAGAGCTCCAGCAACTCCTCATGGCTGAGCGAGACCACGCGCGCGCCGACGTGCGGTACGCGTACCAGCAGCTTCTGACCTTCCAGGCGGTGGATCGCCTCCCGCAGCGGCCCACGGCTGATGCCATAGGTACGCGCCAGTTCCGGCTCGGAAATCTTGCTGCCGGGGGCGATCTCGCCCTTGACGATGGCCGACTGGATCTTGCGGAACACGTGTTCCGACAGGGTCTCGCTGTCGTCGCTGGCGGGAGTGGGCAGAATCAGGCTATCGCTCATGGTGTCGACAATCTTCTGGGTGTGCGGCGAAAGCTACCCCTGTAAACCCTATGGGTCAATCGAGATCTGATGAATTGTCGACAATCGTCTAGTGGGAGGCTGATATTTGCCGTGCGGTTGTCTCTGCCGCGAACCCAGCCGGACGTGAGAGGATGTCGCCTGGCGCATCAGGGAGAAGGACGTGATATTGAAAGGACGAACAGGCCCGGCAGCGGCCAGCATGACTGGGTTTCTGCTGCTGGGCTGGGGCCAGGCGTCATGGGGGCTGAATTCCTACCGGGACACCCTGCCGGCCGATATGCGCGATGTCGGCCTGACGGGCGAGATGTTGCCGCTGCTGCTGGTCTGGGTGCCGCTCATCGCGGTGCTGGCCAGGGCCCGCTGGATTGCCCCTACCTGGCGTGCGTCATTGTCGTCCCTTGCATCCCTTGCGTCCCTGGCGGGCTGGTTCTGGGTAGACCTGTGCCTTTATGAAAGCCGCGTGGCCGGCTGGAGTACCTACACTCTGGCGGAGCTGGTGATGGAAGTGGCGGTGGTATGTGCCTGGCCTCTGTCGCTGGCGACCTTGCTGAACCTGCTGGCCTGGAGCCTGCCAAGCCTGAGGACGCGACATGATCCGAACCTTGTATGACCGCCATGCTCTGCCCCGCTTGATCGATTTCGCCTGCGGCATGGGCGATGTGATGAAGCAGCGCTCGCTGCTGGTGCCCCGCGCCCGCGGCCGCGTGCTGGAGATCGGCATGGGCACCGGGCTGAACCTGTCGTTCTACGATCCGGCGAAAGTGTCGACAATCGTCGGCGTCGACCCCGCGGCGCAAATGCAGAAGCTCGCCGGCAGCCGTGCCGAAGCGATTCAAATTCCGGTGGAAATGGTGGCGCTGGAACTCGGGCAGATCCGCGCCGACGCAGGCAGCTTCGACAGCATCGTCTGCACGTTCACCCTGTGCAGCATCCCCGATGCGCTGGCCGCACTGCGGGAGATGCGCCGGGTTCTCAAGCCCGGCGGCGAGTTCCTCTTCTGCGAACATGGCCTGGCGCCGGATGCCGGTGTCCGCGCCTGGCAGCACCGGTTGACGCCGGTCTGGAGGCCGCTGGCCGGAGGCTGTCACCTGGATCGCGACATGCCGGCGCTGATCGAGTCCGGCGGCTTCCAGCTACGCGAACTGAGCCAGGATTACCTTCCGGGGCCGCGGCCGATGACCTACGTCTATCGAGGCATGGCCGACTGATAGCGCGGCAGACGCTCGAGCAGCTCGATGCTCAGGATGTAGGCGCTGCGCAGGAACAGGTCTTCCGTATGCTGCACCAGCCCCGAGTCGGACTGGCAGTCGTTCAGCCGCACCACGGTGGGGGCGTGGCCATCACACAGGGCGATATAGTCGCCTTGGCTGATCCAGCCCTGGAGCACTGAGGATTCGCGGTTGTGCGCGCGAACCACGACTTCGACCTTGAGATGTTCGTTCATTGCCACGGCGCTCGAAGGAAGGTGAAAAGAGGTGGCGAACCATAGCGTTCGCTCCGCGCTGCCTCTGTCAGGTTCTTCTGATTGAGCGGTGCGACTGTCCCTCGTCGTTCAGGCCACCCGTTCGGCCGGGGTGACATTGAGGATGTGCGAGCCGCTGAGGAACAGGTCCTGCACCGGGCCGGTCGGGCAGTGACGGCTCTGGCAGTCGCCCAGGCGTACCTCCAAGGGCGCGCGACCGTTGCGCAGGGCCAGGTAATCCTCGCGGCTGATGCGGCCGTGAAGGATGCGTTGCGGGTGGTAGGGAGACCAGGTCTGCACATCGACCCAGAGACTGTCGGGAGCGTGGTTCATGGCGGTGGTCCGGCCGTTTGCAAATGGGCGAGTACTCTAGACAGCGGACCAGCGCCAAATTCATCAGGGTCTTCCGAGATATTTGTAGGAAATTATGTTGCTCTGACCGAAGGCATCGCCTCAGGGCAAGGCCCGGTAAGCTTTGGCCCAGGCCTGGGCGAAGTCCTCGAAGCGGGTCGCCGTCGTATTGGCCGGCGAGCGTGCTTCCTGCGCCCGTACCCGTCCGCTGCTGATCGCCTCGCCCAGTTCGGCGTAGCACGCGGCGACGCTGGGGGAATAGCCGGCCTCCTGCAGGGCGCCGCTCAGTTCCTGCGGCGACACCGCTACGTAGGGCAGCTCCGGACGGCCGATGGCTGCCCCCAGCAGGCGGGTCGCCTCGGCGTAGCTGATATCGCGCTGGCCGAGTACTTCGCGGGTCAGCACCCCCTGCCAACTGCGGTCCAGCAGGGCATGGCTGGCGGCATCGGCGACATCCTGCGTGGCGACCATCGGGACTGGCACATCCGCTGCCACCGCGTCGCTGTAGCAGTCGTAGGCGCGGACGATTTCCAGCGCGCCGTACAGGTTCTCGAACAGCGCGCCGGAGCGCAGCATCAGTACATTCACTTGCCGGGGCAACTGGCGCAGGCGCTGCTCCTGGTCGTGCATGCTGATGATCGGCCCGGTACCGGAAGCCACCTCGGCACCCACGCTGCTGAGGAAGACCACCCGGCGCACAGCGCTGGAGCGAATGGCCTGGAGTATCGCTTCCCCCTGGGCAGCCTGCTGGTGGCGGTAGTCCTCGGTGTCGGGCCCGTAGGCGAGCAGGGTGTAGACCGCGTCGGCGCCGTGGAAGGCCTTGGTGAGAAAGGCGGCGTCATGCGGCTCGCCCACGGCAATCCGGGCCCCGGCGGCGGCCATTGCCTCCAGGCGTTCGGCGTTGCGGCCGAGGGCAAGAACCGGCACGCCGGCATCCAGCAGGTTCTGGCAGATTCTCGAACCGGTGCGGCCGGTGGCTCCCATTACGTTGATCATGGCAGTGTCCTCGCTTTGGCCGTCCCGCGGCGCCCGCCGTGGGATCGTTGGCCTGGGTTCAGTCTCTCGCTGAATTGCTGGACGGTTAATGCCTGAAAATCGACGCTTCATGCTCATTCGTCCAGACCTGCTGGACGCCGCCCAACTGCCGTAGCAGTCTCACGGCCATGAACGCTCCTACCGCCATACCGGACCTCACCGACGCCTGGGCCTCCACCGATCCCCTGGGCGAGGCTCTGCATTTCCTGCGCATGAGCGGCACCTTCTATTGCCGCTCGGAGTTCACTGCGCCCTGGGGGCTGGATCTGCCGGCGATGCCGCAGTGCCTGATGTTCCATGTGCTGACCGTCGGCGAATGCTGGCTGGAAGCCGAGGGAGATGAGCCACGTTGTCTGGCGCCGGGCGACCTGGTGCTGGTGCCCCACGGTGAGGGCCACCGGTTGGTGAGCGCGCCGGGTGAGCCTGCGGCGGGGTTGTTCGACCTGACACGCGCCTACGCCAGTGACCGTTACGAAGTGCTGCGCCAGGGCGGCGGTGGCGAGCCGACCGCGATGATCTGTGGCGCGGTGCGCTTCGACCACCCCGCTGCGTTGCAGCTGGTGCGCCTGCTGCCGCGCGTGCTGGAAGCGCAGGTGCGTGACCCCGGCCAGCGCGACTGGCTGATGAGCACCCTGCAGTTGATGGAGAACGAGGCTCGGGCCATGCGCCCCGGCGGCGAGACGGTGATCACCCGCCTGGCTGACATCCTGGTGATCCAGGCCATTCGCGCCTGGATCGAGCAGGACCCCGCCGCCCAGTCCGGCTGGCTCGGCGCCCTGCAGGATCGCCAATTAGGCCGCGCACTGAGCCTGATCCACCGCGAGCCGGCGCGGGACTGGAACCTGCCGGCGCTGGCGGATGCGGCGGCCATGTCGCGCTCCGCCTTTGCCGCACGCTTTGCCGAGCGGGTCGGCATGCCGCCCATGCAGTACGTCACCCGCTGGCGCATGCATGTGGCGCTGAGCTGGCTGCAGGAGCGCGAGATCGCGGTGGCGGAATTGGCCGAGCGCCTGGGTTACCAGTCCGAAGCGGCGTTCAGCCGGGCGTTCAAGCGCTGCATCGGGATTGCTCCCGGCAGTGTGAGGCGTGCTGCTTCGCGAGCCTTATGAAGGCAGCCGTCTGACGGACGAATGTCTCCGCGCGACCGGACGCGTCGTTTTCCGTTCTGCTCCCTGATTCGGGTGGTCACTACCCGTTTGCGGCACCCGTACGGTGATTCGGTCCGTCGGCGCTCGCTCTCCCGAAGTGATCCATGGCGCCGCTCATTCGCAGGAGTCCGTCGATGTCCCGTCGTTGCATGCCTTCCCTTCGTCTGCTTCCGTTTTCCGTTGCGCTCGCCCTGTGCGGCGGGCTGGCCCACGCCGCCGAGCCGGCGTGGCCCGCGCAGAATCCGTACCTCGCCCAGTCCTACAACAACCAGACGCACTGGAACGATGGCGCCACCGACAGCGTCGGCTTCCCGGTGGCCCGCGGTGCGTACGACGTTACCCCTGAGTCGGTGCAGTTCCTGCCCGGCGAAGGCGTGGGCCTGCCGATCTTCTCCGACACCGTGGACGGCAAGCCGGTGTATTTCTGGTGGTCGGGCTTTGCGTTGCGCAAGGTCAGCCTGGAGGGCGGCAAGCTCACCGAGCTGGCGCGTGCCGATATTCCGGTCAAGCTGCCCAACTACACGCCCGTTACTGCCCAGCAGCGCGTCGAGCAGTCCAGGGCGGTGCAGAAGTTCCTCGATGCGAAGGACGAGAAGGGCCTGCTCGACTACATGAAGGCGCAGCCGAACCGCATGCTCACCGCTGCCTCGGACCAGGCGCTCAACGGCTCTGTTTATGCGCTGCTGACCCGGGAAGATGCCTTCGTCGGCTGCAACGGCCGGCAGATATTCCGCATCGACCAGGCCGACCCCAAGCGGGCCGATTCGGTGATGAAGCTAGGCAAGGTCAGCGCGATTCCGGTAGGCCTGTTCGACAACGAGAAGGTCAAGCGCGGTACCCGCTTCCCCGGCGACATGCTGTTCGGCATGAGCATGAGCTACAACGGCTTCGTCGTGGTCAACACCCTGGGCGGCAAGATCATCACGCTCAACCGCGACACGCTGGAGGTGATCGACAGCTACACCGTCGCCGGCGATGACGAACTCTTCCTCAACAGTTTCGCCACTGGCCCGGAAGCGAACGGAGGCGCCATCTATGTCGCCTCGAACACCACCATGTACCGACTGGTGGTGGACAAGGATGGCAAGATCCACGACGACGAAGCCAGCGGCGCCTGGAAGGCCGGGTACGAGCGCGGCATCCGCATGCCGGCGCCCAAGCTGGCCGATGGCACCGGCGCCACGCCGACGCTGATGGGCTTCGGGCCCGATGAAGACAAGCTGGTGGTGATCACCGACGGCGCGAAGAACATGAGCATGGTCGCCTTCTGGCGCGACCAGATTCCCGCCGGCTGGAAGCAGAAGCCGGGCACCGCCAGCCCGCGTATCGCCGACCAGCGCAAGGTGGAAATCCCCGGTACCGACACGGTGCAGTCAGAGC
This sequence comes from Pseudomonas sp. AU12215, assembly GCF_001675465.2. Classification (NCBI taxonomy): domain Bacteria; kingdom Pseudomonadati; phylum Pseudomonadota; class Gammaproteobacteria; order Pseudomonadales; family Pseudomonadaceae; genus Pseudomonas; species Pseudomonas sp. AU12215. The sequence continues at coordinate 17,637 of NZ_MACM02000030.1, forward strand.
AGTCGGTGGCGGTCTACGGCGACTACGCCTTCGTGGTGAACAACATCCGCAGCGCCGACGAGAAGACCCTCGATCCGAGCCCCTACTACGTCAGCACCCTGCTCGGCGCGACGCGCCCGGGACCGTTGGGTGCAGCGAGCTTCCGCTGGAACAGCCAGACCCATGAGTGGAAGCAACTGTGGGGACGCAACGACGTATCGTCGATTTCCGTGGTGCCGATGATTTCCGGCGAAGGCCACATGGCCCTTGTCGATGGGTACTTCAACAACGCCTGGAACGATCGCCATCACATCGGCATGGACCTGGACACCGGCAAGACCGTGCTGACCATCCGCGAGGGTAGCGATCCGATCTACAACGGCATGTACGCACCGATCAAGGTCGATACCAAGGGCAACATCTTCTACGGCACCGCGTTCGGCCTGCTGCACCTGGACACCAGCAAGATGAAGCAGGACCAGCTGTCGGTTAATTGATAGCGTTCCGCGCGCCAATAAAAAGCCCGTTCGATTGAACGGGCTTTTTCATTTCCGGGCGCGAAGGGGGTGCGCGTCAGAGCTGGATATCGTCGCGGATCAGCACGCAGGTGCAGCCGTCCTCGTCTTCGCGCCAGTCGTGGAGGAAGTACATCTGGATCTTGCCGGCGTCCATCACCGCCAGGTAGTCGCCCACTTCTGGAACGAAGAATCCCGAGGTGCCCGGCTCGGCTTCGCACTCGATGCGGACGCTGAAGAACAGCGCCGGGTCGGCGTCGTCGAAGAAGTCCTCGCGCTCGGCGGCGTCCCACTCGGTGGGCGCCTCGAAGGGGCCGATGAACAGCACCTTGGCGTCGCCCATGTCCAGTTCTTCGGCGTCAGGGTCGTTGTCGTCAGGACGGTAGACGGTGGCGTCCAGCGCGTTGCTGTCGGCGAGGATGGCGCGACGCGCGGCCATGCGCTGCTGCGGGTCGACGCCGGCGTCGGCGCAGAGCTGGTTCCAGAGGGTTTCGGCTTGGGTGGACATGGTGGCTCCCGCTCGTGCGGCCGGTTCAAAGGGTGATAGTTTCGGGGAGCCGGCGAGGGAGATCAATGGGACAGGTCTTCATTGACCGTGGCTGCCGATGCTAACGACCGGAGTGGCAGGGGGCATTAATCGGGAGGTTGACTCAAGGACTTGGGGCGAGCCAGCAGATAAGTCGACGGGCGTCCCGGACCACCATCGTTTTTCACCGCACTGGCTGTAGGTGATCTCCGAGTCGCTGCCGCTGCGCCGCTGCCTGACCAGGCAGGCGACGCTCGCGGCCACGGCGATGCCGAACAGATAGAGCGCCTGCGGGCCGGCATGCTCCATCAGCAGCCCGGCGAGCAGCGGGCCGAGCGTGGCGCCGATGCCGAAGGTGGCCAGCAGCACGCCCGAGACCGAGACGCGCAGTTGCGGCTCCAGGCTGTGGTTGGCATGGGCAATGCCCAGCGGGTAGAGGCAGAACTGCAGGAAGCCGATGAGCGCTCCGGCGAGCAGCACGACGCTGTGCGCGGGCGTCTTCAGCAAGGCCAGCGGCAGGAAGACCACCACCAGCAAGAGGGCGATCAGGCGTACCAGGGTGACGCGGGAAACCCGGTCCGACAGTTTGCCCAGCGGCAGTTGGGCGAGCAGCCCGGCGGCGATGGTCAGCGCCATGAACTGGCCGACCTGGGCGGGCGTGAAGCCCAGGTGCGCGGCGAAGATCGGCGTCAGGCCGTAGAAGCAGCCATTGAGCAGGCCCGAGGCGAATACCGTGCCGAGCGCCTGCGGCAGGCGCCGCAGGTAGAGCAGCGGCGAGACTCTGGCCTGTTGCAGGGCGCTGGGCTGCGCGCCGCGATGCAGGGCCATCGGCAGCAGCCCGATGGCGAAGGCGATGGCCACGCCGCTCAACGTGCGTGCATCGAGCCCGTCGCCGAGGCTGAGCAGCAATTGCCCCAGCATCATCCCGACATAGCTGGCCACCATGTACAGCGAGAGGGCGCCGCCCCGGCGCTCGCCGGGGGCGCAGCCATTGAGCCAGCTTTCGATGACCATCAATTGGCACATCATCGCCGCGCCGACGATGAAGCGCAGCAGCAGCCAGAGCGGCAGCCAGTCGCTGAGCTGGTGGCAGAGCGCGGCGCTGACGATCACCCCGGCGCCGGCCACGAATGCCCGGACATGGGCGACGCGGCCAATCAGCCAGTAACCGGCACGACCACCCAGGACCATTCCCAGCGCATTGGCGGCCATCAGCGCGCCACCCCAGCGCGCGGCGACACCGCCGGCATCCAGGTGCAGGGCCAGGTAGGTCATCAGCAGGCTGGAGCCCAGTTGCATCAGCAAGGTCGCCAGGTAGAGCGTACCGAAGGTTCGGGTGAGTGTGAGCAAGGGAGGGCTCCAGGTTGATCGACGCGCGCGTTCTTCAGTCGAGACCGTGGCGCTGCTTCCAGTCGCCGGGGTGGACGACGTAGCCGAACAGCGCATGGCCGCCGTAGACCAGCTCGGTGCCCTCGGGAATCCACAGCAGTTGCCCGGGCTGCACCCGGTACAACTCGCCGTTCGCGCGCAGCTCGAAGCAGCCTTCGATGACGAAGATCACTTCGTCGTAGAGCAGGCTCCAGGCGACCTCCGCGCCTTCCCAGCGGGCGAAGCCGATGCCCAGGTTCGGCGACACCTCGTTGCTGATGGCGCGGGCCACGCTGGCGGCACCGGGAGGGCCGCCGCGCGGGGTGAATGCCAGGTCGCGGTGATCGACCAAGAGCACCGGTCCGCGCCCACTGGTTGTCTGGCTCATAGTTCGCTCCGGCTGTTCCACGCCGCCCAGCGGATGCGCGTGCGCACGCCCAGGCCGAGGAACGGCTCCGGCGGGTTCAGCGAGGGCATGCCGGTGACCGCGCGAATGTCGTCGAGCTGAGTGGACTGCGCGCCCGCCGCCAGGTCGGCCAGCAGCGTGCCGGAGATGGTGCCCCAGGCGGCGCCGACGCCGTTGTCGCAGGCGGTGGCGAAGAGCCCGTCGTCCAGTTGGCCGAAGAAGTTGGTGAAGTTGCGCGAGATGGCATAGACCCCGCCCCAGGTGTGGGTGAACGGTACCTGGGCGAGTTGCGGGTAACGCGCCAGGAAGGCCTTGCGGTGGTCCGCGCGGATTTTTTCGCGGGTGCCGTCGCCAATGCTGCGGCCGTAGCGCGGCACGTGTTTGTAGGTGTTGCGGATGATCAGCCGGCGGTCCTGGGTCATCCGTACCGTGGTGCCGGCGTGGTCGGCGGGGGTCAGGCCCCAGTCGGCCTGGAGGCCGCTGCTGGCCATTTCGGCGTCGCTCAGCGGGCGTGTCCAGCTGGCGAAGGTCATCACCGGCAGCAGGCGGTTGCGCAGGAAGCCGAACTCCTGGGTGAAGATGCTGGTGCCCAGTAACACCCGTGGCGTGCGGATCAGCCCGGCATCGCCATGCAGCAGCCAGCGCCCGCTGGCGTCGCGCTCCAGGCGGCGGATGGGTGACTCTTCCAGCAACTCGACGTTGCCCGGCAGCGAGCTGCCCAGGCCGCGCACCAGGGCCGCCGGCTGCATCAGGTAGCAACCGGGGGTGAAGATGGCGCGGCTGTAGTAGGGGCTGCCCAGCACGCCGGCCAGTTCGTCGCGCTCCACCAGGCGATAGGGTTCGCCCAGCTCGCTCATCAGCTTCTGGAAGTGTTCGAGGTAGGCAAGCCCGCGCGCGCCCACCGCGCCCTGGTACTTGCCCGCGTGGGACCACTGGCAGTCGATGGCGTGGCGGCCAATCAGGGTTTGCAGTTGCGCGATGGCGGCGCGGTTGAGGCCGAGCAGGCGTTGCTTGTGCTGCGGGTCGGGATGTTCCAGGGCGAACTTGTGCGGCAGGTCGATGACGAAGCCGGAGTTGCGCCCGGAGGCGCCGTAGCCGACACGCTGGGCGTCCACCAGCAGGATGCGCGACTGCGGCTGGAGCTCGGCCAGGCGCCGCGCGGCGGCCAGCCCGGCGAAGCCGGCGCCGATCACCACGGCGTCGGCGTTCTGCTCGCCGCTCAGGCGCTGGCAGGGCAGGGGAGCGGGCAAGGCGGCGTACCAGCCGCAAGTCTGATCATCGTGGGGCAGGTTGACGAAACTGTTCATGGGTCGGCTCTCACGCCACGTGCTGTTGGGTGGCCTGGCAGTTCTGCAGCCAGGCATTTCGGTTCAATTGCGCCTGGCGCCCGAGGAGGACGAAGCCGCGCAGCGCGCCGGCGTTGTCATGGAAGGCCGCGCTCAGGCCATCGCCGGTGCTCTCGCAGTGCCAGTCGCCGGGGCAATCCGGTGCGGGCGGCAACAGGCACAGCGGCGCCGCCGGGGTCTTCACCGTCACCGGCATCAGCGGGTAGCTGACCGGTGTGGGCTGGCCCAGCAGGGTCCTGGCCAGGGCGCGGATGCCCTCGTTGATCGGCGCAAGGTAAGGCAGCAGTTGACCGTCGATTTCGATGCAGTCGCCCAGGGCGAAGATGCCCGGCTGCGAGCTGCGCAGATGGGCGTCGACCTTGATCCCGCGGCCGCAGTCGAGGCCGGCGGTTTGTGCCAACTCCAGGTTGGGGCGCAGGCCCACCGCCGACAGCACCAGGTCGGCCTCGACGCTCTGGCCATCGGCCAGGTTCAATCGATAGCCGTTGGCGGTGGTCTCGATGCGCTGCAAGGTCGTGCGCAAGTGCCACTGCACGCCCAGTTCGGCGAGTGCCTGCTGGAGGTGCCGACCCGCCGTTTCGGGCAGCAGGCGTTCCATCGGCCAGGCGCCGAGGCCGATCACCCGCACGGCATACCCGCTGCTCGCCAGGTCATTGGCGAACTCGCAGCCGATCAATCCGTCGCCGAGGATCGCGATGCGCTGCGCGCCGCGGTCCAGGCGTGCGCGGAAGGTCTGGTAGTCGCGCAGGCTGTTGACGCTCAGCAGTGCCTCGGCACAGCCCTCGATGGGCAGGCGCAGCGGCGAGGCGCCGGTGGCCAGCACCAATTGGCCGTAGTCGATGTCACCGAGGCTGGTGTGCAGGCGACGGGCCTGGGCGTCGATGCGCTCGACCCGGCAGTGCGGGTAGATGCGGATGCCCAGGCGGCGCTCCAGCGCCAGCGGGCTTTCCGTCGCCAGGGCGGCCGCGTCGCGTTGTTGCGCCAGCGCGATGGACAGCGCCGGCTTGGCGTACAGGTGCCCGGATTCCTCGGTCAGCACGCGGATATCCAACTGTGGATCAGCCTTGCGCAGCGCCTGAGCCAGACCGTAACCGGCATGCCCGCTGCCGATGATGACGATGGGCTGAGCGGTCGGTTGCGTGGTCGGTGTGGCCTTCGACGGCTGCGTGCTAATGACCGCTGAAGCAGCCACGGCCTTCACCGGCTCACTGATCTCGATCATCTCGAAATCGGCCTTGCCGACCTTGCACTCGGGGCACAGCCAGTCTTCGGGCACGTCCTCCCAGCGGGTGCCGGCGACGATGCCGTCGTCCGGCCAGCCCAGGGCCTCGTCGTAGATCAGGCCACAGATAACACAGAGCCATTTCTTCATCGCGGCATCTCCTCACTCGCCCTGGATGCGCACGGCCAGGTTCTTGGTCCGCACGTAGCTGTAGAGCGCTTCCTGGCCCTTCTCCCGGCCGAAACCGGAGAGCCCGACACCGCCGAAAGGTGTTTCGATGCCGCCGGCGTACCATTCGTTGACGAACACCTGGCCGGCGCGCAGGCGCCGCGCGCAGCGCAACGCCCGGTTCAGGTCCTGGGTGAAGACCCCGGCGACCAGGCCGAAGTCGGTGCCGTTGGCGATGGCGATGGCTTCTTCCTCGGTGTCGAACGGCATGACCGCGAGCACCGGGCCGAACACCTCGGTCTGGGCGATTTCCATCTCCGGGCGCACATCGCGCAACACCGTCGGTGCCATGTAGTGCCCGCGCCGGCCACTGATCGCCTCGCCGCCGGTGGCGACCACCGCACCTTGTTCCTGGGCGCGTCGGCACAGGGCCTGGATGCCCTGCAACTGGCCTGCGGAGATCACCGGCGTGTGGTCGGGATCGTCCTGGCCCAGGCCGACGCTCAGGCCTTCGGCCATGGCCAGCACGTCCGCGATGACCTCCTCGTACACCGAGCGCTGCACCAGCAAGCGCGACATGGCCGAGCACACCTGGCCGGCATTGAAGAAGATGCCGTTGCGCACGCTGCTCAGCAGTTGCGCGCGGTCGGCATCGGCGAACACCAGCGCGGCCGATTTGCCGCCCAGTTCCATGACACTGGGAATGGCCCGCTCGGCGGCGCTACGGAGGATGCTCTGGCCCGTGGGGACCGAGCCGGTGAAGACGATCTGGTCGACGTCGCGATGCCCCGCCAGGTACGCACCGATTTCCCGGCCGCGACCGCACAGCAGGTTGACCGCGCCGCGCGGCAGGCCGGCGCGTTCGATGGCTTGCAGCAGCACGCAGAGGCCCAGCGGCGACAACTCCGGCGACTTGATCAGCACCGCGTTGCCGGCCGCCAGGGCCGGCGCCAGCGAGCGGGCGCAGATCGACACCGGGAAGTTCCACGGCACGATCTGCAACGACACGCCCATCGGTTCGTAGACGGTGAAGTCCATGTAGCCGTTGCCCAGCGGAATCGAGGTGCCCTCGATCTTGTCGGCCATGCCGGCGTAGTACTCGAAGTAGCGCGCCGCCTCGATGAACTCGTCGCGCGCATCGCGCAGGGCTTTGCCGTTCTCCTGGCACAGCACCCAGGCGCCGTCGTCGATCACCGCGCGAATCTGCGCGGCGATTGCCAGCAGCCAGGCGACCCGTTGCGCCGGACGCGGGCGGGTCAACTCGCCGCTGTCGACGCAGCGCCGCGCCGATTGCAGCGCGCGCTGGGCATCGGCCACGCCGGCCTGGGCGATGCTGGCCACCGGCTCGCCGGTGCCGGGGTTGTTGACGACCAGGCGCTGCTCACTGTCGCACCACTGGCCGTCGATGAAGTTCAGCCAGTGCGGGGGGATCTTCTGCATGGCGATCCCCTCAGGCGTTCTGGGCGTAATCGAGCAACTGGCGCGCGGCCCACTGGTGGAAGTAGTGCGTGGGCAGGTCCATCTCCGGGGAGAAGGCGCCGCCGCTGTAGCCAGGGGAATGGCGACCCTGCTGCATGCCTTCGACCGAGGCGATGTCCTCGGCGAACACCACGCGCCAGGATTCCAGGACCGCGTTGCGCGCGGTTTCGTAGCTGTCGTCGAGCGCCTCGTCGCCGACATAGAACACCCGCAGGTGCTCGACGGTCTTACCGGGTGCGACCGGCTCCAGCATCATGGCGAAGGCGTGGTCGGCCTGGATGCCCAGCAGCACGTTGGGGAAGAACGCCACGTATTCGGCGGTGCGCAGGCGGTCCTTCGGCCAGGACGGGAACATCGGCAGGTGGGTGCCGGCGACGTCGGACAGGTTGTAGGCATGGCTGCCCTGGCCGGCGAACTGGTCGAACAGGATGTTGTAGTGGTCTTCCAGGCGCGAGTAGCTGTTCAGGCTCGGATGCACCCAGGGCAGGTGATAGGCCTCGCAGTAGTTCTCCACCGCCAGCTTCCAGTTGCACTCGACCTTGATGTTCAAGGCGCCACTGTTGGCCTCACGACGCAGCAGCGACAGGCCGTCAGTGCCAAGGAATTGCGCCCAGCGCTCGGTCAGCGGCGCGAGCTGTTCTTCCAATGCCGGGGCATCGCCGGACAGGTTGACGAACACCATGTCCATCCAGATCGCGCTGCGCAGCGCCTTCAGGCCGTGCTTCTCGCAGGCGAAGCGCTCGTCCTTGTGCTGGTTGATGCCGCCAATGTGCGGCGTGCCTTTCAGGCCGCCGTTCAGGTCGTAAGTCCAGGAGTGGTAGGGGCAGCGGATCACCCCCTGCACGTCGCCAGCCTCTTGCACCAGCTTCACGCCGCGGTGGCTGCAGACGTTGTGGAACACCTGCACCAGGCCTTCGCGGTTGCGCATCAGCAGCAACGGCAGGCCCATGAAGTCCACCGGTTTCACGTAGCTGTTGTTCGGCAGGTCGCTGGCAAAACCCACGCAGGCCCAGTTGCGGCCGAGCAGTTGATCGCGCTCCAGTTCGAAGTGGCGTTGCTCGGTGTAGTACTCGTTGGTCAGGCCGTGGGCTTGATGAATGGGCGCCAGTACGGTTTCCAGGTTATGGGTGGCAATCAGGCAAGGGGCGGTTGTCGTCGTCATTGTTGTTTTCTCTTGCTGGCACGGAAAGGAAGGGCTCGGTGGGTGTTCCCACGGCCTGGCGGCGAGTGTCGGCAAGAGATGACGCGGCGGACAAACGATTTTTTCGCCTCTATTTATTAGTTTTTATCATTAATGTTTCGCTGAATGGCGAAGGAATAGGCTCCGGAAAATAGGGACCAGGGAAAGGCTCCGGTGTTATTGATTGATGCGTTCAGGTAATGAGTCGATGAGGATAAATGAGTTGTCTGAACGACCTGCCTCCACCATGGTGTGGCCACGTTCTCCGGCCGCGACAGGCTGGCGATCATCTTGTGGCAGGCGTGCCGTAATGGCTGCCAGGAGCGGATACCTGAGCCGCGAACCCGCCGCAAGATCCTCAACCCTTGAACAAAAATAATAGGGGATAACCATGCGTGCAGAGTCGGGCCTGCTCAAAGGCCTCAATCCGAGTGTCACCCTGACGTCGATAGCCACCGTGATCCTGTTCGTGCTGTTCTGCGCGATCCAGAACGAACAGGCGGCGAAGACGTTCGAATCAGCCTCTACCTTCATCCTCGACAACTTCAAGTGGTACTACCTGGCGCTGGTGAGCGGTGCGTTGTGCCTGCTGCTCTACGTCAGCATCAGCCGCTTCGGCGCGCTGAAACTGGGGGCGGAGCACGATCAGCCCGAATTCAGCTTCGCCGCCTGGATCGCCATGCTGTTCAGCGCCGGCATGGGCATCGGCCTGATCTTCTGGTCGGTGGCCGAGCCGATGCTGCATTACGCCGGCAATCCCTTCTCGGCGGGCCTGAGCGACGAGGCGGCGACCGTGGCCATGCGGATCACCCTCTATCACTGGGGTCTGCATCCCTGGGCGATCTTCAGCCTGATCGGCCTGTGCCTGGCCTATTTCGCCTACCGCAAAGGCTTGCCGCTGGCGCTACGCTCGCTGCTCTACCCGTTGATCGGCGAACGCATCTACGGCTGGATCGGCCATGTGGTGGACATCCTCGGCGTGGCCATCACCGCCTTTGGTGTCTCGCAATCCCTGGGCCTGGGTGTCGCACAGATCAATACCGGGCTGCATCAGGTCTTCGGGCTGCCCATCAGTGTCGGCTTCCAGCTCGCCATCATCCTGGCGGTGACCATCATCGCCTGCGTGTCGCTGCTCGCCGGCCTCTCCAGGGGCATGAAGCGACTCTCGACCCTCAACATGTACCTGTCGTTCGCGCTGATGCTGATCGTGCTGGCCATCGGGCCGACCCGCTACATCCTCAACCTGATGTTCGAGTCCACCGGGGACTACCTGCAGAACCTGGTCGGCCTGAGCCTGTGGATGGATACCCAGAAGGACAGCGGCTGGCAGAACTGGTGGACGGCGTTCTACTGGCCCTGGTGGATGACCTGGGGACCGTTCGTGGGCCTGTTCATCGCGCGCATTTCCAAGGGCCGCACCATTCGTGAGCTGGTGATCGGTGCGTTGGTGGTGCCTACCATGGTGACCATCCTGTGGATGTCGGTGTTCGGCGGCGCGGCGTTGAAGAGCGAACTGACCGCGCGCCAGCAGTTCCAGCCGCCGGTCGCCAGTGCCGAGCAAGTCCGCGAGCCGGTGAAATTCGAAGGCGGCAGCGTGCTGCAAGCGACCCAGAAGGAAACCACGGCGGCCACCTTCACCCTGCTCGGTTCGCTGAAGGGGCCGACCGTCGGCGCCCTGCTTTGCGTGCTGGTCTGCCTGCTGCTGGCGGTGCACTTCGTCACCACGGCGGATGCCGGCACCCAGGTGCTGTGCACCTTGAACGCCATGGGCAGCATCACCCCGCCCAACTGGATCAGGCTGCTCTGGTGCATCCTGGAAGGGGCGGTGGCCGCGGGGCTGCTGCTGGCGGGCGGACTCAAGGCGATCCAGATGGCGAGCATCGTCGTCGGCCTGCCGATCGCACTCCTGATGACCGCGATGAGCTACACCCTGATCCGCAGCCTGCGCCAGGAGTCGCTCGACGGTGCGCCCCGGTCACCCCGGGACGACCGTGCGCCCGCCCAGGAGTATTCCCAGCAGGGTGCCTCGCCGAGTCGCGAGCCGGTACTGGGCGGGATGGCCAGGGGGCTGGTGCCCGCCGTGTGACGTCCGCTGGCATTGGCCATCGCGCCACCTGACAGCACCGAAGCCGACCGTCACAAGCGGTCGGCTTCGGTCGTTTCAGGGTTTAATCCGCCACGGACAACTGGGTCATCAACCAGTCGCGGAACAGCCGCACACTGTGCCGTGGTCCGCGTCCATCCACGGCTTCGAGCAGGCAGAACTTCGCGTCGGTCTGCAACATCGTGTCGTTAGGTCTGACCAGCGCGCCACTGGCCAGCGGGGCATCGACCAGATTGTTCCAGGCCAGCGCCACGCCCTGCCCGGCGACGGCCGACTGAATCAGCATGCTGTAGCTGTTGATGTTGATCCGATGCTTCGGGATCAAGGGCGGGTGGCCCACCCGAGCGAACCATTCGGGCCAGCCGATCCAGTCGCGTTGCGAGTCCTCCAGCCACAGCCAGGTGCAGGAAGAAAGTCCGTCGAGCGAGGCCAGCTGCGGATGCTTCGCCAGGTAGGCCGGGCTGCAGACCAGGAAGATTTCCTCGGAGAACAACGGCGTCACGTCCATGCCCTTGGGCGGCGTGCTGCAGTAGTACAACGCCAGGTCGCTCTCCAGCCGCGAAAAGTCCTTCACGTGGTCATGGGCGATGATGCGCAGGTCGATGTCCTCGTGCAGGCTCTGGAACTCCGCCACCCGTGGCAGCAACCAGAGCGACGCCATCGCGGTGCTGGTGGCCACCGTCACCTGCTGGTCGCCGCGCCATTGGCGAACCTCGCCGGTGGCGCGGGCCAGATGCTGCAGGCAGTCGCGAACCGTCTCGTAATATTGGACGCCGGCCGGGGTCAGGTTGATGGTGCGGGTGGTCCGCTGGAACAGCGTCTTGCCCAGGTAGTCCTCCAGCAAACGCACCTGCCGGCTGATCGCTCCCTGGGTGACGTTCAGCTCCTTGGCGGCAAGGGTGAAGCTCAGATGGCGCGCGGCCGCCTCGAAGGCGAGCAGGCTATTGAGCGGAGGAAGCGGCTGAATTTTCATGGCGGACTGCAAGCGACCGATGGACTGCTGCGAGGCCACAATACTAGTGGCCTGCGCGTCGCTTGGGTACCGGCTCGCGTGTGCGATGAAGCACAACGGGAACCGGTGTGGGATTGTGGTGCGCGCGCCGTATCACTCGCCCTTGAGGCCGTACTTCTTCACCTTGTCGAACAGCGTGGTCTTGGCCATCCCCAATGCATGCGCCGCCTGGCTGAGGTTGCCGGCGTGGCGTTCCAGGGCGGTGGACAGCAGGCTCTTCTCGAAGGCTTCCACGGCTTCGGCGAAGCGCGGCTCGCTGGCGTCCGGGCCGAGGTTGCCTCCGGCCAGCACCGGCAGGCCAAGGGCGAAGCGTTCGGCGACGTTGCGCAGTTCGCGCACGTTGCCCGGCCAGTCGTGGGCCATCAGGGTGGCGGCGGTTGCGTTGTCGATGGCCGGCGCGGGGCGGTCGAAGCGCAGCGAGGACTGCTGCAGGAAGTGCTCGAAGAGCATCAGGATGTCTTCGCGGCGTTCGCGCAACGGCGGCAGGTTCAGGGTGATGACGTTGAGGCGGTAGTAGAGGTCGCTGCGGAAAGTGCCTTCACGGCCCATGGCGGCGAGGTCGGACTTGGTCGCGGCGATCACCCGGCAATCCACGCGGATCAGTTCGTTGGAGCCCAGGCGTTCCAGCTGCTGTTCCTGCAGCACGCGCAGCAGCTTGATCTGCAGGTTCAGCGGCATGCTCTCGATCTCGTCGAGGAACAGGCTGCCGCCGTCGGCGTGCTCGATCTTGCCGATCCGCCGCTTGCCGGCGCCGGTGAAGGCGTGGGCCTCGTGGCCGAAGATTTCGCTGTCGATCAGGCTTTCCGGCAGGCCGCCGCAGTTGAGCGCGACAAAGGGTTTGGGCTGGCGCCGGCTGGAGTCGTGCAGGCAGCGTGCAACCAGTTCCTTGCCGGTGCCGGTCTCGCCTTCGATGAGCACGTTGGCGGAGGTGTCGGCGACGTTGGCGATCAGCTCGCGCAGCGCCTGCATGGCCGGCGAGCGGCCGATCAGCCGGCTTTCCAGGGCCTGCTTGCCGGCGAGCTGGCGGCGCAGTTGGCTGACTTCGCGGGTCAGGGCGCGCTGGGCCAGCGCGCGGCGCGCGGTGTCCACCAGCTTCTCGGGGGAGAAGGGCTTTTCCATGAAGTCGTAGGCGCCGTCGCGCATGGCCTTGACCGCCATGGCGATGTCGCCGTGGCCGGTGATCAGCACCACCGGCAGGCTGGGGTCGCGCTCCTTGAGCTTCTCCAGCAGCTGCAGACCATCCATGCCGGGCATACGAATGTCGCTGACGACGATGCCGGGGAAGTCGGTGCCGACTTTCTTCAGCGCTTCCTCGGCGCTGCCCACGCTGTCGGTCTCGATGTCTTCCAGGGCCAGCGCCTGCTGGCAGCCGAGCCGTACGTGCGGGTCGTCCTCGACGATCAGGACGCGCAGGGATGGATCGCTCATGCGGGTGTCTCCAGGGCGGGCAGCAGCGGCAGGTGCAGCTCGAACGCGGTGCCGCCGGTTTCCGGGTAGGCCACGCCCAGGGAACCGCCTGCGGCGGTGGCGAGGCTGGCGGAAAGGGTCAGGCCCAGGCCCAGGCCGAGTTCGCCGGGCTTGGTGGTGAAGAAGGGCTCGAACAGGTGCACGCGGGCGTCCGGCGGAATGCCGGGACCGTTGTCGCGCACCACGAGGCGGTAGTGGTTGTCACCTTCGATACGCCCTTCCAGCCAGAGCTGGCGGTCGCTCTGGCCGCTCATGGCGTCGAGGGCGTTGGCGATCAGGTTGACCAGTATCTGTTCCAGGCGCGTCTGGTCGATGGCCAGGTGCGCATCGGGGTAATCGCGGTGCAGGGTTACCGGCACTTCGGAAAGCCGCCCCTGCAGCACCATCACGGCGGCGTCCACCGCCTTGCTCAAGGTCGCCTGGCCGTGGTCGTCGGCGCGCCGGGCGAAGGCGCGCAGGCTGGCGGTGATGCGGCCCATGCGGTCGACCATCTCGGCGATGGCTTCGAGGTTGCTGCTGGCGACGTCCAGCTTGCCGCGTTCGAGGAAGCGCACGCTGTTGCTCGACAGGGTGCGCAGTGCTGCCAGCGGCTGGTTGAGTTCATGGGCGATGCTGGTGGACATCTGCCCGATCACCGCCAGCTTGCCGGCCTGTACGAGGCGGTCCTGGGCCTTGCGCAAGGTGTCCTCGGCCTGGCGGCGCTCGCGGATCTGTTCGCGCAGGTGCTGGTTGCTGGCGCGCAGGTCGGCGGTACGCTCGGCGATGCGGCGCTCCAGCGCATTGTTGGCCTGCTCCAGCGCTTCGCGGGCGGCGAGGCGGGTGGCGATGACCTTGCGCCGCTCGTTCCAGGCAATCAGCAGGAAGGCGAACAGGGCGAAGCCGGCGGCGGCGAGCATGCCGTGGATCATCGCCTCGCGGCGCAGGTCGGCCAGCGGGGTGAGCAGGGTGAAGTTCCACGGCGTGTCGCTGAGCTGGCGCGTCTGCATCAGGTAGCTGAGCGGCTTGTGGCTGTCGGCGTGCTCGCCCGGCGCGAAGCTGATTTCCTCGACGCCTTCGCCCAGCGGTCGGCGCGCCAGCGGCTGCCATTCATTGAGCGCCCACCAGTAGTACTGCAGGCTGCGGGCCAGGCGTTCCTTGTCCGCATCGCTGAGCGGGCGCACGGCCTTCAGGCGCAGGGCCGGGTCGCTGGAAAGGATGATGATGCCGTTCTCGTCGCTGACGAAGGCCTGCAGTCGAGCCTTCTCCCAGCGCTCTTCCAGGGATTCCATCTTCACCTTGACCACCGCCACGCCGACGATCCTGCCGCCATGTACCAGGCCGTGGGCGAGGTAGTAGCCGGGCTCGCCGGTGGTGCTGCCAATGCCGTAGAAACGACCGGGGCGGCCCTGTACGGCTTCCTGGAAATAGGCGCGGAAGGACAGGTCCTCCCCCAGGTAGCTGTCGGCGTCCTGCCAGTTGCTGGTGGCCAGCACGCGGCCGGAGGTGTCCAGCAGGTACACGGCTCGGCTGCCGGCGCGGCGGTTGAGGCCTTCCAGGTAATGGTTGACGCGGTCGCGGTGCAGCGGTGTCGGGTCCACCAGCAGGCGGCTGACGCTGCCTTCGAGTTCCAGCAGGCTGGGCAGGTAGGTGTAGCGGCTGATCTCGCTCTCCACGCCACGGGCGTGCAGTTCCAGCTGGCGCTCGCCGGACTCGATCAGGCTGCGGGTGCCGGCGCCTTCGCTGATCAGGTAGCCGCCGTAGCCGAAGCCCAGGGTGAGCAGGAGCAGCAGGAAGGGCAGCAGGTAGTTGCGCACGAGGCGTGGCTTCACGGTGAGCGGCGGCGGCAATGGGCTGGAAGCGCATTGCAGCACAGTCGCCGGGGCCGAGCCAGCCCAACGCCGGGGGGCGGCGATGGACTGGCTCGGGTACCACACGGTGCGCCTGCCGGGGCTTAGGGTTTGACCACCATCCCGACGCCGCGGCCGCGCGGATCGGAGGCGGTTTCCAGGGCCTTGCCGTTCACACGGATGGCCTGGATGTCACCCATGTTCCAGCCCTGGTCTTCCAGGGTGTAGCCCATGGCCTTGAGCTCATCGGCGACCTTGCCGGTGAGCGGTGCGTACGCGTCGTAATAGATGGTGTCTTTCGGCAGCAGTTGGTGATGCACACGCTGCGCGGCCACGGCCTTCTCCAGGGGCAGGTGGAAGTCGTAGACGTTGTTCAGCACCTGGAAGATCGAGGTGAAGATCCGCGAACCGCCGGGCGTGCCCAGCACCAGGCTGACATGGCCGTCGCGGGTAACGATGCTCGGACTCATGGAGGAGAGCATGCGCTTGCCCGGCTCGATGGCGTTGGCGTCGCTGCCCACCACGCCGAAGGCGTTGGCCACGCCCGGCTTGGAGCTGAAGTCATCCATCTCGTCGTTGAGCAGGAAGCCGGCGCCCTTGACCACCACGCCGCTGCCGAAGTCCCAGTTGAGGGTGTAGGTGTTGCTGACGGCATTGCCGTCCTTGTCGACGATGGAGAAGTGCGTGGTCTGGTGCGGTTCGAGGCCGGGGCGGACTTTCTCGGTGGCCGAGATGGCGTCCGGGTTCACTTCCTTCGCGCGCTTGGCGATGTACTTGGGATCGGTGAGTTGCTGCACCGGGACCTTGGAGAACGCCGGGTCGCCCAGGTAGTCGGCGCGGTCGGCGAACACGCGCTTCTCGATCTCCGAGAGCAGGTGGATGTACTTCGCGGAGTTCAGCTCCACGCCCTTGAAGTCGGCGGCGCGCTGTTCCTTGATGCCGATCAGCTGGGCCAGGGCGATGCCGCCGGAGCTGGGCAGCGGCGCGGTGTAGAGGGTGTTGCCCTGCCAGTCGATGCGCATCGGCTCGCGCCACTTGGCCTGGTAGTCGACCAGGTCGTCGGAAGTGATCAGGCCGCCATCCTGCTTCATCTGCGCGATGAGCAGCTTGGCTGTCTCGCCCTTGTAGAAATCGTCCGGGCCCTTGTCGGCGATGCGCTCCAGGGTCTTGGCCAGTTCCGGCTGCTTGAACACTTCGCCCGGTTTCATGGTGCCGAAGTAGTCGCCGAAATTGGTCTTGCCGTTGAACAGCGCGATGGCGTCCTGGCGATACTGGTACTGCTGGTCGGCGACCTTGAAGCCGGTCTGCGCGTAGCCGATGGCCGGGGTCAGCAGCTCGCTCCACTTCAGCTTGCCGAAGCGCTGGTGCGCTTCCCACAGGCCCATCACGGTACCCGGCACGCCGGCGGCCTTGGCGCCGACCAGGCTGAGGTTCTCGATCACCTCGCCTTTCTCGTTCAGGTACATGGTCTTGGTCGCGGCCTTCGGCGCGATCTCGCGGTAGTCGAGGAAGTACGGCTTGCCGTCGACGTACAGGGTCATGAAACCACCGCCGCCGATGTTGCCGGCTTCGGGGTAGGTGACTGCGAGGGTGAAGGCGGTGGCGACCGCGGCGTCGACGGCGTTGCCGCCCTTCCTGAGGATCTCGGCGGCGACTTTCGCGCCGTACTGATCGGGCGCGGCAACCGCGCCGCCGTCGAGGGTGACGGCGAAGACCGACGAACTCGCCGCGAGGATCGCGACGCCCAGGGGCAGCTTGCTGAAGTGGAACACGCGCATGGGACTTCCTTATTTATTCTTGTGCTTGCGGTGAGGTTGAGTGCCCCGGCGAGCCAGGGCACTCGGGTAGAACAACAGCGGGATCAGTGCGGCAGGATCTTGGCGAGGAACTGCTGGGTGCGCTCGGCGCGGTTCTGCAGGTCGCCGAAGAATTCTTCCTTCGGGCAGTCCTCGACGATCTGCCCGCGGTCCATGAAGATCACTCGGTCGGCGACCTTGCGGGCGAAGCCCATTTCGTGGGTCACGCACATCATGGTCATGCCTTCGTGGGCGAGCTGGACCATCACGTCGAGCACCTCGTTGACCATCTCCGGGTCGAGCGCCGAGGTCGGTTCGTCGAACAGCATGACGATCGGGTCCATGGCCAGTGCGCGGGCGATCGCCACGCGCTGCTGCTGGCCGCCGGAGAGCTGGCCGGGGTGCTTGTGCGCATGGGCCTTGAGGCCGACGCGGTCGAGCAGCGCCAGGCCCTTGTCCATCGCCTCTTCCTTGCTCCGTCCCAGCACCTTGCGCTGGGCGATGGTGAGGTTTTCGGTGATGGTCAGGTGCGGGAACAGCTCGAAGTGCTGGAACACCATGCCGACCCGGGAGCGCAGTTTCGGCAGGTCGGTCTTGGGGTTTGCGATGGAGGTGCCGTCGACGGTGATGTCGCCCTTCTGGAAGGGTTCCAGCGCATTGACGCACTTGATCAGGGTCGACTTGCCCGAGCCGGACGGCCCGCAGACCACCACCACTTCACCCTTGGCGACCTTGGTGTTGCAGTCGGTGAGAACCTGGAAGTCGCCGTACCACTTGCTGACGTTATCGATGGAGATCATACGGTTAACCTTTTCTGCAGGCGCTTCACGCAGAGGGACGCGGCGAAGCTGATGACGAAGTAGACGAGACCGGCGAAGATCAGGAACTCATGGGGCTGGCCGATGATGTCGCCACGCGAGCGGGCGGCGTTGAGGAAGTCCATCAGGCCCACCGAGTACACCAGCGAGGTGTCCTGGAACAGGATGATGCTCTGCTGCAGCAGCAGCGGGGTCATCTTGCGGAACGCCTGCGGGAGGATGATCAGGCGCATGGACTGGCCGTAGGTCATGCCCAGTGCGTAGGACGCGCCAATCTGGCCCTTCGGAATGGCCTGGATGCCGGCGCGGACGATCTCGCAGTAGTACGCCGCCTCGAACATCATGAAGGCCACCAGGCACGAGGTGAACGCGCCCACGGGGGTGTCCTGGCCGGTGATCCAGCGCAGGATGAACGGAACCGCGAAGTAGAACCAGGTGATCACCAGCAGCAGCGGGATCGAGCGGAAGTAGTTCACGTAGAAGCCGGCGATGTTCGACAGCAGCTTGCTGTTGGACAGCCGCATCAGCGCGAGAATGGTGCCCAGCACCACGCCGCCCAGCACACCCAGCACCATCAGCTGCAGGGTGGTGAGCATGCCTTCCCAGAGGCCGGGGAGGGCGGGGACGATCTGGCTGAAGTCCATCATTTACCTCCCACGGAGATCAGGCCCGGCACGGCGACCTTCTTCTCGACCATGCGCATGATCAGCATCAGGCTCATGTTCAGGGTGAAGTAGATCGCGGTGGCGAGGGTGAAGGCCTCGAACAGGTTGGCGCTGAATTCGGCGGTCTGCTTGGTCTGCGCCAGCAGCTCCATCAGGCCGATCAGCGAGGCCACCGAGGAGTTCTTGAAGACGTTGAGGAATTCCGAGGTCAGCGGCGGAATGATGATCCGGAAGGCCTGCGGCAGCAGCACGTGGCGGTAGATCGCCGGCAGGCGGAAGCCCACGGCACTGGCGGCGGCGAGCTGGCCCTTGGGCAGCGCCTGGATGCCGGTGCGCACCTGCTCGCAGACCCGCGCGGCGGTGAACAGGCCCAGGCACACGACGACGCTGATGAAGGCCGAGGTTTCCGGGGCGATGCCCAGCTTGAACCAGTCCTGGATCGGCTGCGGCAGGTAGTCCGGCACCAGGAAGTACCAGATGAACAACTGCACCAGCAGCGGCACGTTGCGGAACAGCTCCACGTAGGCGGTGGCGATGCCCGACAACCAGCGGTTGGGCAGGGTGCGCATCACGCCCAGCAGCGAGCCGAGCGCCAGGGCGATGACCCAGGCCGCGAGCGAGACGGCGATGGTCCAGCCCAGGCCGGTGATGTACCAGTCCAGGTAGCGCTCGTCGCCAATCCCGGTGGACTTGAAGAACACGCCCCAGTCCCAGTTGTAATCCATGACGGGTTTCCCCTCGATTGCGTTTCACGGTGGCTTTGTACGGCACGGGGCCGGACGCGGGCGCAAGGCCGCCCGCCACCCGCGGGTAGCGGGTGTTCCGGCATCGTCATCAGGAAAGGTGGGCCGGGAGCGCATGGCGTGCGCTCCCGATCCCCCGCCGGGTGCCGCCTTGTGGGCGGCACCCGGCGCGACCGTTACATCTGCTCGGCAGACTTGTCGGTCGGATTGGCGATCAGCTTCTTGAGCTCATCACTCATCGGGAAGTTGAGGTTCAGGTTCTTCGGCGGAATGGGCTGCATGAACCACTTGTCGTAGATCTTGTTGACCTCACCCGAGGCGAAGGTGTCGGAGATGGCCTTGTCGACGACCTTCTTGAACGGCGCGTCGCCCTTGCGCACCATGCACGCGTAGATCTCGTAGGACTGCGGCTTGCCGACCACGTGCCAGTCGTCCGGCTTCTTGGCCTTGGCCATTTCACCATAGAGCAGCGCGTCGTCCATCATGAAGGCCACGGCACGGCCGGATTCGAGCATCAGGAAGGACTCGCCGTGGTCCTTGGCCGAGATGATGTTCATGCCCATCTTCTGATCGGCGTTCATCTGCTTGAGCAGGCGCTCCGAAGTGGTGCCGGCGGTGGTCACCACGTTCTTGCCCTTCAGATCCGGGAAGTCGTTGATGCCCGAGCTGGTCTTGGTCAGCAGGCGGGTGCCGACCTCGAAGATGCCGACGGAGAAGTCGACCTGCTTCTGGCGCTCGAGGTTGTTGGTGGTGGAGCCGCACTCGATGTCCACGGTGCCGTTCTGCACCAGCGGGATACGGGTCTGGGAGGTCACCAGGTTGTAGCGAACCTTCAGGTCGGGAGCATTCAGCTCTTTCTTCAGGGCCTCGACGACCTTGATCTGCAGGTCGTGGGAATAACCTTCCGGCTGACGCGGATCGCTGCCGAGGTAGGAGAAGGGGATGGAGGCGTCACGGTGGCCGAGGACGATGGTGCCGGAGTCCTTGATCTTCTTCAGGGTACCGGTCAGTTCTTCGGCGACGACGGGAGTGGCGAGCAGGGCCGCGACAATGGCGACGCCCAACGCACGGGGTGCGAAACGCATGGAGACTACCTCGACTGGTTGTGTTTGTTATTCAGTCCTGCGCCGGCGAGGCTCACTCCAGGCCGGTCACATGTTCGAGGAGGATCAGAGCAGGCTCCGTGCCAAGGCTGCCTTTTTTATTTAACTATTTGAATTTAAACAGTTATTTTTAGAGTGACGGTGATCGAAAAGTCCCCCGTCATTCGGATATCCGGATTTTTCCGGATTCCTCGTTCGGAAAACCGAACGACAAACAGGGTCAGACGTCCGGCTGACCGCCCCATTGGCCGCGCTGGAACGGCTGATCGCGATCGGCCAGGTGCGCGGCGATGCGCTCGAGCAATTGGTGCGTCGGAGCGCGCACGCCAGTGACGGTCTGCCCGAGAGCCAGCGCGAGGATCAGCAGCAGGGCGGCCGGATGGAAGGCCGGCAACTGAGCACGGGTGGCGGCGAGGAAGGCCGCGCTGGTGCCCAGGCCCAACGCCAGCCCGGCGTAGACCTCGGAGGGCGAGTGAACGTTGATCGCCAGCCGCGAGAGACCGACCAGCACGGCGATCACTGCCGCCAGCGCGGCGGCGGCCAGGCCGGCGCGGCGCGTGGTGAAGAGCTGTGCGGCCAGCGTCGGCAGCACGGCACCAGCCAGCATGCTGTGCCCGGAGAAGCCGGTGAAGTTCAGGTTCGGAATTCCGATTCCCCAGCCCATGAACGCCAGCTTCGAACCCACCACCAGCGTGGTCGAGAATCCGAACAGCAGCAGCCAAAGCCCGGCCTTTGCGGTCTGGCGGCGATACAGCAGCCAGCAGAAGACGAGCACGGCGGCCGGCGCCAGCAGGGAGCTGTCGCCGAGGCGGGTAATCATTGGCCAGAAGGACATGGGCATGGGAAGGCGGGGCTGAGGCGGGCAACGTTAGCACAGCCCGGTGCCGTCCCCGAGAGCCGTGCGACGGGATGCGAGCCTGTGCGCATGCGCCAGCTTGGCCCCGGCGCCAGCCCTGGCCCACAATGGCGCCTTCAGTTCAAAGGAATGTTCGCCATGGAAATGGAAAATCCCTACCGCGCCCCCGAAGCCCCATTGGTCGAGACGCATGCTGGCGCCGAACAGGCCAGCCGGTTCTTCGTCATCTCCATTACCAAGATGGTCGTGCTGTATGTGGCGACGCTGGGACTGTTCAACCTCTACTGGATGTACAAGCACTGGTCGATCCAGAAGCCGCACATGCCGCGCAAGATCAACCCGCCGCTGCGCAGCCTGTTCATGATCTTCTATATCCATTCCCTCGCCCGACGCGTGCACGAAGCGCTGCCGGAGGAACAGCGCAGGGCCTGGCGTTATGGCAGCGACGCCACCTGGGCGGTGGTGCTGCTGATCCTCTCCAATGTCGCCGACAAGCTCACCAGCCGGATTCCCGAACTCAGCCACTACAGCCTGCCGTTCCTCATCCTCGGTCTGGTGCCACTCATTCCGCTGACGAACATCCAGCGCCGCGCCAACGAGGCCAGCGGCGATCCGCTGGGCCAGGGCAACGCCTCGCTGACCCGCTACAACGTGCCCTTCCTGATCCTCGGCGGCCTACTCTGGGTGCTGATCCTGATCGGCTCGGTGGCGGAGTTCGCCGGCGTCGCCTGAGCCGCCCTCGCGTCGCAGCAGTTCGCGCTTGCGCGGCAGGCCCCAGCGATAGCCGCCTTCGCTGGTGCCGCCGACCACGCGATGACACGGCACCAGCAGGCCGACGTTGTTGCTGGCGCAGGCGCGGGCGATGGCGCGCGGATGCGTGCCCAGCTCCTCGGCCAGCTCGCCGTAACGCCGCGTCTCGCCGCTGGGAATGCGCGTGAGGGCGCGCCAGACGCGCAGCTGGAAGGCGCTGCCGTGCAGGTCCAGCGGCAGGTGGGCGGCCTGTTCGGGCTCTTCCAGCTGGATGATCACCTCGCGCAGCCAGTCGCCCAGCCCCGTGTCGTCGCGGGTTCGCTCGGCGGCGGCGAAGCGTTCGGCCAACTGGCGTTCCAGCTCGCTGGCGTTGTCGGCGAAGAGCAGGGCGCAGACGCCCTTGTCGGTGGCCGCCAGCAGCACCAGCCCGAGCGGGCAGGGCGCGATGGCATAGCGCAGTCGTTCACCCGCGCCTTTCTGCCGGCGTTGTGCCGGGCTCAGTGGCGTGGCGCTTTCGTACAGGGCACGGGTGCCGGAGTAGCCGGCCTCCAGCGCGGCGTCGAGCACCGAGCGCGATTGCGGCAGGGCGGCAGCCAGGCGCTGCTCGCGGCGGGATTCCGCCCAGGCTCGGGGCGTGAGGCCGGTGCGGGCCTTGAAGGCGCGGGCCAGGTGCGAGGCGGAGAGACCGATACGGCTGGCCAGTTCGTCCAGGGTCGGGGGCTTCTCGGCCTTGTCGAGCAGCTCGCAGGCTGCAGCAACCAGCGCATCGAGTTGCTCGCGCGGGCTCGGGCCGCGCGGCGAGCAGCGCTTGCAGGGGCGGAAACCGGCAGCTTCGGCCGCCTCGGCGGCGCTATAGAAGGCCACGTTCTCCCGTGATGGCCGGCGTGCCGGGCAGTTCGGCCGGCAGTAGACGCCGGTGGAGCGCACGCTGAAGACGAAACGTCCCTCGTAACGCGCATCGCGCTCGCAGACCGCCTGCCAGCAGCGCTCGGGGTCAAGTCGGGGGGTCGTCATGGCTGTCTCCGGGGCAATGGCCGTTGGGGCGATTCTCCGTCGGGCCTGGCGGAGCAGCAATCCGCATCGCGTTTTCAAACTCGTTGTCGCCGGCCGGGCTACGCTTGCAGGGTATTCCCAGAGAGACCTCCATGCCCTTGCGCCGATTCTGCCTGTGCTGCCTTCTGCTGCTCGTTGCGCTGTGCGCCCAGGCCCGAGCAGCAAGCCTGGCGCTGTCCGATGAGGAGCGTGCCTTCGTCACGGCCCAGGAGCCGATCCGTGTCGGCCTGTTCCGCGCCGGCTGGCCGCCGTTCGAGGTGATCGACGAGTTCGACCAGTTCCATGGCATCAGCGCCGACTACCTGCAACTGATCTCCGAGCGCCTGGGCATGAAGGTCCAGCCGGTGCTCTACAACACCTGGGAAGAGGTGCTGGCCGCGGTGAAGGCAGGCGAGGTGGACCTGCTGCCGTCCATGGCGGCCACCGACGAGCGCCAGCGCTTCCTGAGCTTTACCCAGCCCTACGTCACCACCAGCAGCCTGATCTTCGCCCGGCGCGACAGCACCATCCGCACGCTGGACGACCTGTCCGGCCGCCGGGTCGCGGTGGAGCAGGGCTATGCCGTCCATGAGCTGCTGGCCAAGGCGGTGCCGGGGATCGACTTCGTGCTGGCGGAGGATTCCCCCAGCGCGCTCAAGGCCGTCTCCATCGGGCGTGCCGATGCCTATGTGGGCAACCTCATCACCTCGACCTTCCTGATCGAGCAGCTCGGCCTGTCCAACATGGAAGTGCGCGGCGATAGCGGGCTGGGCAATAGCCAGGTGCGCTTCGCCACGCGCAAGGAGCTGGAGCCGCTGGTGGCGCTGCTGGACCGCGCACTGAACAACATCACCCGCAATGAGCAGGAGGCGATCCAGGCGCGCTGGTTGCCGTCGCTGGACGTCTTCGACTGGATGCACCTGCTGCAGATCGCCTGGCCCTGGGTTGTGGGCGTGCTGGCCCTGCTGACCTTCGTGCTGGTGTGGAACCGCCGGCTGTCGATCCAGGTGGCCGAGCGCGCGCGCGCCGAAGCAGAGGAGCGGCGCCAGCGCAGCACTCTGCTGGCGTTGATCAACTCGATCCCCGACCCGATCTGGTTCAAGGACACCCAGGGCCGCTACCTGGGGGTCAACCAGGCCTTCGCCGACTGCCTGGGGCGCGCGCCGGAGGACATCGTCGGGCGCAGCGACCAGCAGATGTTCAGCCGCGCGGCCGGCGCCGGCCGGCAGGAGCGCGACCGCCAGGCGCTCAACGAGAGCGAGCCCTATGCCAGCGAAGGCTGGGTGGTCTATCCGGATGGCCGGCGGGTGCTCTTCGATACCCTGCGCAGTGCCTTCCACGACGACCACGGGCGGCTGCTCGGCCTGGTCGGCGTCAGCCGCGACGTCACCGCGCGCAAGGCCACCGAACTGGCGCTGGCCGAGGCCCGCGACCTGGCGGAAGAGGCGGCGCAGCTCAAGAGCGACTTCCTGGCCAACATGAGCCATGAGATCCGCACGCCGCTGAACATCATCATCGGCCTGGCGCACCTGCTCCAGGAGACCACCCTGGACCCGCAACAGGTGGACTACCTGGGCAAGATCCAGGGCTCGGGCCAGTACCTGCTGGAGCTGATCAGCGACATCCTCGACCTGTCGCGCGTGGAAGCGGGCAAGCTGGAGTTCGAGCACATCCCCTTCGACCTGGAGCGTCTGCTCGGCGAGCTGTTCGACCTGTTCAACATCCGTGCCGCGAGCAAGGGCCTGGCGGTGCGCTGCGAGATCGACCCGCGGGTGCCCGCCCAGGTGGTGGGGGATTCGCTGCGCCTGCGGCAGATCCTGATGAACTACGGCAACAACGCACTGAAATTCACCGAGCAGGGCGAGGTGGTGCTGATCGTCCGCCTGGAGGACGAGGACGAAGACAGCCTGCAGCTCTACTTCGCCTTCCGCGATACCGGCATCGGCATCTCCGAGCCGCAGCAGGAGCGCCTGTTCGAATCCTTCCAGCAGGCGGACAGCTCGATCACCCGCCGTTACGGCGGCTCCGGCCTGGGCCTGGCGATCTGCAGGAAACTGGCAGAGGCGATGGGCGGCAGCGTCGGCGTGGAGAGCGAGCCGAACCGTGGCAGCCTGTTCTGGTGCCGGCTGCCCATGGGGCGGGTCGACGACTCGGCCAGCCTGAGTCTGCAGAACATCAGCCACGAACCGCTGCCGGTGCCCATGCTGCCGGCCGCGGCGGCGGCGCCTGCGCTGCTGGAGAGCGGCAACGACGCCGAGGTCGAACAGGTCTGCCGGCGCCTGGCGCACCTGCTGGCCGCCGACGACCCGCGCGCAGGGAGGTTGCTCGGCGAACGTGCAAGCCTGCTGCGCAGCGTCTTCAATGAGGGCTATGAGGGCATCGCCACGAGCGTGCGGCGCTTCGAGTTCGAGCGGGCCCTGGAGAGTCTGGTGAATCTCGCGAGGGAGCGCGATATCCGTATATGAAGTGGCAGATAGAGAAATGCGGGACAGGAACACGCGGACAGGGCGGTGGTCCGATCCCCCATGGCATGTCACGAATCTGACCGATGCGAGGAGTTGCGATGGATAGCATGCTGGACCGGCCGGAGCAGGAGATGATCCTGGTGGTGGATGATCAGCCGGACAATCTGATGCTCATGAGCGAACTGCTGATGGACCGCTACCAGGTGCGCGTCGCCGCCAGCGGGCCGAAGGCGCTGCGCCTGATGCAGAGCGATCCGCGCCCGGACCTGGTGTTGCTCGACATCATGATGCCGGAGATGGACGGCTACGAAGTCTGCCGCCAGCTCAAGGCCGACCCGCTGACCCGCGACATCCCGGTGATCTTCCTTACCGGCATGGTCAGCCCCGCCGACGAGCAGAAGGGCCTGGACCTGGGGGCGGTGGACTACCTGACCAAGCCGATCAGCCCGCCGGTGACCCTGGCGCGCATCCGCGCGCACCTGAATCTGAAAGCCAATTCCGATTTCCTGCGCGACAAGAGCGAGTACCTGGAACTCGAGGTGCGTCGCCGCGCCCGCGAACTGCAGGCCATCCAGGACGCCACCCTGGAAGCCATGGCGACCCTCTGCGACCTGCGCGACAACCCCCACAGCAACCACCTGGTGCGCATCGAGCACTACATGCGCCTGCTGGGCAGCGCGCTGTCGCTGCACAGCGAGTTCGCCGCCGAGCTGTCAGTGGAGAACATCGAGTTGCTGGTGCGCTCGGCGCAGCTGCACGACATCGGCAAGGTCGCCGTGCCTGATCGTATTCTGCACAGCCCCGGCCAGTTGGAAGAGGCCGACCGGTTGATTCTCGAAAGCCACACCACCGTTGGTCGAGATGCCCTGGCGGCGGCCGAGCGCAAGCTGGGCTCCCCGGCGGATTTCCTGCGTTTCGCCAAGGAAATCGCCTACAGCCACCACGAGCACTGGGATGGCAGCGGCTTCCCGGCGGGCCTGGCTGGCGAGCAGATTCCCCTGGGCGCGCGGATGCTCTCGCTGATCGATTGCTATGACGAATTCACTTGCCGCCATGCCTATCGCACCTCGCTGACCCCGGACGAAGCCGCCGAGCGCATCAAGGCCGGCGCCGGCAGCCAGTTCGACCCGCGCGTGGTGGAGGCTTTCGGGGAAGTCGCCGAAGGCTTTGCCAACATTGCCCAGCGTTACGCCGACAGTGATGAAGCGCTGGGGCTGGAACTGCAGCGCCTGGAAGATGCCGTGACCGAAAGTATCGAGTTGACGCCGCCTGAGCCCTGATCGTACTGGGCGGTTGTCGATGATTGCCGTATAAGGAGCGCAGCGCCCCAGAGAGGTACGCCAGGAAGCCCGATGAAGACCCCGAAACGCCTAGAGCCGTTGATCGAAGACGGCCTGATCGACGAAGTATTGCGGCCGCTGATGAGCGGCAAGGAAGCAGCGGTCTATGTAGTGCGCTGCGGTGAAGAGCTGCGCTGCGCCAAGGTCTACAAGGAAGCGAACAAGCGCAGCTTCCGCCAGGCCGCCGAGTACCAGGAAGGCCGCAAGGTGCGCAACAGTCGCCAGGCGCGCGCCATGGCCAAGGGCACCAAGTATGGTCGCAAGGAGCAGGAAGACGCCTGGCAGAACGCCGAGGTGGCTGCGCTGTTCCGCCTGGCCAACGCCGGAGTGCGGGTGCCCAAGCCCTACGACTTCCTTGACGGCGTACTGCTGATGGAGATGGTTGCCGACGAAGACGGTGACGCCGCGCCGCGTCTGAACGACGTGGTGATGGAGCCGGAGCTGGCCCGCGACTTCCACGAATTCCTCATCCGCCAGATCGTCATGATGCTCTGCGCGGGCCTGGTGCACGGCGACCTGTCGGAGTTCAACGTACTGGTCGGCCCGGATGGCCCGGTGATCATCGACCTGCCGCAGGCCGTCGATGCCGCCGGCAACAACCACGCCTTCCGTATGCTGGAGCGCGACGTGGGCAACATGGCTGCCTACTTCGGCCGCTTCGCCCCGGAGCTCAGGTACACGCACTACGCCAAGGAAATGTGGGCGCTCTACGAGGACGGCAAGTTGCTGCCGGATACCGAGTTGACCGGGCATTTCGACGACCCGGAAGACGAGGCGGATGTGGACTCCGTGCTGCGGGAGATCGCCGACGCCATGCGCGAGCAGGAACGTCGCGAAGCTGGCCGCGCTGCCCAGGATTCCCCGCAGAAGAGCGACGAGCCACCGCCTCCGCCTTGGGAGCAGGCCTGATGCCACCGCCCGGCGAGAGGAAGCTTCTCGCGCTGATCGCCGGGCAACCTGAACGCATGCACCTGCTGCGCGTCGTGCGGGATCACGGCCCCGCGGGCGCCTGGATTGCGGCGGGCTTCGTGCGCAACGCGGTGTGGGACGCCTTGCATGGCTATGGCGAACCCACGCCGTTGAGCGATATCGATGTGCTGTATTTCTCTGCCGACTGCCTGGAGCCCGAAGCGGATTACGCCTGGGAGCGTCGGCTGCTGGGCGTCTGCACGGATGTACCCTGGTCCGTGCGTAACCAGGCGCGGATGCATCTGCGCAACGGCGACTCGCCCTACCGAGATTGCGCCGACGCCATGATCCATTGGCCGGAAGTCTGCACCGTTGTGGCCGTTCGGCTGAGCGACGAGTCCCTGCAACTACTGGCGCCGCTGGGCATCGATGACATCTGGGAACTGCGCGTCAGGCCCACCGAGCACTTCCGCGGCAAGCCGGACATCTACCGCGCACGCCTCGCCGCCAAGAACTGGCCGGCGCGCTGGCCGAAACTACGTATCGAGCCCTTGTAGGAGCGGGCTTGCTCGCGAGCTCTGGCGTTCCGGTGCACGTGGCGGGATGAAAGATCCCACGAAGATCATCTCGGAAAACTGTAAGGCCGCAACTGTATCCATACATTTCAGGCGTGGGCTGGTAGTTTTCCTTTATCCCACCCCGAGCGCTCTGCCATGCCCCTTCGCCACGTTCTCCTCGCCTTGCTGGTCACCTTGATCTGGGGCGTCAACTTCGTCGTGATCAAGGTCGGCCTGCATGACTTCCCGCCTCTGCTGTTCTGCGCCCTGCGCTTCGCCCTGGCGGCGTTGCCACTGATCTTCCTGCGCGGCCCGCTGCCGGCACCGTTCTGGCGCATCGTGCAGATCGGTATGCTGCTGGGCGTGGTCAAGTTCGGCCTGCTGTTCGTCGGCATGCATATCGGTATGCCGGCGGGCCTGTCGTCGCTGGTGCTGCAGAGCCAGGTGTTCTTCACCGTGCTGATCGCCGCCGCCTTCCTCGGCGAGCGTCCCAGCGCGCGCGCTCTGATCGGCCTGGCGCTGGCCGCCGGCGGCCTGCTGCTGATTGGCCTGGAGCGTCCCATGGGCGACAGCCTGGTGGCCTTCCTGCTGGTGATCGCCGCCGCACTTGCCTGGGCCTTCTCCAACATCGCCACCAAGCGCTCCGGCGCCAGCGACATGCTGCGCCTGATCAGTTGGGTGAGCCTGATCCCGCCGCTGCCACTGCTGGTGCTGTCGTGGATCTTCGAAGGCCCCGAGGCCATCGAGCACGCCGTCGTGAACATCAGCTTGAACGGGGTAGGTGCGCTGCTCTACATCGCCTTTCTCGCCACTACCGTCGGCTTCGGC
The DNA here is from genome assembly GCF_001675465.2 of Pseudomonas sp. AU12215. Taxonomy (NCBI): domain Bacteria; kingdom Pseudomonadati; phylum Pseudomonadota; class Gammaproteobacteria; order Pseudomonadales; family Pseudomonadaceae; genus Pseudomonas; species Pseudomonas sp. AU12215. Next base: position 46,097 of record NZ_MACM02000030.1, read on the forward strand.
CTGTGGAGCTTCCTGCTGCGCCGCTACCCGGCCAGCCAGGTCACGCCCTTTGCGCTGGCCGTGCCGGTGTCCGGGCTGTTGTCGGGCTGGCTGTTCCTGGGTGAAGACCTCACCGCCCAGGACTGGATGGCCTGCGTGCTGGTCTTCATCGGCCTCGCCGTGACGGTGCTGCCGGCATCGATCTGGCGTCGCCGGGCAGTGGCCAGCGCGTAAGCGGAGCGGTTGAATTGCCGGGGGCGAGCGCCTGGTACACACTCGCGACTTGATCTTCTGGAAGGGATATCTGGATATGCGTTCGAAATTCGCCGCGGCGGCTTGGCTCCTCTCATTGCTACCGTTGGCCGCGCATGCCGCACCAGGTGACAGCGACCTGGCGCAGGCGCGCGAGTTGCTGTCCCTTTCGCAAAGCTCGATCAAGGATTACGACCTCCTGACGACGCAGGGGGGGACGGATCCGGCCTTGCAGACCCAGTTCGTCAACTATGTGACCTTCGCCAGGGAGGCGTTGCCTGCGTTGCGACGCTCCGCTGAGGAGGGAAATGCCGCTGGCCAGTACTTGCTGGCGATGACGCTCAGGATTCCCTCGGTGGGGCCGTCGGAGAAGCAGGAAGCTGTCTGCGATCTACTGATGCGCAGCGCGAAGCAGAATTTCCTGCCAGCGGCCTTGGTTGGCCCGAGTATCTGCCAGGAACAGATGGCGCCGCAGGATATGCAGGGGGGCCTGAAGCAAGCCATTGAGCAGGCACCGCGCCACGCTGCGTATTATCCGATGCAATCTCCTGCCTACCGCCTTTGTGTGCACAATCAGCGTGCTGCCTTCCCACTCCCCGAACTGACCCAAGCGGAATTCGAAGCGGAGGCCTACTTTGAGCTAGCGCGTCGCACAAAGGCCGTAAGTCGCAGAGGGCAGGAGGAGCGGTTGCGTTACCTGCGATTGGCTATGGAGCGAGATTGCGAAGGTGCAAAAAGTGCCGTTGCGGCACTCGAGGCTCGTTTGAAATCATAGTCAGTGACAGCACGCTCCCGACTCCAGGTCCTTGAGGATCGGGCAGTCCGGGCGATGGTCGCCCTGGCAGTGGTCGCTCAGCTCCTGCAACGTATCGCGCAGGCTGCTCAGCTCGGCGATCTTGCGGTTCAGCTCATCGATGTGCCGGGCGGCCAGGGCCTTGACGTCAGCGCTGGCGCGCTGGCGGTCCTGCCAGAGGGCGAGCAGTTGGCCGACCTCCTCCAGGGAGAAGCCAAAGTCCCGCGAGCGGCGGATGAAGGCCAGGGTGTGCAGGTCCTGCTCGCTATAGTGCCGGTAGCCGCTGGCGCTGCGGCCGGCGGGGGCGAGCAGGCCGGTGGATTCGTAGTAGCGGATCATCTTCGCGGTCAGGCCGCTCTTCTTCGCCGCTTCGCCGATGTTCATGCCGATTCCTCTTGAACGGCCGCCCCCGATGGTTCGGGGGCGGCAAGGTCATTTCTGATCCTGTGGTTTCCAGCGCTTGAGCAGCAGGGCGTTGCTCACCACGCTGACGCTGGAGGCGGCCATCGCCGCGCCGGCGACCATGGGGTTGAGCAGGCCGAAGGCGGCCAGCGGGATGCCCACCAGGTTGTAGATGAAGGCCCAGAACAGGTTCTGGCGGATCTTCGCGTAGGTACGCCGGGAGATGTCCAGCGCCGCCGGGACCAGGCGCGGGTCGCCGCGCATCAGGGTGATGCCGGCGGCATGCATGGCCACGTCGGTGCCGCCGCCCATGGCGATGCCGACGTCCGCCGCGGCCAGTGCCGGGGCGTCGTTGATGCCGTCGCCGACCATCGCCACGACTTTCCCTTCCTTGCGCAGCGCGCCGACCACGGCAGCCTTGTCGCCGGGCAGTACTTCGGCGTGCACATCGTCCAGGCCCAGGGCATCGGCCACGACCTTGGCGCTGCCACGGTTGTCGCCGGTGATCAGGTGGCTGTCGATACCGCGTTCACGCAGGGCGTCGATGGCGGTTTTGTCGCCTTCCTTGAGGCTGTCGCCGAAGGCGAACAGGGCAAGCACGCGGGCCTTCGGCTCGCGCTCGATCAGCCAGGACAAGGTGCGGCCCTCTGCTTCCCATTGCGCGGCGGAGTCGGCCTGCGCGCCGGGTGGCAACTGCGCTTCGTCGAGCATCCGCCGGTTGCCCAGGGCGAGCAGGCGGTCTCCCACTCGTCCCTGGATGCCGCGCCCGGTGAGCGCCTGGGTAGCCTCGGCAGCAGCGGGGTTGAGCCCGCGCTCGGCACACTCATCCAGCACGGCCCTGGCCAGCGGATGCTCGCTGCCGCGTTGCAGGGCGCCCGCGAGGGCCAGGGCTTCGGCTTCGTCGCCTGGCGCCGCGAGATTGGTGATGCGCGGCTGACCGGAGGTGAGAGTGCCGGTCTTGTCGAAGGCCACGGCAGTCACCGCGTGGGCGACCTCCAGGGCCTCGGCATCCTTGATCAGGATGCCGTGCTTGGCCGCCACGCCGGTGCCGGCCATGATCGCGGTCGGTGTGGCAAGGCCGAGGGCGCAGGGGCAGGCGATGACCAGCACGGCCACGGCGTTGATCAGTGCGTGTTCCCAGCCGGCGCCGGCGATCAGCCAGCCGACCAGGGTGACCAGCGCAATGCCGATCACCACCGGGACGAACACGTTGCTGACCTTGTCCACCAGCTTCTGGATCGGCGCCTTGGCGGCCTGGGCGTCCTCCACCAGGCGGATGATCCGCGCGAGCACGGTTTCGCCGCCCAGTGCGGTGGTCTTCACGCGCAGCACGCCTTCGCCGTTGATGGCGCCGCCGGTGACCGGGTCGCCGATGTCCTTGGGCACCGGCAGGCTCTCGCCGGTGATCAAGGCTTCATCCGCATGGCTCTGGCCGGCGAGGACTTCGCCGTCCACCGGGAAGCGCTCACCGGGGCGTACCAGCACTTCGTCGCCCAGGCGCAGCTCGGCGATGGCGACGTCTTCTTCCATGCCGTCTCGCACACGGGTCGCACGCTCGGGGCGCAGGGCTTCCAGTGCTCGGATAGCGGCGGCGGTCTGGCGCTTGGCGCGGCTTTCCAGGTACTTGCCGAGCAGGATCAGGGTGATCACCACGGCGCTGGCTTCGAAGTACAGGTGCGGCATCTGCCCGGGAGCGGCGGCGTACCAGAGGTACAGGCTCAGGCCGTAGCCGGCGCTGGTGCCGAGGGCGACCAGCAGGTCCATGTTGCCGCTGCGGGCGCGCACGGCCTTGTAGGCCGAGACATAAAAGCGCGCGCCGATGAGGAACTGCACGGGTGTGGCGAGGAGGAATTGCGCCCAGGCGGGGAGCATCCAGTGCTGGCCGAACCAGTCGCCCACCATCGGCAGCACCAGCGGCAGCGACAGCAGGATGGCCGCGGCCAGCCACCAGCGCTCGCGCGCCAGGCGGGCCACGGCGGGGTCCACAGCAGGCTGGTCGGGTTCGATCGGACGGGCCTTGTAGCCGGCCTTGTCGACGGCGCTGATCAGGGTGGCGGTATCCACGGCGCCGAGCAACTCGACGTGGGCGCGTTCGCTGGCCAGGTTGACGCTGGCCGAGCGCACGCCAGGAACCTTGTTCAACGCACGTTCGACACGACCGACGCAACTGGCGCAGGTCATGCCCTCGATAGCCAACTCCAGGCCGTGGGACGGCACCTGATAACCGGCCTGCTCGACCGCGGCGACCAGCGCCGGCAGTGTTGCATCGCTGGACGGCGAGGCCAGTTGGACGCGGGCCTGTTCGCTGGCGAGATTGACGCTGGCTTCCTGCACGCCGGGTACTTTGCGCAGGGCGCGCTCGACCCGACCGGCGCAGCTGGCGCAGGTCATCCCGGAGACGGGCAGGTCGAGTTCGATGGGGGTGGCGCTGCTCATGGGGCTTTCTCCCTGAAGTTCCCCGATAGCATCAACCTTGACACGAGGGTAAGGTCAACCCTCGTTCGCTGTCATCTTGCCGCAGGTCAAATCCGCGGCCGCATTTCAGCTGCCCCTTTATCAACTGCCGCTGGAGACCGGCATCAGGTAAAGGCCACTTTCGCTGTTGGCGATGCGGAACTTGCGCACTTCGCCGGCATGCAGTTGGACGGATTGTGCGCGCAGCGGCTGGATGCCGCTGCGGCAGAGGCCGGAGTTGGCTGTCTGCAGGCGCAGGGAGACTTCGCCCGGTGGCAGGTTGAGGGCGACTTCGCCTTCAGGCTGCAGGCGCGAGACCTTTTCGTCCTGCACGTAGAGGTCGATGTCGCAGGCGGTACCGGTATCCAGCCGTTCACGGCTGACGATCAGCACGGCGTAGGCCACTGGCTGGGTGTCGGGTACCGGCCAGGAGCCGGGCGTGCTCGCTGGCGGAGCCGAGGGTGTTGCGGGCGCGGCGGGTTCGTCGGGCATGCCATCGGCGCAGGCGAACCAGGGCAGGGTGGCGACGAAAGCGGTTGCGAGCAGAAGGGAACGGCGCATGGGCGTTCTCCGATGTGTCAGCTTTTTCCGCAGCTTGGCTTAGAGCCTGACGTAGGACAAGTACAAGACGGCGTCGACGAGAGAGGCTTGACCTTGCCACCGTGGCAAGGTCGAGACTGCATCCAGTGCTTCAACCCATCAGAGGAGACATTCCATGCATACCTTCACTGTCAAAGGCATGAGCTGCGGTCACTGCGTCAGGGCTATCACCCAGGCGGTACAGGCGCTGGACGCTGCGGCGGACGTGCAGGTCGACCTGGGCGCCGGCGAGGTTCGGGTGGCCAGCCGGCTGGACGATAGCGCGATCCTCGCGGCGATCCGCGAGGAGGGCTACGAGGCCGAGGCGGCCTGAGTCTTTATCCTTTCCGGGCCGGCGTCCTGCCGGCCCTTATGCCAGCGCCGGGTGCCAGTCGCGCACCAGGCCACGGAACACGGCGTCGAACAGTTCGCGGGTTTCCTGCAGTGGGTCGAACAGGGCTGGGTCGCGCAGCCAATCGCTGAGCAGGCCGAAGATCATGGCGTGCACCGCGCGCGAGGCTATCTTGGGCGTCACGCCGGACATCAGCCGCGTGCGGCAATCCTCGCGGCTGAACAGTTGCTCGCAGAGTTCGATGAACTGGCGAACGAAATGATTGTGGCGCTCTTCCGCGTCGCGCAGCTCGTCGGTGAACTCGCAGCGTTGCAGGAGGATGGTGAGGATACGCCGACGCTGCTCGTCGCGGGCGAGGTTCTCGACGACCTCCACGCTGAGCTGGAACAACGACTCGATCGGATCGTGGCCATCGCAACCGGACAACCGCTGGGCGAGTTGCTCCGGTGGCAGGCGAACCTGGTTGAGCATGTCGTTGAACAGGTGCGCCTTGTTCTGGAAATGCCAGTACACCGCCCCGCGGGTAACTCCGGCGGCGCGAGCGATCTCTTCCAGGCTGGTATTGGAGACGCCTTTCTCGAAAAAAAGGCCCTCAGCCGAGTCAAGAATCGTCTGGCGTGTACGTTCCGAATCTTCTTTAGTTCTTCTCATGGCGCTTGTTGGTATACAGGCTAGGATCACTGAGTGACGGGCAGTTTACTGATTTTATAGCGCGAACAGTGCTTTACAGACACTGGCGTAGGTAAACGTCGTGCAATCGTCGATCTTCTGAGTTCCGCCGTCAGTCAATTCCATGGAGAGGTTACATGCCGTTTGCCCGCCGTTTGCCCGTCGCGCTTGTTGTCGTTGGGTTGTCAGTCCTGTTCGCCAGCGGAGTACGGGCGGACGACAAGCCCGCAGCAGCGGCACCACCCCCTCCCGCAGTGACCATCGAAGTGGCGAAGAGCGCGCCGGTACCGCTGACGTTCGAGTATGCGGCGCGAACTGCCGGCTTCCGTGAAGTGGAAGTCCGTGCCCAGGTGAGCGGCATCCTCCAGCAGCGCACCTATGAGGAGGGCCGTCCGGTGAAGCAGGGCCAGGTGCTGTTCCGCATCGACCCGCGCCCCTACCAGGCCGCGCTTGGCCAGGCCAAGGGTTCGCTGGCGCAGACCCAGGCGCGCTATCGCCAGACCGAGCGTGACCTCAAGCGGATTCGTGAACTCCAGGCCAAAGGCTTCGCCAGCGAAAGTGAACTGGATCGCTACACCTCCGATTTCGAACAGGCCAAGGCCGACGTGGAGGCCGCCCGGGCCAACGTCCAGGCCAAGCAGATCGACCTCAACTACACCACCGTGACCGCGCCGATCTCCGGTATGGCGAGCAAGGAGGTGCGTTCCGAGGGCAGCCTGGTGGCGGCCAACGATCCGAACTCCAGCCTGCTGACCAAGCTCACGCAACTCGACCCGGTCTACGTCAATTTCGCCTACCCCGATACCCAGGCGACGCTCATGAAGGATGGGGTCAAGAGCGGGAAGTACATCCTGCCCAAGGGCGGAAAGCTCACCGCCGAGCTGCAATTCGGCGATGGCACGAAGTATCCGTTGGACGGGGTCGTCGATTTCACGGACAGCTTCGTCAATACCGGCACCGGTACGGTAAACGCCCGGGCCGTCGTCCCCAATCCGCAGAACCAGCTCATTCCGGGGCAGTTCGTGCGGATCAGTATTACCGGCATTACCCAGAGCAACGCCGTCACTTTGCCGGAGCGTGCCCTCGCCCAGGGACCACGCGGCACCTTCGTCTATGTGGTGGACAAGGATGGCTTCGCCCGTGTGCGCCAGGTGACCACCAGCAAGACCGTGAACGGTCGCTGGATCATCGATGCCGGCGTGGATGACGGCGACCATGTGATCGTCGAGGGCATTCCGAAGGTGCGCCCGGACCAGCCGGTCAAGGCCAGCGAAGCGCCGCCGCAGCAGCCTGCGGCGCAACCCGCCCAGACCCAGTCTTAAGGAGCGCTCATTGTGATCTCGCGCTTCTTCATCGAACGCCCCGTGTTCGCGATGGTGATTTCCATCGTGATCCTGCTCGCCGGCCTTGTCGCCATGCGCGCATTGCCCATCGCCCAGTACCCGGAAATCGTGCCACCGCAGGTCTCGGTGACCGCGGCCTATCCCGGCGCCAGCTCCCAGGTGATCGCGGAAACCGTGGCCGCGCCGCTGGAACAGGAAATCAACGGCGTCGAAGGCATGATCTACCAGCTGTCGAACTCCGACAGCAGCGGCGCCATGAGCCTGACCGTGTACTTCGAGGTCGGCACCGATCCGGACCAGGCCACCATCGACGTCAACAACAAGGTCCAGGCCGCGCTGGCCAAGCTGCCCGAGGAAGTGCGCCGGCAGGGCGTGCAGGTGGAGAAGAAGTCCTCTGACATCCTGCAGGTGGTCACCCTGTTCTCGCCGGACAACTCCCGTGATCCGATCTTCATCAGCAACTATGCGCTGATCAACGTCATCGACGACCTCAAGCGGATTCCCGGGGTGGGTGACGTCAGCCAGTTCGGCTCCAAGGACTATTCCATGCGCATCTGGCTGCGGCCGGACAAGCTGGCGCAATACAACATGACGCCTTCGGACGTCGCCAGTGCGATTCGCGAGCAGAACTCGCAGTTCGCTGCCGGCAGCTTCGGTCAGCAGCCGATGAAGGAACCGCAGGACTTCACCTACATGGCGACCGCCCAGGGGCGGTTCACCGATCCCAAGGAGTTCGAGAGCATCATCCTGCGCAGCGACTCCACCGGCGCCAGCCTGCTGCTCAAGGATGTGGCGCGGGTTGAGTTGGGGGCGCAGGACTACTCCCTGGTGACCTCGCTCAACGGCCAGCAGAACGCCGCTTTCGGCATCTACCTGCAGCCAGGCGCCAACGCGCTGGACACCGCCCAGGCCGTGCGTGACCACATGGACGCTATGGCCAAGCGTTTCCCCCAGGGCATTACCTACAAGATCCCCTATGACACTACCATTTTCGTGCAGGTCTCCATCGAGGAGGTGATCCACACCTTCATCGAGGCGCTGATCCTGGTGATGATCGTGGTCTTCGTGTTCCTGCAGAGCATCCGCGCAACCCTGATCCCGGTTCTGGCGATCCCGGTGTCGCTGGTGGGCACCTTCGCCGGCATGTACCTGATGGGCTTCTCGATCAACCTGCTGTCGTTGTTCGGCATGGTGCTGGCAATCGGCATCGTGGTGGACGATGCCATCGTGGTACTGGAGAACGTCGAGCGGGTGATGCGCACCGAAAAGCTCGGCCCAAAGGAAGCGGCGATCAAGGCCATGGAAGAGGTGACGGGACCGATCGTCGCCATCGTACTGGTGCTCTGCGCGGTCTTCATTCCCGTCGGCTTCCTCGGCGGGCTGGCCGGCCAGATGTACAAACAGTTCGCCATCACCATCGCCGTGTCGGTGGTGATCTCCGGCATTGTCGCACTGACCCTCTCGCCCGCACTTTGCGCACTGATCCTCAAGCCCGAACACAAAGAGCCGGCTGCGCCGTTCCGCTGGTTCAACCGCATGTTCGAGAACGCTACCAACGGCTATGGTGCCGGGGTGCAGTTCTTCCTCAAACGAGCCATTCTGGGGCTGGTGCTGTTCGCCGGCATGATCGGCCTGCTGATCATCCTGTTCGGCCGCGTACCCGGCTCGCTGGTACCCGACGAAGATCAGGGCTATGTGCTTAATGCCTACTTCCTGCCACCGGCGGCCTCGCTGACGCGGACCGAGAAACTCACCAGCGATGTGACCCATCAGTTGATGAAGCACCCGGCGGTACAGGACGTGGTGACCTTCGCCGGCTTCGACATCCTCACGTTCGGCACCCGCAGCAACGCCGGGGTGTCCTTCGTCCCGCTCAAGGACTGGAAGGAGCGGACCACGCCGGAACTGGATGCGCGTAACCTGACCCGCGAATTCATGAAGATGGGTGCCAGCCAGGAAGACGGCGTAGTGATGTCCTTCAATCCGCCGCCGATCACCGGCATGAGTACCACCGGCGGTTTCGAGGCCTATATCCAGGACCGCAGCGGTGGCACCTCCGAGCAGTTGGAGGCGGTCACCATGAAGTTCCTCGCCGCGGCGGCCAAGCGGCCGGAACTGGCGGGGGTCAACACGACCTTCAACGCCAACGTGCCGCAGTACTACATCGACCTGGACCGCACCAAGGCACGCTCTCTGGGCGTGGCGATCAACGACGTGTTCACCGCCATGCAGTCCACCTTCGGCAGCTACTACGTCAACGACTTCAGCCTGTACGGCCGCACCTGGCAGGTCACGCTGGAATCGGAGCCGGAGTTCCGCCGCAAGCCGGACGATCTCAGCCAGGTCTTTGTGCGTTCCAACACCGGAGACCTGATTCCGCTCTCCACCCTGGTCAACGTGCAGCGCATCCTGGGCCCCGACTCCTATGCGCGCTTCAACGTGTTCCCGGCGGCCAAGCTGCTTGGCGGCCCGGCGCCGGGCTACAGCTCGGGCCAGGCACTGGCGGCGATGCAGGAGGTGGCGGACCAGGTGCTGGGCGAGGACTACTCGCTGGCGTGGATCGGCTCGGCCTACCAGGAACTGGCGACCCAGGGCTCGGGCAGTACCGCGTTCATCTTCGGCCTGATCCTGGTGTTCCTCATCCTGGCTGCGCAGTACGAGCGCTGGACCCTGCCGCTGGCAGTGGTCACCGCGGTGCCCTTCGCGGTATTCGGGGCGATCCTGGCGATCTGGATCCGTGGTCTGGACAACGACGTGTACTTCCAGGTCGGCCTGGTAACTCTGATCGGCCTGGCGGCGAAGAACGCCATCCTGATCATCGAGTTCGCCGTGCTGTGCCGCGAAGAGCAGGGCATGGGCCCGATGGAAGCGGCACTGGAGGCGGCCAAGCTGCGCTTCCGCCCGATCGTCATGACCTCGCTGGCGTTCATCCTCGGTTGCGTGCCGCTGGCCATCAGCACCGGGGCCGGTTCGGCCAGCCGCCACTCCATCGGTACCGGGGTGATCGGCGGAATGCTGGCCGCGACCCTGCTGGCCACCTTCCTCATCCCGATGTTCTACATGCTGGTGGAGTCAGCCGCCGACAAACTCAGCGGCCGCAAGAACAAGGCCAAGCCCGCCGCAGAGGGGGCGCACGAGGCCTGAGGTGCCGACAGGTCCGGCTGCGCCAGCCGGGCCTGTCCCTCCCTTTGTTCCGGGAGTTGCTTAGGGAGCTTGCTAATTTTCCGGCGCTCGCCACAATGCATGGCTTCGCTGCGCCATCCGTGCGCGCCAACCCGTTATCCACACCGAACTGCCCGCGCTGTTCAGCGCCATCCGGCGACCCGGTGTGATCAGGTGATCCATGAACCTCCGCATCCTGCTAATCCTCGGCGCCCTGAGCGCCTTCGGGCCCATGGCCATCGACTTCTACCTGCCCAGTTTCCCCACGCTGGCGCAGGCTTTCGGTACCGACGTCGAGCATGTGCAGTTGAGCCTGTCCGCCTACTTCGCCGGCCTCGCCATCGGCCAATTGCTCTACGGCCCGCTGGCCGACCGTGTTGGTCGGCGCATCCCGCTGTTGCTGGGGGTGAGCATCTTTACCCTGGCGTCCGTTGCCTGCGCCGTCGCGCCGAGTCTGGAATGGCTGATCGGCGCGCGCTTCGTCCAGGCACTGGGCGGCTGCGCGGGGATGGTGATCTCGCGGGCGGTGGTGCGTGACCTGTGCGACCCGGTCGCCGCCGCCAAGGCCTTCTCGCAACTGATGCTGGTAATGGGGCTGGCGCCGATCCTGGCGCCATTGGGAGGCGGATTGCTGCTCAGCCTGTCCGGCTGGCAATCGATCTTCCTGACGCTCACGCTGTTCAGCGCCCTCGCTGGCGGCGCTATCGCGCTGTGGCTGCCGGAGACGATTCCGGCCGGGCCGCGCGCTCCGTTGCGGGGCGCACTGGGCCAGTACCGGGCGCTGTTCCGCGACCGTTCCTTCATTACCTACGCACTCACCGGCGGGGTGGCCATCGCCGGGATGTTCTCCTACATCGCCGGGTCGCCCTTCATCTTCATCCAACTCTATGGCGTGCCAGCCGAGCACTATGGCTGGATCTTCGGCAGCAATGCTGCCGGCTTCATCCTGATGGCACAGGTCAACGCACGGCTGCTGCGCTATCGCGGGCCGGGATTCTGGCTGCGCCGGGCGGTGTGGGTGTACTTCGGTTGCGGGGCCGCGCTGCTGGTCATCACCCTGTTCCGGCCCGAGCACCTGTGGCCGCTGCTGATTCCGCTCTTCGGCGCCATTGCCAGCCTGGGCTTCCTGATGCCCAACTCCTCGGCCTGCGCGATGGCCAGCCAGGGCCGCCACGCGGGCAGCGCCTCGGCGCTGATGGGCAGCCTGCAGTTCACCGTAGCGGCCGGCGCCTCGGCGCTGGTCGGTGCGCTGCACGACGGCACCGCGCTGCCCATGGCGGTCGTCATCACCACCTGCAGCCTGGTGGCTGCGGTGCTGGGCTGGCTGAGCGGGCAGATCAGCGAGCGCGCCGCCTGATCAACTGGCGCGTTGCACCAACTCGGGCAACTGGTGCGGCGCCTTCAGGCGCGCCTCGAGGGTAGCGACGAAACTTCGCGCCTCAAGCTCGCTGCGGAAGCGTACCGCCTGCTGGTCGAGGCAGACTTCCCACGGCTGGTCTTTGCGGAGGCTGGACGGACGGACGAGGATGTTCATGGTGCTCACCCCTGTGCAGTCAGGTGAAAAGGGACCCTCAGTGTAGTCCTGTCATATGGCGGTAGCAGGTGCGACCTGTCGTCGCCGACATGCGGTGGCGCGGTGCCTGATTCTTCCTTCAGCCCCGTGGTAGACGGCCTCGGCCGCCGACGTGCCGCTTCGCTGAAAAATCCTGAAAAGCAATGGCGCCGAATCTGCTATCAGGGCGACGGCGTAACTACGACCAAAGGTTGATGGTGGGGTCGCGATCCCCGTCCATACTCGTTGTTCGACCTCGATAACAACAATAAGAGGCAGTGACGATGAGTTACCGGCAGTCTCATGACCGTTCCATCGCGGATCCCTCCGCCTTCTGGGCCGAGCAGGCCGGCCGCGTAGCCTGGTACCGCGCGCCGCAGGATACCCTGCAAGCCCTCCCCGACGGCAGCCACCGCTGGTTCGCCGATGGCCGCCTGAACACCTGCTACCTCGCCCTCGATCGGCAGATCGAACTGGGCCGCGGCCACCAGGCCGCGCTGATCTACGACTCCCCTGTGACCCAGACCCAGCAGCGCTTCAGCTACCTGGAGTTGCGCGACGAGGTCGCACGCCTGGCCGGCGCCTTGCGCGCGCTCGGCGTGGAGAAAGGCGACGGGGTGATCATCTACATGCCGATGGTGCCCCAGGCGGCCATGGCGATGCTGGCCTGCGCCCGGCTGGGCGCCGTGCATTCGGTGGTATTCGGTGGCTTCGCGCCGCACGAACTGGCGCTGCGTATCGATGACGCGAGGCCCAAGCTGGTGCTCACCGCCTCCTGCGGGCTGGAGTTCGAGCGGGTCATCGAATACAAGCCGCTGGTGGACAAGGCCCTGGAACTGGCCACCCATCAACCGGCGCACGTGCTGGTGCTGCAGCGTCCGCAGGCGATGGCCGAGTTGCGCGCCGGCCGAGACCTGGACTGGCGCGAGACACTGGTCCACGCGCAGCCGGCTGACCCGGTGGAAGTGGCCAGCGGCGACCCGCTGTACATCATGTACACATCCGGCACCACGGGAAAACCCAAGGGCATCGTGCGTGACAACGGCGGCCACGCCGTGGCGCTAAGCTATGCGCTGCCGACCATCTTCGGTCTGCAGCCGGGGGATGTCTGGTGGGGCGTTTCCGACGTCGGCTGGGTGGTCGGCCACTCGCTGATCGTCTACGGCCCCTTGATGAACGGCTGCACCACGGTGTTCTACGAGGGCAAACCGGTACGCACGCCGGACGCCGGCAGCTACTGGCGGGTGATCGAGGAGCACAAGGTCAACAGCCTGTTCTGCGCGCCCACGGCGATCCGCGCGATCCGCAAGGAAGACCCGCAGGGCGAGCTGCTCAAGCGCCATGACCTGAGCTCGCTGCGGCACCTGTTCCTGGCCGGCGAGAAGCTCGACAGCACCACCCAGCACTGGCTCGAGGAGCTGACCGGCAAACCGGTGCACGACCACTGGTGGCAGACCGAGACCGGCTGGCCGGTGACCGCGCCTTGCACGGGCCATGGCGACCACGACCTGCGCGCCGGCTCCACCAACCGCGCGGTGCCCGGCTACGACGTGAAGGTCGTGGACGACGAAGGCCGACTGCTGGGACCGAACGAACAGGGCTCCATCGTCATCGCCCTGCCGTTGCCCCCCGGTTGTGCGCAGACGCTTTGGAACGATCATCCGCGCTACCTGCAGGCCTACCTGAAGACCTATCCCGGCTACTACCACACCGGCGACGGTGGCTACGTGGACGAGGAAGGCTTCGTCTACATCATGGGGCGCACCGACGACGTGATTAACGTCTCCGGTCACCGCCTGTCCACCGGTGAGATGGAGGAGTTGCTGGCGCTGCACGATGCTGTCGCCGAGTGTGCGGTGATCGCCGTGCAGGACGACCTCAAGGGTCACGTACCGGTGGGACTGGTGGTGCTCAAGGACGGCGCACAGGTCACCGAGGGCCACCTGCAGCGTGAGCTGGTGGCGCTGGTGCGCGAGCGCCTCGGCGCACTGGCCTGCTTCCAGCGTGCGGTGGTGGTGAAGCGGCTGCCGAAGACCCGCTCGGGCAAGATCCTCCGCGCCGTACTGCGCAAGATCGCCGACGGCGAAAGCTACGTGCCGCCTTCGACCATCGATGATCCAGCCATCCTCGGCGAGATCGCCGAGCGCCTGGGCCAGGCAGGCTTGGCGAAGGCCGGCTGAAATCCCACGACGCCGGCATGACCGGCGTATTTCCAGGGCCGCACGCGTTGCGGCCCTTTTTGTGTCCGCCCGGCTTGCCCATACATCGCCCCAACCTTGGTCCGGCAGGAATAAAGACGTGTTGCCATCTAAGATAATGGCACCGTGCCTCTACTGGTCGTATCGCGCCATGATCAACCGCCATTCACTCGATGATGACGAACTCGAAGCGCTGCGCGATATCGCCTCCGTGGCACCGCGCAAGCCGGTGATCCTGGTGGTGGACAATGATCGCGCCGCGCTGGCCCGGCTTCGCCGGCTGGTGGAGGGCGCCGGAATGCGCTGCGTGACGGCCAGCAGTGCAGCGGAGGCATTGCGCCGCATTCTCCGCGATGAGTCGGCCCTCGACCTGCTGGTCAGCGGCCTGGGCCTGGAGCCCGATGGCCCCGGACTTGCGTTCATTCGCGAACTGAACCGGAGCGGCAGCTTTCTGCCCATCATCGTCCTGTCCGCGCCGATGCCGCTCGGTGAATCGCGCTTGGAGCCGCCCCTGAACGTGCTGGACTTCCTGCCTAAACCTGTGGATCCAGTGCTGTTCGTGAGCGCGTTAAGCCGCAGTTTCTAGGCGCAGACTCCAAGCCGATACGTCTCGGTGCCTTACAGCGTCTGCGCCTTGAAGGTATCGCACTTGCCCGGCGAG
>NZ_MACM02000031.1:0-40162 GCF_001675465.2 Pseudomonas sp. AU12215
CGACCTGTCCAGTATCGTCGCCCGCTCGGCGGGGATTCTCGGCCTGGAGATCGAGCCGGCGGGTGCCTTCGAGATCGCCCGGCGCGCCCGTGGTACGCCGCGGATCGCCAACCGGCTGCTGCGCCGTGTACGGGATTTCGCCGAGGTGCGGGGCACCGGACACATCAGTCGCGACATCGCCGACAAGGCGCTGAACCTGCTGGACGTGGACGAAAGGGGCTTCGATCACCAGGATCGCCGCCTGTTGCTGACCATGATCGACAAGTTCGACGGTGGGCCGGTGGGTGTCGACAACCTGGCGGCCGCCATCAGCGAAGAAAGACACACGATTGAAGATGTGCTGGAGCCCTATCTGATCCAGCAAGGCTATATCATGCGCACACCGCGCGGCCGTGTAGTGACCCGGCATGCGTACCTGCATTTCGGCCTGAATGTGCCGAAGCGGATGGGGGAGGGGGCAACGCCGGATCTGTTCGCCCCTGAAGATGGTAATTAATTGCATTTGTAGGCGATTGCCGATTGGCAAAGCCAGGACTTGGTTTTAGAGTATGCGCGCGCAACACGGGGGTCAGCCGTTCCAGCAGCGGTATCGGGTCTATTACGAGGACACCGATGCCGGCGGCATCGTCTACTACGTCAACTACCTCAAGTTCATGGAGCGGGCTCGTACCGAGCGGCTGCGTGATCTGGGCTTTGCCCAGTCGCAGCTGGCGGGGGAGAACCTGCTTTTCGTCGTTCATTCGGCCGAGGCGCGCTATCACGCGCCGGCTCGCCTGGACGACGAACTGCTCGTCAGCGCCGAAGTGGAGGAGTTGAACCGTGCGAGCCTGAAGTTTCGTCAACAGGTTCGACGGGCGTCGGATTCGACCTTGCTCTGCGAGGGGCGATTCCTGGTGGCGTGCGTGCGGGCGGACACCCTGAAACCCCGCGCTATCCCAGATGTGTTGCGTGCGGCATTTGCCGGCAGTCCGGACACCCTTTCAGCAGGAGATTAACGTGGAACCGAACGTCGTCGACCATACTTCCATGTGGAGCTTGATCAGTAACGCCAGCGTCGTGGTACAGCTGGTGATGCTGACCCTGGTGGCCGCATCGGTCACTTCCTGGATCATGATTTTCCAGCGCAGCAACATGATGCGCTCGGCGAAGAAGGCCCTGGATACTTTCGAAGAGCGCTTCTGGTCGGGCATCGACCTGTCCAAGCTCTATCGTCAGGCGGGCAGCAACCCCGATCCGGATTCGGGGGTCGAGCAGATCTTCCGTGCCGGCTTCAAGGAATTCTCCCGTCTGCGCCAGCAGGCCGGCGTTGACCCGGATGCAGTGATGGAGGGCGTTTCCCGCGCCATGCGCGTCGCCATTTCCCGCGAGGAAGAGAAGCTGGAAACCAGCCTGCCGTTCCTTGCTACCGTCGGTTCCACCAGCCCGTACATCGGTCTGTTCGGCACCGTGTGGGGCATCATGAACTCCTTCCGTGGCCTGGCCACCGTGCAGCAGGCCACCCTCGCCACCGTGGCGCCGGGTATCGCCGAAGCGCTGATCGCTACCGCCATCGGCCTGTTCGCGGCCATCCCCGCGGTCATCGCCTACAACCGTTTCGCCGCTCGCTCGGAAATGCTCATCGGCCGCTACTACACCTTCGCCGACGAGTTCCAGGCCATCCTGCACCGCAAAGTGCACACCAGCGACGATTGAAGACGACCAAGAGGTAAGCCGTCATGGCAAGAGTTCGTCACAAGCGCAAGCCGGTCGCGGAAATGAACGTGGTGCCCTACATCGACGTGATGTTGGTACTGCTGGTCATTTTCATGGTGACCGCGCCCATGCTCAACCAGGGGGTCAAGGTCGACCTGCCCAAGGTTTCCAGCGAAGCGCTGCCGCAGGATAACGATTCCCGCGTGCTCACCATCTCCATCAAGGCCGACAAGACCTACTACTGGAACATGGGCTCGGAAGTGGACCCGGATCAGGGCAAGGGCAGCCAGACTGCCGTGGACCTCGATCAGCTGGTCAACGCTGCCACCGGCATCATGGCCGAGAACAGCCGCCAGGGTAAGAAAGTCCAGGTCTTCGTCCGTGGGGACAAGGCAGTCGACTATGGCTCGGTCATGGCCGTCATGGGCGGTCTGCAGAAAGCCGGGGTCGGCAACGTCGGTCTGATTACCGAGGCACCAGGTAGTTGATGCACCAGCTCGAGCGCTCTCAATCGGAAGGCTACTTCTGGCCAACGGTCCTGGCCGTGGCCCTGCATGTGCTGATTTTTGCCATGTTGTTCGTCAGCTGGGCCAGTACGCCTGAACTGCCGCCTTCGCGGCCGATCGTCCAGGCTACGCTGTACCAGCTGAAGTCCAAGAGCCAGGCGACCCAGCAGACCAACCAGAAGATAGCCGGCGAGGCGAAGAAAACCTCGGCCAAGCAATACGAGCAGGAGCAGCTCGAGCAGAAGAAGGCTGAGCAGCAGGCATTGGCTGCTGCGAAAGCCGAGGAACAAAAGAAGGCCGATGCGGCTCAAAAGGCTGCAGATGCCGCTGAGAAAGCTGCAGAAGCGAAGAAGGCAGATGACGCCAAGAAGGCGGCCGATGCTGCCGCAGCCGCCAAGAAAGCAGCTGAGGCCAAGGCCGCCGAGCAGAAGCAGCAGGCTGACATAGCCAAGAAGAAAGCCGAGGAAGAGGCCAAGAAAGAGGCCGCAGAAGAGGCGAAGAAGAAAGCTGCCGAGGAGGCCAAGAAGAAGGCCGCCGAGGACGCTAAGAAAAAAGCCGCCGCGGATGAAGCCAAGAAGAAGGCTGCCGCGGTCGAGGCTGCGAAGAAAAAGGCTGCTGCCGCAGCCGCTGCCGCAGCTCGCAAGGCGACGGAAGACAAGAAAGCCCAGGCCCTGGCTGAACTGCTGTCGGATGACACGCAGCGGCAGCAGGCCCTGGCCGACGAGCAAGGTAATGAGGTGGCGGGCAACTTTGACGACCTGATCGTCAGCCTGGTGAGCCAGCAGTGGAGCCGTCCTCCTTCAGCTCGTAATGGAATGAGCGTAGAAGTGCTGATTCAGATGTTGCCGAGCGGCGCCATCACTAATGTGAGCGTGACTCGCTCCAGTGGTGACAAGCCTTTCGACGATTCGGCAGTGGCAGCGGTCCGAAATGTGGGCCGTATTCCCGAACTGCAAAAACTGGATCGCGCCACGTTCGATAGCCTGTATCGTCAGCGCCGAATGGTCTTCAAACCGGAGGATTTAGATCTGTGAGTACCCTGATTCGCTTCGCGCTCTTCGCCCTGGCCCTGGTGGCCGGCGCAGCGCAGGCCGCCGACCCGCTGGTGATTTCCAGCGGTCGTGACTCGGCCGTCCCGATCGCCGTGGTTCCGTTCGGCTGGCAGGGCGGTAATGTGCTGCCCGAAGACATGTCGAACATCATCGGCAACGACCTGCGCAATTCCGGTTACTTCGAGCCGATCCCGCGCCAGAACATGATCAGCCAGCCGGTCCAGGCCAGTGAAGTGATCTACCGTGACTGGCAGGCCCTCGGCGCGCAGTACGTGCTGGTCGGCAGCATCGTGCCCAACGGTGGCCGCCTGCAGATCCAGTATGCCCTGCTCAACGTGGCGACCCAGCAGCAGGTCCTGACCGGCAGCGTGGGCGGCACTACCGACCAACTGCGCGACATGTCGCACTACATCGCCGACCAGTCGTTCGAGAAGCTCACCGGCATCAAGGGTGCGTTCTCCACCCGGCTGCTCTACGTGACTGCCGAGCGCTTCTCGGTGGACAACACCCGCTACACCCTGCAGCGCTCCGACTATGACGGCGCTCGCCCGGTGACCCTGCTGCAATCGCGCGAGCCGATCCTTTCGCCGCGCTTCTCGCCTGATGGTCGCCGTATCGCCTATGTGTCCTTCGAGCAGAAGCGTCCGCGCATCTTCATGCAGTACGTCGACACCGGCCGCCGCGAGCAGATCTCCAACTTCGAAGGCCTCAACGGCGCCCCGGCCTTCTCGCCGGACGGCAACCGCCTGGCCTTCGTGCTGTCGCGCGACGGCAACCCGGAGATCTACGTGATGGATCTGGGCAGCCGCCAGCTGCGTCGCCTGACCAACAACTCGGCGATCGACACCGAACCTTTCTGGGGCGCGGACGGCTCGACCCTGTACTTCACCTCGGACCGTGGCGGCAAACCGCAGATCTACAAGATGAACGTGAACTCGGGCGCTACCGACCGCGTGACCTTCATCGGCAACTACAACGCCAACCCGAAACTCTCGGCGGATGAGAAGACCCTGGTGATGGTTCACCGCCAGGACGGATTCACCAACTTCCAGATCGCAGCGCAGGACCTTCAGCGCGGTAATCTCCGGGTACTTTCCAACACCAATCTGGACGATTCGCCCACTGTTGCGCCAAATGGCACGATGCTAATATACGCCACCCGCCAGCAGGACCGGGGCGTGTTGATGCTCGTGAGCATCAACGGACGTGTTCGGTTACCGCTACCCACCGCTCAAGGCGACGTGCGCGAGCCTTCCTGGTCCCCTTACCTGAACTGACGGTTGCCAACTGTTTCAAACTTATACACTGGGGTTCATTAGGAGTTACATGATGGAAATGCTGAAATTCGGCAAATTTGCCGTTATCGCCCTCGCCATGGCCGTAGCCGTTGGTTGCTCGTCCAAGAAAGGCGATGCAACTGGTGAAGGCGCCAATGGCGGCGTTGACCCGAACGCTGGCTACGGCGCCAACAGCGGTGCCGTTGACGGCTCCCTGAGCGACGAAGCCGCTCTGCGCGCTATCACCACCTTCTACTTCGAGTACGACAGCTCCGACCTGAAGCCGGAAGCCATGCGTGCCCTGGACGTACACGCCAAGGACCTGAAAGGTTCCGGCCAGCGCGTAGTCCTGGAAGGTCACACTGACGAGCGCGGCACCCGCGAGTACAACATGGCTCTGGGCGAGCGTCGTGCCAAGGCCGTTCAGCGCTACCTGGTGCTGCAGGGCGTTTCCCCGGCTCAGCTGGAACTGGTTTCCTACGGCAAAGAGCGTCCGGTTGCCACTGGCCACGACGAGCAGTCCTGGGCCCAGAACCGTCGCGTTGAGCTGAAGAAGTAAGACGTGATGCCGATGCGCCTGCGTTTTCTGACCTTGATCGCATGCGGACTGCCCCTCATGGCGGCAGCCGCGGTTCCGGTACAGGACGGCAATGG
The DNA here is from genome assembly GCF_001675465.2 of Pseudomonas sp. AU12215. Taxonomy (NCBI): domain Bacteria; kingdom Pseudomonadati; phylum Pseudomonadota; class Gammaproteobacteria; order Pseudomonadales; family Pseudomonadaceae; genus Pseudomonas; species Pseudomonas sp. AU12215. The sequence continues at coordinate 5,182 of NZ_MACM02000031.1, forward strand.
TGGCTATGCCAGCACGCCGCCCTCGGGTTATGGCACCGCAGGCGCTGATGGCGCCTACGCCGGAGGCGGGATGACAACTCCCGTCTCCGGTCAGGCTCAGCTGTTCATGCAGCTGCAGCAGATGCAGGACGAAATGTCCCGTCTGCGCGGCATGCTCGAAGAGCAGCAGAACCAGATCCAGCAAATGAAGCAGGAGAACCAGGAGCGCTTCCAGGACATCGACAGCCGCCTTTCCAGCGGTGCAGGTGCAGGAGCGGCCGGTGCTGCTGTTCAACAGAATTCCCCCGCTGCCGGCGCCAGTGCCGGAGCTGCTACCGGAGCAGGCGTAGCCGCCGCCCAGCAACAGCAGCCCGCCGCCAGCAGCGAGCCGGGTGACCCGGCAAAAGAGAAGCTCTACTACGACGCCGCCTTCGACCTGATCAAGGCCAAGGACTTCGACAAGGCCAGCCAGGCCTTTGGCGCCTTCCTGCGCAAGTACCCGAACAGCCAGTACGCGGGTAACGCGCAGTATTGGCTGGGTGAAGTGAATCTCGCGAAAGGCGACCTGCAGGGCGCCGGCCAGGCTTTCGCCCGCGTCAGCCAGGCCTACCCGAGCAGCGCCAAGGTGCCGGACTCGCTGTACAAGCTCGCCGATGTCGAGCGCCGCCTGGGTAACAATGACAAGGCTCGCGGCATCCTGCAGCAGGTGGTCGCGCAGTATCCGGGCACTTCCGCTGCCCAACTGTCCCAGCGTGATCTGAAGAACCTGAAGTAGGCTTCCTATCTCGCAGTCTGAAAACCCGCGCCCGTCGCGGGTTTTTTCGTTAGAATTGCCGCCCCCGGAAAAGCCAGTGGTTTCAGCTGCGCTGATGTCTGCTGTGTTCCGGGATTGCCGGGCGCCTCTCCAGTGCGCCCACGACTCCAACGCAACGGAGGCGGATGGCCTGTATAGCCGTCACGCCCGTGGCTGATATGCAACAGACCCTGCGCATTACCGAGATCTTCTACTCGTTGCAGGGGGAAACGCGCACCGCCGGCTTGCCGACCGTGTTCGTACGCCTGACTGGCTGCCCCCTGCGCTGCAACTACTGCGATACCGCCTATGCCTTCAGTGGCGGCGAAATCCAGAGCCTTGACGCCATCCTCGACCAGGTTGCGCGGTATCGCTCGCGCTACGTCTGTGTGACCGGCGGCGAGCCGCTGGCGCAGCCCAACTGTATCCCGCTGCTCGAACGGCTGTGCCATGCCGGTTACGAAGTATCGCTGGAAACCAGCGGCGCGCTGGACATCTCGGCCACCGACCGCCGCGTCAGCCGTATCCTCGACCTGAAGACCCCCGGCTCCGGCGAAGTGGCGCGCAATCGCTATGAGAACATCGGCGAGCTGACGCTCAACGATCAGGTCAAGTTCGTCATCTGTTCCCGCGAGGACTATGACTGGGCGGTGTCCAAGCTGATCGAGTACCGCCTGGATAAGCGAGCCGGCGAGGTTCTGTTCTCGCCCAGCCACCGCCAGGTGGATGCGGGCGCGCTGGCCGACTGGATCGTCAGCGACAACCTGCCGGTCCGCCTGCAGCTGCAATTGCACAAGATTCTCTGGAACGATGAGCCGGGCCACTGAGCGCGGAGGAGCCCCTGTTTATGTCCGACAAGAACGCTACGAACGACAAGAAAGCCGTGATCCTGCTCTCCGGTGGCCTGGATTCCGCGACAGTGGTCGCCATGGCCAAGGCCGAGGGCTACGCCTGCTACACCATGAGCTTCGACTACGGCCAGCGTCACCGTGCCGAGTTGCAGGCCGCCGAGCGTGTCGCCCGCCAATTGGGCGTGGTCGAGCACAAGGTGATCGGCCTCGACCTGAATGGTATCGGCGGCTCCGCGCTGACCGACAGCAGCATCGATGTTCCCCAAGCCCCCAGTGAGGGCATTCCGGTGACCTATGTGCCGGCGCGCAATACCGTGTTCCTTTCTCTGGCGCTGGGCTGGGCGGAAGTGCTGGGCGCACGGGACATTTTCATCGGCGTGAACGCCGTGGATTATTCCGGCTACCCGGATTGCCGCCCGGAGTTCGTCGAGGCCTTCGAGCGTATGGCGAACCTGGCGACCAAGGCAGGAGTGGAGGGCGACGGCTTCCGTATCCAGGCGCCGCTGCAGTTCCTTTCGAAGGCGCAGATCATCGAGGCAGGCGTCGCTCGGGGCGTCGATTACGGCCTCACCGTTTCCTGCTATCAGGCTGATGATGAGGGGCGTGCTTGCCGCAAATGTGACAGCTGCCGACTGCGCTCCGAGGGCTTTTCCGCCGCTGGAATTTCCGACCCTACGCGATATTTCTGAAAAAAGTTTTCTCGGGGTGTTGTTTTTACGTTAGAAATCAGTATTATACGCACCACGTCGGGTCGTTAGCTCAGTCGGTAGAGCAGTTGGCTTTTAACCAATTGGTCGTAGGTTCGAATCCTACACGACCCACCACTATCGCAGCGGTTGTGCGGTACTAGGAAGGGGGGCTTGCCAGCCAGATTTCTAGTCTTGCAGCCGTCTGGAGCGAACCTTAGGCTCGCTCCCTTGTGATGTCAATATGAAATAGCCCGCCTTCCAAGGCGGGCTTTTTCGTTTCTGGGCCAGTGAAATCAGCTATTTGGGCGTAGGACAGCGCCGCTGGTGCGACAATGCCGCAGGCGGTCTAGCTGGGTGGAATCCGCGCAGCCAGAGGCCTGGCGCCAGAATTCAAGCACCAGGAGCTGCATCAGATTTTCCCTATGAGGATGTCGCGAGTGGATGCCGGTGATGGCGCTTTGCCATTCGTCGGTTCGTTGCGCTATGGCGAGGCTCTTGCCGCGAAACGCGTAGAGCTTCCTGCTGATCCAGTTCGAGAATAGGGCGTTGTAGCAGTGCTCGACATGATGGTGAAGAGCAAGCTGGGCGTGAACAATTCCTCGGGAGGCAAGGATGGCTCTGTACCTGCTCGGTCGAACTGCAGCTGCATCAGCGCGGCCGCCATCTCCTGGGTAGCAGGATCCGCGAGAACGGCTCGGCCATGTTCGAGCTGCAGCTGCTCTGTCGAGCGCAGCTCTCGCACCTGAGGTTCGCAGGTTCCTGGTGCTCCGGTTTCATCGGCGTGCCGAACCAACTGCAGAGCACCTTGATGCAGGCTGCGTTCGTGCAGTACCTCTCGCATGTGGTCGTAGTCGGCCTCGATGTAGCTCATCGTGGTGGCGATATTCGAGTGGTTCAGCAAGCTCTTCGTTAGGTGGATGTTCCTTTCAGGCTGCTTCATCAAATCGGTGGCTAGCGTGTGCCTGAATCTGTGCGGAGTCATCCTGACGCCGAGCTTGTCGATCAGCTTTTTATACATCGCTTCGACTTGGTCGGAGTTCATCTCTGCGCGTTTGTAATGCGGGGAGAATCTGTTGACGTTGAACAACTGATCCTTCTGCGAGAAGCCGAGCCTCTCGGCCTCGAGCAGGAGGCGTTCAATATGTGGAGCCAGGCCTTCCACAATCGGCACTCGGAATTCACGGTGCGTCTTCTCGGTCTCGCCTCGGACCAGGATCAGCTGGTTGTTCCAGTCGACATCCTGCAGGCGCAGGCAGAGGAGGGCGTTCAGGCGGATCCCGGTGTAGTAGAACATCTCAAAGGTGGCGAGCCAGAACCAGGCCGGGGTGATCCGGCTGCGCTGGTTCGTGCAGTGCTCTTCATCCGCAAGAGACATCAGCCAGCGCCGCGCTCGGTGTATCGCCTCGCCAGCGACGATTTTGCTTGGGCGCTTTGGCGCCACGACAGTGGTCTTCTTGAAGGGATTGACCATCGCCTGAGGCAGGATGCTGTGTTCGATAGCGTAGCCCCACACGGTACGCAGGTGGTTGGAGTATGTATTCCAGCTTCTTTTGGATAGCCCGCCATCGATGACTTTGTTGCGCCAGGCCAGGATCTGCCGGCGCTCAATGGTTGTGACGTCGACTGCCGGCCCGAAGAAGCGCTCTAGCGCCTTCATGGCCGCTTTGTAGATCTTTGCGCTGGCTTCGCGCAGATCGTGGTCGAGGATGTACTCCTCGACCAGTTCGATAGGCTTCATTGCGTGGCTCCGTCAGCTTGAAGGGCCAGGCTCGGGTTGTCGAAAGGGACCTCATTGAAAACTGCATGCGGATCCCGGAGAAGATACCCGCGCAGCTGCTTGGATTTGCGCGGGCCGACTACATCGAAGGTCCAGATGTTCAGGCTCTTCGCGGTCTTTCGGTGCAGCTTCTCTTTCTCAAATGCGCGTTGGACCAGCTGCCAGGACTTCACTCCTTGCGCTGTCGCCTGCCTTTCCAGGTCGGGGTGCTCGAGCACATAGCGTTTGAATATCCCCGGTGTGACGAGCATTGCGGTGCCATCGGCCGTGTGAACGAGGGCCTTGGCATCGTTGATGATGATTCGGTGGGAAGCGATCCCTGCTTTCAGCCAGGCAACGAATCCCTGTCCCAGTGAGTGGCTACTGGTAGGCATTGCAGTCGTGTCTTCTGGTGCAGGAGACCCAGCAGGGGTCTCGGAAGAGTCTTGAGCCTGCTCCTGGTCTTCCATTGGCATGGTTGGAGCGGCCGTTCGGCCGGGGCTATTGTCTAGCTCTTCTGATGGCGCGGTGATATTACCAAATAGTGACAATAATTCGTCTACTTCTGATGGACGGATATTTGACGCATCGTTGGGAGCCGGCTGTAACGTTTTTCTACGGGGTGCCGGCGGAGGGGATTGCTCGCCAGTTACATCGCCTTCGGTAGCAGGCTGGAGTGGTTCGTCAGGGATCCTGCAGGTAGTTTCCTCCGCGGTAGCGGAGCTGCTGTCCTCGTGTTCCAGGGTGAGGCTTCCCACGTAGGGCTCTGGCCGTTCTTTTGCGTCTGGCCAGATCAAGGCGGGCGCGATTTTCAGCATCGTGAAGGTGTTCTTCCAGCCACGCCCGTTGTCGACGGTAGCCTTCCAGATTGCCTTGTCCTGGGAGTTTGTCTGAATAACAGCCTGGTCCTGGAGCATGTTGAAGAATGGGGCATTCGAACTGGGGATTCCCTCAATGCCCTGGGCCAGAAGGTAAGCTCGAAGCTGATCAGCCGCAGGTTTGCTGACGAGCCACAACGCATCCTGGGCCAGCCAGCCATCGGCAGGGCCATCAGGGTGGTTCAGCTTGAATTTCTCACGCACCAGGTAGCGCAGTCCTTCCGCCAGTTGCCGCTGCAGTGACTGTTTGGGCGCTGCCAGCGCGCGGTCGGGATTGCCGCCGAGTTCCTGCGCGACGGAGGCTGAGTCAGCCCTCACGACGATTTCTCCCAGGATGCCAGCGTTCTCGTATTGGCCAGCGAGCAGGTAGATCAGTGGCTTCCAGAGTTCGGGAAATCCGCTGAGCCAGTCCAAGATGCCCTTGTCGAGGATCTGCGCGTAGATGAGTGCGGAGGCAGCTCCGTGCAGCTGGTATTCACGGCCTTTCACATATCTGAAACGGTAAGGCTTGGTGATCGGGCCGTGCCAGGGGTGCCACGTCCCGCCGCCCTGCAGTTCGACGATCACGTCGACGGCGATCTTCCCGAGGTCGTGGATCAACGCCCCGTAGGCCGCTGCTGCAGACCAGGCTTCCGCTTGAGCTGACTGGGACTCCGGCGGAGCTCCGATCGGGAGGAGATAGGTCTGCCTGATCTTCAGGGCGTATGCGACGATTTCCAGGCCGTGATCCAGTAGGCCGCCAAGATGGGCATGGTGGTGATTCTCCGAGGCAGGGAGTAACTGGACCAGTTCGGCGAAGCGCTCGAGCGGTTGTCGGTAGAGGGCGTCATACTGCTGGCGTGACAGCGAAGCGCGGCGCCAGATGTTCTCCAGAAGCTGCTGTCGACGAGGCAGGCTCAAGAGGTCAGAGGCGCGCGCGGGTAAGTGGAAGCCCTGCGGGGAGGCTTCTGACGGTGGCTCAGCGGATTTTGGTTTCCGGCTGAACCAGGCGAGGAGGGGCATGCGGGGCTCCAAGGCATATGCATGGAGCAGGGTTTTCTACCAACTGACAGCGGGTTATCCATAGAAAAGCGTATTCTCCTTTCTCGGTGATTTTGAGGCAAAATGCCATCACCGTGGCCAGTTGAGCTCATGTAAGGAGAGGTTTATGGAACTAACGAAGGATCAGCCGACAAAAGTTTTAATATGCGGTGACAATGGACTACGGCATACGTTGTATGTCAAGAGAGTTCCAGCGTCTGATGGCCGAGCTTGGCAGCTTGTAGATAAAGATACTGGAGCTCCAGTCTATGGCAGTCTTAGCTTTAAAGTTGAAAGGTCTGAGCATATAGAAATGGTTGGGTTTGTCACGATTGAAAATAATGTCGTGTACAATTTGAAAGTATTCCCTGTTGAAACAGGGCTGCGGATTGGTGAGCTAATTAGCTTCTCATAGTAAATAATAGATCCACTCTGAAAAGCCCTTCCCGGCCGGAGGTCGCCCTTTCGGGTAGGGCTTTTACCCTTCTGAACCATTCCATTATCTATTCCAACCCATTTCCCCTTTGGGCCATTTAGCTTGCGGGAACCTGCTGCAGGTGCCTTTCAACCTCCATGGCATCGTGGAGAATGCGGACGATCTCGACGACCTGGTCGTTGCCTAGCCTATAGAAGACGACATGCCGTGGCCTATCTACACGGCCGCTCTGCGACTCGGTGCGGCAGTAGAGTAGGTGCAAGCTGCGCAAGCCTGCTGCTAACTGCTTGCGATCAAGGCTGCCGATTCGCTCAGGCTCTGCAGCAACTGAGACGAAGGCAGCCTGGATTAGCCCTTGGTAGCGACGCCGAGCGTTCTCGCCAAACTTCGCTTGGGTGTATCGGAGGATGTCGATCAGGTCAGTTTGAGCGTCGAGAGATAGGCGAAATGCGGGCGAGCTCACTGCTTCGTGCTCGCCAGCTGGCCCAGTTCTTCCAGGTACTGCTCGAGCTCAGTATCGGATGCAATCTCGACGAACTGGCCGGCATCTAGTTGCATGATGCCGCTTGACGTTGCGTTGCGTAGCGCAACGAGCTTGGCTGACTCTTCCGCCTCGCGCTCGAGGAGCAGACGTAAGCCGGCGCGGACGACTTCGCTGAAATTCTGGTACCGACCTTCGCTCACGAGGTCATCGATGGATTTCTCCATGGGCTGAGGCAGTACGACGTTATGGGTGGCCATGACGATCTCCGGGTAAAGATTGGTATGGCGTTTTATGCCATGATGCTTGCGGAAATGCAAAAAACGGCGTATATCTGATATCACGGTGCCTTCCCGAAGGCGAGGAGAACGACCATGACTGCAGTGACCAAAGGATTTGCCAGCCGCCTTGGCTTCGGTGTTGGACGCACCCTGCGGTTCTTCATGAACGATCGGAAAGTCGGTCTTCGTTGGGTAAAAAGGGCTTTCCTCGTAACGGCGCTGCTGGTGGTTCTTGTGAACTCCTTCAGCTGGCTTCTCGGCTCATTGTTGACTGTTGGCTGTCTTGGTCTTGCTCTGTATGCCTTGGTGAGGGGTGATGCTGACGTCCTCAAAGGTGTCTTTTCTGAAGATAAAGATGCCCCTTACGGTCGCGATGTCTTTGGTCGGGAGCTGGACAGCTGGGGGAACATCGATGGCGAGTATCTGCACAGCAGTGATGACTGATATCTAGCCCTAGAGGGGGCTCTGGCCTGATCTCCAAGGCTAGCTATCTTCAGTTCCCTATTTAAAGGATTTGATTCCGTCTTGGGCGATTCCCCCCGCGTTCTCTCCTGATTTCTTGACGTCCCTAGTGGCGCTCGCCAGGCCATCTAAAGCACCGCTCGCTTTCACTCCGGCCCAACCAATTGCCGCAATCCAGAAGGCAGGAAGTATGAGGAACATTGCCCCCATAACAAAGTTCAAGATGGTATCTTGAGTTGCCGTGTTTATTCCCATCACTGGGTCAAACGATAGATGGGGTGAGCCGGAGCCATACATAGCATCAATAATGGTGCTATCGATCCATCTGGCAAGTTGAAACCAGAAATCAACGAATATCATTGCGAAGAAAATGACTGAGACTGTCATGGCGACTTGTAACTGGTATGAGCCAATTACTAGAACTATAGGGATGCAAATAACCAAGGCCATCTTCAAGAACGCCATGGCCATCGGTAACGCTTGACGAACCATATCCATTCCTGGGAAGTAGGCTAACGAGCCGACTGCTATACCCAAGGTTCCGCCTGCACGTGAGAGTCCGTTCCAGAGTGTCCCTCCTACCTGGCCGCCATAGTCCGTATAGACGTCGCCGTTAACTTGGTTGGATGGTGACACCAACTGTCGAATCAGCGAGTCAGTTACCTCTTCCTGCGATAGCCACTTTGCCCATCCGAGAAACTGGGTCAGAAGGTCCGGATCGACCTGGGCCTTCAGCCGATCGCGCAGGCCGATGCTACTGTCGGACCACCACTGCTTACATTTGGGATAGCCGCCTCCGCCTGTGACCTCCGGCATGCCGGCATCACGCTGAGAATCATAAGGCCACGCAGCCCGGGGCGTCCTCGAGTAATCGGTGTCGTAGTAACCACTGTTGTTCAGGAAGTAGTGCGAACCGATCCAGTTGAGGTCCTGGAGCGCTTTCTTGTCTTCGGCCATCGAGCCTAAGTCTGGCTGCCTCATGAACAGCCGCGCGCGCGAGGGGCCGAAGCAGTCATGGGTGAAGTCCGCCACCTCCTGGGCGAGGAGTGGGTTGTTGATCCGCGTCGAGTCGACATCCATGCGCATCTGGCGAAGGTCTGTGCCACAGGGAATGGCAGCGATAGCGCCGTTCGTGAAGCCCTTGGAGAGCGCGTGCATGAAAGCCCACCAGATTGGGAGCTCCGCGCTCTTGCCAGCTATCGAACTGAATGTGGTGTTCCAGCCGGTGTCAGTTGGCTTCGGCAAGGTGACTTGGCACTGCTGGGCGCGTTCCTGGTCGAACTGGATGGTGTCCAGCCCCACCGACACCGTGGGAATCCCCCCGAGGCAGACCACCACGTATCCGACGTAGATCTGCGTCTCGATGCGGGCGAGGGACAGGACACCCTTGTTGCCTTCGTCGGCCCCTTCCCCACGAACCTTCAGCCATTCCCGGACGATGATGATCAGAAAGGGAAGGGCAAACAGGCCGGTGTCCGAGATCATGTTCCAGATGCCGTTGTTTATGATCCAGCCGACCAGCGTGAGGTAATACTCAAGGTAATCGTTGGTGTAGAGGGTCATAGCAGGTCACCCCAGCTTACCGGGGCTTTGACGAGCTCGATGATCACAGCAAGGAACACTACCAGGAGCTCGATGCGAAGCATGCGGTTCTTTGTTTGGCCATCCTCAAGAGGGGGCATTCGGCTTTTCAACTTCAACCAGAAGGTGGCGAGCATCACGTATAGACAGATCCTCCAGGCCAGCAGCCACAGGTAGTTGTCTTGTCGCCAGTTCAGCCAGAGCTCTACACCGCCCAGGTGGTTGATGACGATCATGCTGAGCACGATGCTCACCAGGACGAGGCCCAAGGTGAACGCCAGACTGATGGCCACCCCCTTGAGCAGTCCGGCCTTTTTGGTGATTTGCTGGTCCATCGGGCTCACTCCTTGGTCGCGGGTTTCTGCAACTGCTGCAGGCGATCGGTTTCAGGAGCTCCAGGAAGCACCGCTCTGGAGTTCTCGGCGCGAGATTGGCCGCGCTCGACGATGGCCATCGGCGAGTTCTTGGCGAGTTGCTGCCTCATATCGAGTTCTGTCTTCAAGTTGGTGATCAGCTGTTGCAACGTGTCCGTGCTTCCGAGAACAGCATCCACCGCTAGCTTGTTCATATTGACGTTGGGTTCCTTGCTGCCGGTGATCAGCATTCGCTGGAGCAGCAGGCTCTTTTCGAGTACGTCCGCAAGGGCGACCTCTGAAGCCAGGCGTTGGGCCAATACCGACTGGTCGCGTTCGTCGCGCAGCGCCATGATTACGCCGCGTGTGACAGGCAAGGAATCGCTGCCAGCATCACGCAATTTCTCAGCAGTGATCGTTGCCCCTGGTTTGAGCAACTCCTGCAGGGCCTGGATTTTGGTCTCGTAGGTTTCCTGAATCAGGGGGGCAAGTCCGACACCAGGCGAAGATGCGCTGGAGCAGTTTTCACAGGTCTGGATCTGCTGCTCACCGAGTACGCGTGTGGCGAACTCTGCGGCTTTGGCCGGGGATTCCCAGGAGCCGCAGACCAGCCCATTGGAGCAGGCATCCTTCGGAATGCTTGAGGTATCGGTTACCGACCGACTGTTGAGCAGGTTGTAGCCAGCTTTGGTTACATCGCTTACAACCCGGATAGGCTGCTGGCCCGAGCCGCCAGCCTGAGATCCTCCAACCCAAGTGACTCCGGAATTGCCGTAAGCGCTCTCGGTCTTCTCCATGACGGCGACGGCGTCGGAGTTTGCAGTCAGTTCCTGGCCCATCTTTTGGCCTTCGGCGACTTTGCCCCACCCCATCTGGTTACCTGCAATGTCGGCCATGCTTTCGGCTAAGGCACGGCAACTGCCCTTCGATCTGTCGTAGTCGAGGCGGGCCTGCAGGATACCGTTAGTGAGCAGGTTGTAGAGGGCCGGATTGGCGCGTTGCAGGATGAGTGCAGGTAGCGATGAAACTGCTCCGGTAGCGTTCTGAATGACGGAGCCCATGATGTTCTGGAAGCCTTGAGTAGCGCCGTTCAGCTGGTTCTCCAGAGTGTTGTTCAGGCTCATGTTTCCGCAGACCAGGTTGTTCTGCCAGCCGGCGCCGACCGTGATGCTCTCCATCTGACCGGCGCTACCCATTGTCACCGCGCTTCCGCCGCCGATGCTGTAAAGCACGTCGTCTCCGATCACGCTGCCCTGCGATTCAACCTTGATGGGGTCAACGGCGAGTGCTGCGGTACTGCTCAAGCTGAGGGCGATTCCAATTGCTTTGGTGATGTGTTTCATATGGTGCTCCAGTGACTGATGCTCATTGGAAATCGGTGCTGCCCAGGAATGTCTGGCCGCGACGCTGACAGCAGGAGTAGGGGCGCCACAGCGCCCAGGCGTAGGCTTCGTCTTCGGCCTGAACTTGCGGACCGCCGTTGGGGAACACCGCGCACGTCGTCGACAGCGTCGGAGTCAGTTCCTGCCACTTGCCAGTGGTGGCGTCGCCCTCGAGGAGCTCGCCGGCGGGCCAGTAGCCTTCCTCTGGTGTGGCTCGGATAGGCATGTACAGATGAGGTTGGCCGTAGCGCGTGGTGACATCGCCTGCTCGCTGAGCGATTACCGCGCCGGCCTTGTGGTCGTCGCTCTGGTGTAGGAAGCCGCTGCGTGGATAGACACTGCCCCAGAGGTCCCCAGAAAGCATTCCGCCGACCTCACGCATCCCCGGAGTGAGCGATTCCGGATAGACCGACTCTGGAATGCCGTATCGCCAGGCAATCGTATCCAGCGTGCTGAGCATGTAGGGCATGAACGGAGTGGTTGCCCCCTTGCATGCGTATCCCGAGGCGCTGGCAAATCGGCTGAAGAGGGAGCCACCTGGGTGGCCGATGACATCTGCCTCCTTGAACTTGATGTTGTTGTTCTCGTTGTTGTGGTTCGTGGTGCCATCGTTACCGGCCTGCGCAGACGCATTGGGCGCGCCGAGCGAACTCATCTCCGTCCAGGGGTTGTCGCCAGTGTTGGCGTAAGCAGAGACCACGACGTCAGGGATGTAGTGACGGACCTTGGTGGAGGTTCTGACCTTACAGCCGTAGGGGGTGCAGAACAGCCAGTAGCAAATCCCAACGACTTTGTACTCGAGGCAGTCGGGAGATAGCGACGAGCTGATGATCGCTGCTGAGTTGATCGCGGCCGACGTGGAAAACGATGCACAGGCAGCGATTGCCGCAGCCAAGAGGCGAATAGGGGAGTTTTTCATCGCGTCTCCCTCGAGTGTTCGATGGCCTGCAGGGCTAGGGCAACATTCGGTTGGCCATACACGACGTATTTGCGGTCGACAACCACTGCAGGCAGCTTCTCGACTCCCACACTCCAGGCATCGGTGAGGCCTTGTTGGGCCTTGATCAGGTCCTGCTGAATACGTGCGCCTTCCGGGCCATTCAGAACTTTCTGCGCAGCTACTGCGGCCATCTGAGGGTTGGCCGGCAGCAGGTGGGAAAGCTGCTCCTCGAGGCGATGCTGTTCATCCAGCTGAATTAGCCGAATTCCGACGCCTGCAGGAAGGTTGACTGGATGCGCTGAGTCGGTGATGACCCAGGTTTCGGCGTGAGAGGTGGCAGAGGCGATCGCTCCGCAGAGCACCGCCACAGCGCGCCACAGGCCGGTCGAGTAGAAGTTGAACATGGTGCTGCACCTGGTAGTTGTTCAGGTGCAGGAGAACGGAACAGAGGGTGACTATGCAGCAGGAAATGAATATCGCGAGGGCGGGAATTTAATCCGTCGCCCTCGGACTCCCAGTAGTAGCTGAGCTCGCTCGTGCTGGCGAGGTTAAGCAGCGCTCTTTTGTTTGGTCGTTGCGGTTATAGCCAGCTCCCGAACGGCGTGGTCTAGGCTCCCGACGTAGCCAGGATACTTCTGCGAGGCTTGAAACGCTCTATAGGCTGCGAACCCGATTAACCCGGCCCCCGCGCCAACAACTAAAAAGTTGAGTACCACCCACCATCCTATGGCGGCGACTACAGCACCGAAGAATGCGAGCGGTTTGGCGTAGGTGTCGGGAGTAAGCCCCAGGCTTGCAGCCAGGTCTTCATTGCTAAGGACCCGTGTGGTGGTACCTGAACTGTGATTGACTACTGCTGCCACAAACAGTTGCTCGGCGTTCGGGCGGCAAGCGCCAATTACGCTGACTGTCTGACCGATACGAAGTGGCAGATTCGCTCCGGCAAGTTGGACAGGTACTTCATTACCTGCTTCATCCTTGATCCAGAACTCATGAATCTCGACGGTCCTTGAGCTGATTCGTGGAGGTGCTACATAGCCGCCGTTGGAGCCAACGTATCCGCCACCCCCATGAGAGCTGATCTGAGTCTCAGATCTCTTGTCAGTAGAGAGAACGACACCAGTACGGGTTTCCAGGTTGACTGTCGCGTTGCTGAAATTGAGCGTTTTCATCCAAGTTCCATCTAGGCCAGGTATTGCAATCTCAATACTATCAAAGAGCTAGTAGTGGCGGCTGCTGATCTACAAGGACGCTGCTGTGCTACCTGGTAAGGCTATCGACCGCGGAAAGCAGTGTTGTGCTGTCTGCCGGGCCTTCGAGCCTAACGGATCGTCCGGTTCTGTTGTCGGTGATCTCCAAGGTGGGGGTAGCTTGGATTCCTTTCTGTTGAGCATCGAAAAACTCCTGCTCTATATGCAGGGCGGTTTCGCTGCTGTTCGCACAGAGCTTCAATTTGGCCTTCGAATTCGCGCTGTCGAGTCCCAGTATCGCGAAGTCACTGGGAATCCCCTGTCCGTTGCTGCCGGTGCGCGCAAGTACCTGATCCACAGCGTTCCAGAAGGAGGCCGTACCGCCGAGTGTGCCTGCGCAATGCACGAGGCGAGCTTCGTGTACTGCTGCAACACCATGTATCTGCAGAGGAAAGTGATGCCATTTGAGGTTCACGTCAGGCTGCTGGCTCACCCAGCGTTTCAGCTGGGGTGTATAGGACCTGCAGTAGGGGCACTCTAGATCCGCATATTCGGTGATCGTCCACCTAGCTGTTGGAGATCCATACAGCCAGGGGCCGTTTGCTGCAGGTGATGACCAAGGCCACCAAACGCCGATGCCGGCGATCACAAGAAGTACCAACTGAATGCTGACTCGCGTAGGCATCGCTGCGGCTCGCCAAGAGCTGATGATGCCGTTCATTGCTCTGGCCCCGAAGGGGGCACTGATGGAATCAAGGACTGCCGGCGAAGAGCCTCGATCAACGCCTCCTGGGCTTTTTCCGGTAAGGGGTGCTGCTGCAGCCACTCGTCTAGGGCGGCCTGGATCTGGGGGCCGATGTCGCGACGATCGACTGCGCGCTCTTTGATCTGCTGCAGCTCATCGATGAGTACGGGAGCACACACCTCAAGCGTCTGCAGGGCTTCTTGCCCAGGATGTTTGAGCAACTGGGTCAGGTTTTCGATCAGGTTCTGGGTCAGGGAATTGAGAACTCTCATGCCTGGCGCTCCACGGCCTTCGCTGTTACAGAAAATGAAATGGGGTAGGGGGTGATGCCGCGCTTTCGATCAAGGTCGGCAGATACCTCCAGGGCCGCACCGAGCTCATCGCACCCGATAGCCTTCATGATGTCGTAGCGCTGCTTCTTTTCTTCCGGCTCGGTCATGGCAAGCGCGAGGTACAGGCTCGGAGGAACCACACGGAAGAGCAGTTCGATGCGCTTGGCCAGAACGACACCTTCGGTGAACTTGCCGTTCTCTTTCCGGGCCGACAGCATCATCGTCTTCTGGGCTGGCGTCAGCTCGCGGAACCGAGCGATCTTCTCGACTTCATCCGGCGGCATGTTCAGGCAGATCCACCACTCGATCATGTTGAGCAGGGCTGAGGCCTCGGGGGGGACGTCGTCGACGTTCTGGGTGGCCATCCAGAACCACGCCCCGAGTTTCCTCCACATCTTCGTAATTTTCACTGCGTAGGGCGACAGTAGCGGGACCTTCAACTGGATGTGGCCTTCGTCGGTGAAGAAGATCAGTGGGCGGCCCTTGAATTGGTCGCGCTCAGCGATGTTGTTCACCGTGTTGAGGAGGGAGATGTAGGAGATGGCCATCTGCGCCTGGTAACCCTCCCGAGCGTAGGTTGCCAGGTCGACGATGGTGATGTCGGCCTCGGGCCAGGGCGTTCCCTCGCGGTTGAACATTTCACCTTCCGTGCCCATGCAGAAGATCTGCATGGCCTCGGCCATTTCCATGAAGCGGTTTCGACGGCTCTCCGGGATGGATTCATCCGCAGCCATGGCTTTCAGGGCATCGCGCACATCTTCGGTCAAGACAACCCGGTTCGCCGTCGAGCATGTCGCCGCGGCGTCCAGGATGCACTGGCGGATCGCGCTGCGGTCCGCACGCGTCATCCTGGCGTCCTCGTTAGGCTCGCCGCCGGTGATCATCAGGCGGGCCGTGATTTCCAGTTCACCGAGGATGTCGCGCTGTTCATCTTCTGTACCGTCCAGAGCGCTGGCCAGGTGCGCGTCGGATGCTTCGAGGTCCTCCGGGTTTAACACCTTCGCCTTGTCGGGGCGTTCCACCAGTTGGATGGCATCGGCAAATGGGGCCAGGCTGACGCCAGAACCTGGAGCGAGGCGGACGCGGTTGACGGTCAAGCCCAGTCGCTTCGCAAACTCGCCCAGCAGGCCGAAGCTATTGCCCGCTTCCACGACAAACAGGCGCGGCCGGTAGACTGCCGTGATCTGGCAGAGGATGTTGGTGGCTGTGGCTGATTTACCGGCACCAGTCGGGCCGAACAGGAACAAGTGAGCGTTCATCTGCCGGTCGAGGCGGTTCAAGGGGTCGAAGGTGAGGGGCGCGCCGCCTCGGTTGAACAGCGTGATGCCGGGACGCCCAGTACCAGTGGAACGCCCCCAGATAGGGGCGAGGTTCGCGATGTGCTGGACGAACATCATCTGCACGTACCAGTCCATGGCTCGCGACTCGTTCGGGTCGAAATTGCAGGGTAGCCAGCGCAGGTAGCTGTTGAGCGGTGCGACTTCGTCCTGAGGCTGGACCGGTAGCATGCCGGCGCCCAGAAGGGCGTTGTTCAACTGGGTGGTCCGGGTCTCCAGTTGAGCCCTGTCGGCGCCGCGCAGGTAAAAGGCGACGCTGGCTCGATACATCTTGTGCTTACGCCCAAGGAGTTTTCGGGCCTCTTCAACGTCGGCGCGAGTGTGGGCGGAGGCTTGGGTGTCGCCTACGGCCTTCTTCGACAGCTGTTCCAGGTGCCCTTCCAGCAAGTCCTGTGGCGTGGCCACCATGGTGATGCAGAGGATCGTGTCCTCGGGCAGCCGGTCGAAAAGGGAGTTGAGTGCGTCAGCCTTCTTCGTCTCGCCGGTCAGGTGTCCGGTTTTCGGGGCATCGCGCAGGCGATCGAGCATGACCACTCGATGCGGCATGCCGTCGAATGACCAGAGCCCGGCTTCAATTTGGGACAAGGGTTCCCTGAAGAACAGGTTCTGGGCGAAGTCGGTCCCGCTGGCCAGTGGCAACTCGTCCTCGGGAAGATCATCTGGACGCTGGCAGACCAGCTCATAGAAGCGCCTGATGTCTGTGTCGCTGGTACCGAGATGATCGGGATGAGGGTTGAACCAGTGGATCAGCCATTGGCGGATGGCATGGCCATCCATACGTTTAGCGATCACGCCGGCGTTGGCCAGGGCTCCCTCCAGGCGGTCGCAGATAACAGCCAGGTAGGGGCCGGGAGCCTGGCCGCGCACGACGCTATCCTGTTTGGCGACCCGCCGATACACGACCAGGCGAACCCTACGATTTTGGCCGCGCCAAGGCAGTTTGCTGACGGCCGTATCCTCGAACAGTCCTCCGGGCTTGGAGATCGATTCCAGGTGCCGTTTGAACAGCGACCTATACAGCTCGGTGAATTCGCTGCCAGCTGCACTGGGCTTGATGTAGGACCGCAGGGTTTCCTGGTACTCGTCCCAGCTCGTTTCGTCCTGGGCGTATAGCTGCAGTACCCAAGGCGAGCTTTCCAGCTCTTCGAAACAGTCCTGCAGGGCGTTTTCCAGAGCATCACGCGCCGAGCGCAGCCACGCAGAGTCGCGGCCCTCGGTGCCGATCGGGGTTAGCTCGAAGAAGGCTGCCTGTGAGCGGCCGTCCTCGAGGAGCATCGCTTTCTCGGCCGACAGAAACTCCACCCACGGCAGCAGGTCCACAAAGGATGGAGCCACATCGTACATGCGGGCTACGTCAGCATCGGTGGCTGGTTTTTCCTTCGGATTGCGCCAGTCGTTTGGGAGCGGAATGCCGAGGTTGGCAAGGCGCTCCAGATGGCGTTCGGTCGCTGCTTCAATTTCACCTGGGTCAGCAGGTGCTGGCTGCGGGTCTTGCTCTTGGGTCGAGAGATACTCGTCGGAGTGATTGTCGAGTTCGACAACGGGCTCGACCGTCTCTGCCCGGGCTCGTCCACGGAGACGTTCAAAAAGGCCCATCAATATTCCTCCGTTCTTTCGCCAGGCATCGCGTACTGCACCCTTTGGTAAAGCGGGAAGACCGTGGTGTAACCGGGGACCGGTGCTGGATCAGATCCTGCGAGGTGTGGGAACACGTACATGACCAGGTCAGGGTTCGGCAGACGTTTGAACTGGCTGTAGATCTCGTTCTGCGCAGTGCGGGTGAACTCGTCATTGTCGTTCGTGGCTGCTGCCTGCCTTACGTCGATTGGGCGGCGGAGCTCCTGCCGCGCATCCAGCAGCAATCTGCTGCTGGAGCTGCCGCTGCTCCCGGTTGTCCCCTGCTGCCATACATCCATCATGCTGGTATCACCATGGGGGAGCAGCTCGTCCTTGTTGGTTGAGCAGCCACTGCAGAGCATGGCCAGCGCAAGCCAGGCGGTAACGGCTGCCCGGCGCTCAGTCAAGATTTGCGGAAACATGCGAAGCTCCAGCGGTGTAGTCGACCTTGCGGCCCTTGATCTCGTAGTCGATCGCCAGTTGCTGATCGAGATGGACGGACACCTTCGCCCCGGGCGGAACGTAGACAGCGGCGAACGCCTCCCCGTACAGCTTGTTCATCCAGGACCGGATATCGCTCACCCCCCCCGACAGGATGCTGCCGATGGCGGAGTTCCCTGAGGTGCCGGTGGTACCGAACGATGTGCCGTTGCTGCTGAACACCGCGGAACTGCTGCTGTCGTCCGCTTTCAGCAGTTTGGCGACGCCGGCGCCGGCGGCAGTGACCAGCGATTGGTTGGTCAGGTATTCCTTGGCGTTGGAGCGGCGATCGCCGGAGATGCAGGGGATGCCATAAGGGTCGCTGATCCAGCCAAGGCCGCCCTGGATGGACTGCTGACCATTTCCACTGCTGGCCTGGTTGTTGTTCTGGGTGCCGTTCGCCTCCTCGGCCGGAGCGGGGAAGGTCCGCACTGTCCCATCGTTGAATACGAAGGTGAGGCTGCGGATCTGACCGCGCACGCAAGACAGCGTCCAATCGCCGGAAGCAGTACCGGTGGCCACCGCGCCGGCGACGTCGGGCAGCTCGATGCCATTGGCGGTCAGGTTGTCCGGGCCGATCAGTACCTTGAACGGGTATGGATCGTTCACGGTACCGTCGATCGGAACCCTGCCGATCAGCGCAGACATGGCCACCGATCCCATCAGCGTTGAGTTTTGAGGCAGCGTGTACGTCTTCCGGACCTGCTTACGGGCGTCTTGCGGCGATATTTCGCCACCAACGCTGTGAGCGCTGTTGTTGAGGATGTTCTGTCCTCGGTCGGCAGCCTGGCCGAAGCTCGACGGGAAGCTGAAGCTACTGGCGGATTGTCCTGAGCCAGTGGTGAGCGGCTTGCCGCTGGCATCCAAAGCCGTAGCATCCTGGGGTTCAATCCAAACCATGTCCTGTTTGGAGCTGGCGTTGTGCTGGAATGCTTGGCCATCGCCTGGCTGGACGCCGAAGCCGATCGGCAGGTCGCTGCCTGTAGAGTTGGCACTTTCCATTCCAGACTCGCGCTTGGAAAGGGTATCCATCTGCTTCTGCAGCTTGTCGAGGATGCCTTGGCTCTGTTCCTGGGAGTGCTGTTGCAGTTGCTGTTGGGCGGCGTTGAGGCGTTGATCCACGGTCTGGTTGATGTTGCCCAGGCGGGCCTGCAGCTCCTCGTTCTGTCGTTTGAGCTCGCCGTTATCCTTCAGGGCTTGTGTCATCTGGTCCTTCAGCTGCCGACTTTCCGCGACAACTGTACGAAGGGTGTCACTGGGCGTGTCGCCGTCGACACCCAGCGCCTTGGCCTGGCCAGAGCCGATCTTGGGCTTTTCCTCGGGCGTGGCGTCATCGCCTTTGTGTTTGGTAAGGCTCGTGAGTATCACGATGACGAATATGCCGAAGGGGACGGCCAGCCACTTCAGGAGGGGATTACCTTTCAGAGTTGCTGCCACGCTGGCCTCCTTTCGGATCTACCTGGCTGATGGATGCAGGCAACAACGACTCGCGGAGCCCCTTGCCCTGGGTGACCAGGTAGACGGTTGTGGTGTCCGTCGCGTTGCCCCGCGCACCGAGGTAGGGGTGTTGGAAGGTGGCCGCAACGAAGTTGCCCATCAGGTCGCGAGGATCCAGCTTGAGCTGTTGCGAGCTGGTGTTGCGCAGCTTGACTGCGGTCACGTAGAAGCCATCCAGCTTCCAGGCGCCCAGCGCACTTGCTTCCAGCGGCTGTACCGGCAGCAGTGTGCTCAGGTCAATTCGCCGATCGATGCGCACCTGGGCAATACCCGCAACAGGTTCAACAGTACGCAGCGGGGCATACAGCATTTGGGCCGCGTACCGGGTGAGCACTACTGGGGAGGGGGTTTCATGCTGCGGCGCCGGGGGCGCATCCTCTTCTGGCTGCCCAGTAGTAGTGGTCGCTGCTGTGCTTTGGGGTTTGGTGTTGGGCGATTGGCCATAACGGGTTGGCGTCGTATCTCCAGCGACAATCTTCACAGGCTCCAGTGCAGGTTGACCGTCCTGTGCCGCGGTGGCCGCGATGTCCACCAGCACGATTTCGCCGTTGGCGACGTTCTGCAGCTGCAGGCGAGAGGGAGCGATGGTCTCGTTGGCGAGCAGGTAGATGGCGCCGCCCGTACTCTGCACTCGAAGCTTCCCGACCAGCTCAGGTTTCATACCCACCCGCACGTTTTGGTCGACGAACACGATCCGCTCCTGGCCGACACGCAGGGGCACCGCGAGGGGGATGCGCTCCCATTGCAGTATCTCGACCGCCTGCGCATTGGCAGCAATTAAGAAGGACAGGGCACCGCCCCAGCGAAGCATGATCTTCATTGCTGGCCACCTGGTCCGGTAATGTCGTTGTCAACCTCGATCCGCACCGGATTGCTGGTGTAGCAGTCCCACTGCAGGCCGAAGGGGTTGCGTTCGGGGTCAAGGTCCGCACGAACGATATGGAGGGGATAGCGCGATAGCGCGCGCTTTACGCGCTCTCCCCCGTAGTGCTCATCGGCTGCAATGTCGAGGTTCACGGTCCAATCGTTAATGGTCTGGACGATGGTGTGCTGCTCATTTTTGTCATCTACACCGCGACCAGGGATTTCAAAGACACCGCGCTCGCGCTTGCGAAGTTCGCCCGCGTTGCGACGTAGCTCGAAGTCTTTCTGCAGGTAGGTCTTACAACCGGGAGTAAGGTAGGCATCCAGTCGGTCGATGTTGGCCTGGTAGTCCACTTCGCCATCACTCGGCCAGCGGTTCATCTGCTGGAAGATGTACAAGGCAAAGCTGTAGACGCTCTCCGGCGGTACATCCCACCACTTACGAGTGCTACCCGAGCGCAGATCCGGAGGGACGTGCACGGTCAGGTCCTTCGGTGCTTTCCACCACCCGTATGCGAGTGCCAGGCACACGATGGTCATGAATCCCAGGGCCAGGCGCAGGCTCAGGATGTGCGCCTGCTGGGCGTCCACCTTCTTGCGAAAACTCATGGTTACTCCGTGCGGTGACAGGTCCACGCGCCGGAGCGCGTGATCAGCCCGCTGTCACCCCAGAATGGGGCGTATTGGGCAATGTAGAGTTGCACCTGGCGGTAGAACCAGGTGTCGGGTCGGTTGCGCTTCATCTTCCGCAGGATGCGGCTTGCGACGGTCAGCCCCAACACCCCGCCTGCTAGGGCACCAGCGATGATCAGTGCCAAGTTGCCGGACAGAATCGCGACAGGGATTCCCAAGGCAAAGCCGACCGCACCGCTGAGGAAGACGGTGCCCCACATCTCATCGGCAGTCAGACCGCCCATGATCACGGGCTGTCTGTTGAGATTGGTGGGAAGGAACTTGAGGGTCCCGTCGTCAAGGTGTTGGTCGTCGGCCATGGTTGCAAACCTTCCTCAGAGGATGCCGGTCGCTTTTGTGACCATGAAGATGCCGACACAGATGATGCCGATGCCCACAACGGCGGTAGCGCCCAGATCCCGCCACTTTTTCTTACCGTCGTGAATGTCGTGGTAGACGCCATAGGCGTGCCAGGAGACGCCTAGGATCATCGCACCGAGAATGATCAGGCCCAGCAGCATGAACCCGTCGTAGCCATAGTTCTGGATGGTCTGCAGCCAGTTCGAACCTTCCCCCCGACTGGGGGCTTGGGCCTGCGGAAGGGCCGCGTTGGCGAGCCCGGGCAAACTCAGCAGGATCATGCTGAGGGTGAGTGCACGGGAATAGGGCAGCTTGGACATTGGTGTACTCCGTGAGTTAGCTGAGGACAAAGAAGGTGAGAATCATGAGAAGCAAGATCAGGCGGATGGCCGATGATCCGGCTATTGAGCGGTCGAGGTTCTTGGTCGCCCAGCCGCGCCAGATGCTGTAGGCCGCCCAAGCGCCCCACAGCATCGCCAGTGCGACCAGTGCTCCGACGAACAGGGTTGTTGTTGCCTGGGGTGTGAAGCCGCTGGCGGCTTTAAATGCCGCGGACTGCGAGGCGCTCATGCTCATGGCATACGGCCTTCCGTCAGGGTGTAGTTGCCGGTGAGTTCGGCCGGATCTCGGGGCTGGGCGCGACTGGGGGTGAGGTAGTCCTGCAGGCCCTGGCGAATACGCTGGATATCGCTTGCCAGGCGCTCGTAGTCGAAGTAGTAGCGCTGCCCAGGCTCATCGGCGACATGCGCGCTGCGCCTGGACGAGTCCTCGAGGGCATTCAGCTGGCGTATCATGACCTCGATGTTTGCCTGCTCGGACGCACTGGCGGCGTCCGCCAGCTGCGGGAAGCAGATCCACCCGATGATGGCGATGAGCCCGTACTGGGCGATTCGGCTGAGAGATGCGGAGGAAGGGCGGCGAAGGTTCACGGCTACGCTCTGACAAGTCGGTTGATGCCAGCTTGCCGGCACCAACCCCTTGCTCGCCGCAAGAAATAGTTACTGGGTTCGCGCGGATTTTCTCGAGCCCGTCACGACTGCGTTTCGCGTTTGAAAAACAGCAGGTAGCCCACCGGCATAGCGAAGCCATATGCCCATCCCTGGGCGTTCTGGTTACCGATTCTTGTCTCGCCGCGGCAAATAGACTGCACGCTCACCAATTCCCAGCCGTCAGTCCCCTGCGGCCCGAGGAGCGCCTGGAATGTGTCGTGCTGCAATAGCTGGACAAGGTCGGGCTCGAGCGTGACCTCGGTCGATTTGAACAGCACTCCGCTTGTTTGGGTCTTGAAAGGAATGGAGACCTGCTCGATGCGGTGCTCAAAGCGCTTAGAATTCATGATGTGCTCCAGCTGGAATAAAGGCTCCAGATATCGGGCTCCGGTGGCCGGAAGCACAATCAGAAATACTCAGCAGCACCTGCATGGATTTTCGGGCCGGAGCTCAGGCCCTCTGTTGATGGGCTTCTGGAGCAAAGCTTCGACGTCTTGCTCCATAATCGCCAGGACTAAGCTGATGATGGCGAGGAGCCGCGTGACGCGGGTCGCCAGCACATAGAGCAGGTTGTGCTCGTTGTCGCGCCGCCAATTCCAAGGAGCTGTTGTAGCGAAGGTAAAGAATGCGGAGCGCAGGGTGATGGTGCGCATAGCCAACTGCGTGATTGCACTGACTTGCCCCCAACTTCACTCATCCTGACCAAACATTTGCATTTGTGCTGACCACCGTTTTGCCCGACTTGACCAGCCACACCGAATTAACGACCAGCTGCAATCGACCCCTAGCAGACGTTTTCCCCATTAAAACAGCCCAGTCGGCACGCCTGCCGTCTGGGCTGATTTTCAGAGTTGTTTCTTCCGAATACTCACAATTTTCGGGGACTCCCTTCATAGCGGAAGTCGAAATCCACCTAGTCGCTGATCTGCAGCCCTTTCGTTTGTTCCTCGGTCACCTTGGAGCCCATCGTCATTGGCGCCCACTTCAGAGCATCAACGATAACCGTGAGCGAGAGTGATGGTGAAATGGTCGGCGTTGATCGTTTTGATTGTGCCCTCCGCCCTTGCTGCGGGAGAAGCATGTTTATTCTGAGCTACCGTCATTCCGGACATATCCGCGGCCAAGGCCGGATAGGAAAGGATGAGCAGCAAGGCACCTGCGGTAATTTAAGGTGGCTTTCATTGGGTTTCTCCGGAACGGTGTTGCGAAAGTGATGCTGTTTGGCGACGTCGCATTAGCCAATAGGCTGCGGGGATGACGAACAATGAGAGGAGTGGAGCTGTGACCATGCCGCCAACCATGGGAACAGCAATTCGGCTCATTACTTCGCTACCAGTTCCGCTGCTCCAGAGAATCGGCAGCAGGCCGGCGACGATTACAGCAACGGTCATTGCCTTAGGACGAACTCGCTGTACTGCACCCTCCCGGATGGCGGTAAGCAGTGCAGCGGAGTCTCCGGGGCCTTGGCGTTCCGCCCAGGCATTCTTCAGGTAGATCAGCATAATCACTCCGAACTCGGCCGCGACTCCCGCAAGCGCGATGAAGCCAACACCCGTTGCCACTGACAGATTGAAGCCCATTAGATAGAGCAACCACACTCCGCCTGTAAGAGCGAAAGGCAACGTGGCCATTATCAGAATCGCTTCATCGAAGCGTCCGAAAGTCAGATAGAGCAGCACAAAAATGATGGCAAGAGTCGCGGGCACCACCAGTTTGAGCCGAGCATTAGCGCGCTCGAGATATTCGAACTGACCCGAATAGCTTAAGCTCATTCCAGGCGCGAGCTGTACGTTGCGCTCCACTGCCTGACGTAAATCCCCCACTACCGACGCCAAGTCACGACCACGAACATCCACGTAGACCCAGCCGGAGAGTCGGGCATTCTCGCTCTTGAGCATCGGCGGCCCGTCGATAATGCTCACTCGCGCCACACTGCCCAACGTGATCTGGCCGCCTTGAGAGGTATAGATCGGTAGTTGCTGCAGCGCACTTAATGAGTCTCGCCATTCACGCGGGTATCTCACATTGATCGGATAACGTGCTAATCCCTCCACCGTTTCACCGATGTTCTGGCCGCCTATTGCGCTACTGACAATAGCCTGCACATCGGCGATGTTCATACCGTAGCGGGCTGCAGCTTGTCGGTCGATGTCGACATCAATGTATCGGCCGCCTGTCAAGCGCTCGGCGAGTGCGGAGCTTACCCCAGGTACTCCCTTGGCCACTCGCTCCACCGCCTGTGTGGCGCGGTCGATTTCGGCCAAGTCTGTGCCGGCGACCTTCACCCCTATAGGGCTCTTGATGCCAGTGGCGAGCATATCGATACGGTTACGGATGGGCGGAATCCAGATATTGGTCAGGCCAGGTACCTTTACTGCGCGGTCCAGCTCCTCCACAAGTTTCTCGCTAGTAACTCCCGGTCGCCATTCTTCTTTGGGTTTAAAACGGATGGTGGTTTCAAACATTTCCAGGGGAGCTGGATCCGTGGCTGATTCGGCGCGTCCCGCTTTACCGAAAACAGTTGCCACTTCTGGAACACTCATTATCAGGCGATCTGTGCTTTGCAGCAGCTCCGAGGCTTTCTGGGCGGACAGGCCAGGCAGAGCTGAAGGCATATACAGCAGATCGCCCTCATCCAGCGGCGGCAAGAACTCGCCACCCAAATGGGACAGAGGCCAAATCCCGGTGAGGAAAATCACAACCGCAGCTGCTAGCGTTGCGCGCGGGCGTCGCAGTACTGCATCCAGTGCAGGCTGGTAGATGCGGATTAACCATCGATTCAGTGGATTGCGCTGTTCTGATGGCAGATGGCCGCGAATCCAATACCCCATCAGCACCGGTACCAAAGTTACTGAGAGCCCGGCGGCACCTGCCATCGCATAGGTTTTGGTGAATGCCAACGGACCAAATAGGCGCCCCTCCTGTGCCTCCAGAGTGAACACGGGTATGAAGGACAAAGTGATGATCAGTAAACTGAAGAACAGAGCCGGTCCCACCTCGACTGCCGCCTCGGTCATAACGCGCCAGTGTTGCTCGCCCACTAGCGGCGTACCTGGATGCTTCTCGTGCCAAGCCTCGACGCGCTTATGCGCGTTCTCAATCATGACTACCGCCGCGTCGACCATGGCGCCAATGGCAATCGCGATGCCACCCAGGGACATAATGTTGGCATTGATCCCCTGGTGGCGCATGACGATCAACGCAATAAGTACCCCAACGGGTAGCGAAACAATGGCCACCAGCGATGAGCGCAAATGCCATAGGAACGCTGCACAGACCACCGCGACCACTATGAATTCCTCAATGAGTTTGCTACTGAGGTGGATCACTGCTCGGTCGATCAAATTACTGCGATCGTAAGTCGTTACGATTTCCACGCCTTTGGGCAAGCTTTCTTTCAACGAGTCGAGTTTTTCCTTCACTCGCGCGATGGCTTCGCGTGCGTTCTTACCGCTGCGCAAAACGATCACTCCTCCCACGGCCTCGCCTTCGCCATCCAACTCTCCGATCCCGCGGCGCATTTCCGGGCCAAGCTGGATAGTGGCGACGTCACCGAGGGTTACCGGACTGCCGTTGGCAGCTAGGCGCAGTGGGATTGCGCGGAAGTCAGCAAGACTTTTTAGATAGCCCGAGGCGCGCACCATGAACTCGGCCTCGCCGAGTTCCAACACGCCACCACCGGTTTCCTGGTTGGCCTTGCCCACCGCTTCAATTACTTCGTTCTGAGTTATACCCAGGCTAGCCAGTCGCACCGGGTCCAGTACTACTTGATACTGACGGACCATTCCTCCTACGGTCGCTACTTCGGCAACATCCGGCACCGTTTTCAGTTCGTATTTGAGGAACCAGTCTTGCAGGCTTCTCAACTGGGCTAAGTCATGCTGGCCGGTCCGGTCCACTAAGGCGTACTGATAAATCCAGCCCACACCGGTCGCATCTGGGCCCAGAGCAGTCTTCGCGGTTTGCGGCAGCCGCGATTGCACTTGATTCAAGTACTCCAGCACTCGTGAGCGCGCCCAATAGAGGTCTGTGCCATCTTCGAATAACACATAGACGAAGCTGTCGCCAAAGGAGGAAAAACCGCGTACGGTCTTTGCGCCGGGCACTGACAACATCGTGGTAGCCAGTGGGTAGGTAACCTGGTTTTCGACGATTTGTGGTGCCTGTCCCGGATAGCTGGTGCGGATGATTACCTGCACGTCGGAAAGATCAGGAAGTGCATCGATCGGCGTACTGCGTAGAGACCAGATGCCCCAAGCGACGATGAAGAGAGTGGCTAGCAGTACCAGGAAGCGATTAGCCACCGACCAGCGGATTAATTTCGCGATCATGGCTGCGCCCCCAGCTTGCTAACCTGCTCGATCACCAAGCCGGCATCACTCTCACTGATTTCGAAGCTGAGGCGGTCCCCCACCTTAACTCCATCAGCCAGCTCGGGTCGGGCGAGGGCGTAAAGCATGCTCATTGCTGGCATACCCAGGGTGCTAATTGGACCGTGGCTGATCGTGAGTCCTTGTTCGCTAACCGCCACTACTCGGCCCTCCGCTTTATGGCGGGCGGGAACAGCCTTGGCCAGTGAGCTGTGCTGGGCCGTCCGCGCCTCGATACCTTTTAGACTGGCTTCCGAGTCAATGAGGAACTGTCCGGAGGCGACTACCCTTTGTCCTTCCTCCAAACCATGCAGAACCGCAATGAGACCGTCGCTCTCCTGGCCAAGACTAACCTCAACAGGGCGGAACTTACCTTCACTCTCGGCGAGCATTACCAAATTGCGCTTGCCGGTACGTACTACCGCTTCGCTGGGGATCTGTAGAACGTCGGACTGCCCGGCGAGGTCAAGACTGACCTCTACAGTCATCCCAGGACGCAATTGTCCGTCAGGATTGGGCAGTTCGATGCGTAGGCGTAGGGTGCGACTCTGCTGATCGTTTTCTGGAAGGATGCTAGCTAAGGTGCCAGTTACAGGGCGATCTGGAAGCGCAGGCAGGCGAGCATCAACTGTCTGGCCGACCTTTAGCCCGCCGGCCTGGGTTTCGGGGACCGCAGCTTCGAGCCAAACCTGGCGCAGGCCATTGATTCTCGCTAGGGGAGCGCCGGCAGGAAGGGACATCCCAGTGCGCACGTTAAGTTCTCGGATGACTCCTGCTATCGGCGAACTCAATGTAATTACCGGGCGTGTCTGTCCGCTTCGTGCAATCTGCGCCACGAGTCTCTCTGGCATGCCAGCCAACAGCAGGCGTTGCCGTGCAGCCGAAATTAATGTCGGCTCTGCGGAGTTCCGAACAGCGATATATTCCTCCTGCAGGCCGGCCCATTCCGGTACTAGAACATCAGCGATTGGTGCGCCTGCTTTCACTAGATCGCCTGGAGCTAAATTGTAGGTTCGTTCGACGAAGCCGCTGGCACGCGACTGCAGCAGGGCGACATCGCGGTCATTAAAGGTGAGCAGGCCGGTGACCTTTAACGCGCGGTCGAGCCTGCCGCGGCTGACCGTAGCCAGACGCATGCCTAGGTTCTGCTGGATTCCCGATTCAATGCGCACTGCCTCGACATTCTCTCCCTCAGCCCCTTCGTCAGCGTATTTAGGTATTAGTTGCATATCCATGAACGGTGATTTGCCTGGAGCATCGAAATGCTGCTGCGGTGACATTGGGTCGTACCAATAAAGCGGTTTACGTTCTGTAGATGCAGGTGGTGCTGGTGGGGTATGGCTTTGCCGCTTTAGTGCGAGCCAGTAGCCACCTGCGCCGCCGGCGGATAGAACGAAAGCAAGCAAGACTAGAATCTTCCAAGAGAACCGAATCATTTCGGCGCCTCCTCATAAGTGAAATACAGACGCGCCGCTATCAAAGCTAAGGAGCCTTGGAGGTCAAGTAGCCGGAGTCGGGCCTCGACCAGTTGCTGGCGAGCGCCTATCACGTCGTCAAGCTGGAGCTTTCCGGCGCGGTAACTAGCCGTAGCTAGTTGCACTTTCTCTATGGCTAGAGGGACTAAGTTGCTGTTGCTACGCTCAACCGCGCGCTGCAGCCTCCGGTATTCCGCGAGGTCATCTTCGAGCGCTTGCTGGTATTCGCGGGTCAGTGCCTCGCGTTCCGCCTCCAATTGCCTCACTTGCGCGCGTCGCGCCGCAATCTTCGGATCCTGGCGAGATGCCGTGAATAGCGGTAGGTCGAAGCTCACCTGTAGCGTCATCATGTCGCCGAAGTCGCGACCGCGGCGCTGGTAGTCCACCTCCCAGCTCCAGTCCGGCTGCTTTTCGGAGACTGCTTCTCGAACCAAGGCTTCCGCCTCGCGAGTTGCAGGACCATACGCGGCTAGTTCCGGATGCTGGTGCAACGCCTGAAGCGAATGCGAGGCGTCTATAGACCACCTCGGGAAATCTCCCGTCAGTGTTGCTGGCGCCTCTTGACCGATCCAGCGTTTGAGCGCTGCTCGTGCTTGGACTGCCTGTCGCAGTAGGTCGTCTTTTTGCTCATCCAGCACAGCAGCTTCTTGGCGAGGGGCAACCGTATCGACTGTGTTTGCGCTTCCACCTGCCAAGCGTGCGCGGACAGTTTTGTCCAGCAGACGGTTCTCGCGATAGAACTCGTCAAACAAGGCCAGCTTGCGTTGCAGCGTGTATGCCGCAATCCAAGCTTGTGCGGAAGCATTGCGAACCTTTAATCGTTCGACGTCGGCTTCGGCATTCGCGCGTTCTACGGCGGCCTGAGCGGTCTCAATGCGAGCCTCACGCTTGTCGCGGTTTGGGACTTCTTGCATCAGGCCAACCATCTGCATAGACATACCATCGCGCTGAGTGGTCCAGCGATCATCCCCTTCAATCGGAATGTTCTGGAGGCCCAAGTTCAACTTAGGGTCGGGTAACTCCCCTGCGGGGATGGCTGCGTTTTTCGCAGCCGAAATTTTTTCGCTCTGCGCTAGGAGTGATGGGGCATTACGTTCGGCTAGCATTAAAGCGTCGTCCAGCGAGAGCGACGCCCCTTGGGCGGAAAAGCTGGACAGCAAGGCGAGCAATATCCAGCTCATATGAAGTCGGATGGATTTCATAACGTGGATTCCTCTGGAAAACCAACGCATAGGCGTGAACCACCCGGACGCAGCAAGAGCCCGGGCGAGATTTAGGTTAGAAGAGGAATTAGGCGCAGGGAGGTCGCCAGAGGTCGGACGGAACTCGTCCAAAGATGGAATCAATATAAGGGAAGGGGGGCTGCATCGCAGCAGGAGCTATGGGAGCCTTCAAGACGTCAATCTGGAGTATAGCCCCGCTCTTGCATTCTTGACCGCTTTTGCATTCCTTCTTACCGTGCTGGGTTAGCTTGCTCATTTCTTGGCAACAATCATTGTTGACCCTCGCCATCTGCCCATGGCCCGCACTTTTCATCGGGCAAGGAGCAGTCGGCGCCTCAATGCCCGCTATTCCAGTAAGAGGAAGCGTACAACTGAGGAACAAAATTATGAGCAATCGAAGGCGGCGGATCATAGCGGACAGTCTATGGGGCTCTTTTACAGGCAGCAATCTAATCCTAAGCATTGAGGCTTTTTGTTGCGTTTGCATTGAAAGGCGGCTTAAGGCTGATGGCGAGCACTAACAACCATTCGTTCCGACCCCTCGCCGAGACTCAAGCTGTCATCTAGACTGTCATGAAACTGGCAGGTTTGATTGATCAGGGTCAACTGTGACGGAATGGTCAGCGGTATTCTCTGAAATGTATCCCTAAGGACTGAGCAAATGACTTGGTTCCGTGACCATCAAGATTCTCTGTTACGCATAGCAGTAATGCTGTGGGTGCTGGCGTTCGGGGTTGCGGCAAGTCATGGCTGTTTGTCTTTTTCTGAGAACCATGCTGTGCCATCCCCTTCGGATGTCACTGTAGGTATGCAAGGCAAGACGTATCAACTGCACTCAAGTGCCTGCCTGGAGTTCTGTAACGACAGCGCATCAGCGCTCCATCTGGCATCGTGGTATATTCACTTCGACCAGACTCTCTGGGTGCTCCTGCTCACACTCCCCGTCCTTTTCCTGTCTTCCGTTATCCCTCCGCGCTTTGGCGCACTCGCCTTGCACCTGCCTGCGCCGCCTCGGCCGCCGGCACGCCTGAGCTTCGTCCGCTTCAACGATTAACTCGACTTTCGTGCACCCGGACCACCGGGCGCACAGTCTTGCTGCGCCTGCACTACCAGGCGTGGTTGCGCTTCATTTCACCCGTTGAAACACTTGGAGATCGCCATGCACATCACCCTCAAAACGCTTGTCGCCGCACTACTGATTGGCAGCCCGCTGCTTGCCGTGGCTGTCGATGAACATCACCCCGATCAGGCTCCGGCGAAAGCCGAGAGCAAAGCTGCGCCGGCTCAGGGCCAGGAAAAGGCCATGGCCGCACAGATGCAAAAGATGCAGGCCATTCACGACAGGCTCGCTGCCGCCAAGACCCCGGAGGAGCGTCAGGCGGCTATGCATGATGGCATGCAAGCGATGAAGGAAGGCCTGGGCATGATGCAGAGCGGCTGTGCCGGCAAGGGCATGGGCCAGCACATGAAGATGATGGATTCGAAGATGATGGGAATGATGATGCAAATGATGGATCAGCAGGCCGGCATGATGGGCTCGCAGTCGGACATGAAGGGCATGCCCATGCAGCACTCCATGGACCAGCCGGCCCAGAAGCCAGCCCAGTAATCACATGGCGCAGCTCCAGTCTTGGTCTGTAGTGCGGAAGCATCCCCAGGCCAAGACGGAGCCCCCCACTTTCGCCCTGGAGAATACTTATGAACGCTTCGCCTTCATCCCATCAGCCTCCGCCGTCCTTTTGGCGCAGTAAGCCCGGTATTGCCCTGGGTATGTTGCTGGTGATTGCCTTGTTCTACCTGGCGCGAGAGCACTACGGTCATATCTCGCTGCTGTTGCCGTACGCAATCCTGTTGCTGTGCCCGCTGATGCACCTGTTCGGCCATCACCACGGCGGCCACGGCCATCATGGCGGAACGGACAATGCCCCCAAGGACGACGATAGAGGCTGACTCATGCACAGTCATGAACACACGCATCCATTACCCGGAAACGAAACCTCCTCCGCTGAAGTGAAGGACCCTGTCTGCGGGATGATGGTTAAAACAGACAGTCCCCATCAACTGCAGTACGCCGGGAAGGTCTACCGGTTCTGCAGCGAAAAGTGCCTGTCAAAGTTCAAGGCGGCACCGGAAAACTATAGTGCCGCTGTGCGGGAAGAGACGACCGACCTCCCGACGGGAGCAAGTGACACCTGGTACACCTGCCCAATGCATCCCGAGATACGTCAGCTCGGTCCAGGCTCCTGCCCAAAGTGCGGCATGACCCTGGAGCCGGTGCTGCCGGAACTGGAGCAGGAAGAGAACCCTGAGCTCCGGGACTTCTCCCGGCGCTTCTGGTGGACCTTACCCCTGACCATCGTGGTCACCATTCTGGCCATGGGGGGGCATGCCTTGAACCTGTTCCACGGCGCCACGCAGAACTGGGTCGAGCTGGTGATCGCCAGCCCGGTGGTGCTCTGGGCGGGCTGGCCGTTCTACGTGCGCGGAGTGCGCTCGGTGCTACAGCGCAGCCCCAACATGTGGACGTTGATCGGCCTGGGGACTTCCGCCGCCTATCTCTACAGCCTCGTAGCCACCCTGGCGCCGACGGTCTTCCCTGCGAACTTCATGATGGAGGGCCGCATTGGCGTCTACTTCGAGGCGGCGGCCGTCATCATCTCGCTCACCCTGCTGGGGCAGATACTCGAACTCAAGGCCCGCTCGCAGACCTCGGCGGCCATCAAGTCGTTACTTGGCCTAGCACCGAAGACAGCCCGGCGGATCAATGCCGATGGCAGCGAAGAGGACATCCCGCAGAGCCATGTGCACCCGGGCGATAGGTTGCGCGTCCGCCCCGGAGAGAAGGTCCCGGTCGATGGCCTGGTCGTACAGGGCGAAAGCGCCGTCGATGAATCCATGCTGACTGGCGAACCTCTGCCGGTGCTGAAGCAAGTGGGCGACACGCTCATCGGGGCAACCTTGAACACCCACGGCAGCCTGGTGATGCAGGCGCAAAAGGTCGGATCGGAAACCATGCTTGCGCAGATCGTGCAGATGGTTGTGCAGGCGCAACGCTCGAAGGCGCCGATGCAGCGCCTGGCTGACGTCATTGCCGGCTACTTCGTGATGGTCGTCATCGCCATCGCGGCCCTGACCCTGATTGGTTGGGGAGTCTGGGGGCCACAGCCCAGTTGGGTGTTTGGTCTGATCAACGCTGTGGCGGTGCTGATCATCGCCTGCCCCTGCGCCCTCGGCCTGGCGACCCCGATGTCTGTAATGGTCGCTACGGGCAAGGCTGCTGGCAGTGGGGTACTGTTCCGCGATGCGGCGGCCATCGAGAACCTGCGCAAGATTGATACGCTGATCGTCGATAAAACCGGCACCCTCACTGAAGGGCGCCCGGTATTCCAGAGCGTCGAAGCAGCATCCGGCTTTAGTGCTGAAGAGGTTCTGCGGCTGGCCGCCAGCCTTGACCAAGGCAGTGAGCATCCACTGGCGCATGCTATTGTCGATCAGGCCAGGGTGCAGGGGCTGGCGTTGAGCGAAACGGATGAGTTCGAGAGCGCCTCGGGGATTGGAGTGCGCGGCCAGGTCGATGGGCGGCGCCTGCTGTTGGGCAACACTGCCTTGCTGGCCGATGCGGGCGTGTCCAGCGAGGCCCTGCAAGCACGTGCCGAAAAACTGCGTAGCGAAGGCGCAAGTATCATGTACCTGGCGGTGGACGGTACCTTGGCCGGCCTGTTGGCGGTAGCTGACCCTATCAAGCCGACCTCCCGGCAGGCCGTGCAATACCTCCAGGACGCCGGCGTCAGGGTCATCATGGCCACTGGCGACGGTCCGACCACGGCGCGTGCAGTGGCCCGCCAATTGGGTATTGAAGAAGTGCACGGCGAGGTCAAGCCACAGGACAAGGAGCACCTCACCGCTAGCCTCCAGGCGGCTGGGCATCGTGTGGCGATGGCCGGAGACGGCATCAACGATGCGCCTGCCCTGGCGCGTGCCGATGTTGGTATTGCGATGGGGACCGGTACCGACGTCGCGATGAACAGTGCCCAGGTCACCCTGGTCAAAGGTGACCTGCTTGGTATTCTCCGCGCCCGCAACCTATCCATGGCGACGGTGCGCAACATGCACCAGAACCTGGCCTTCGCCTTCGCTTACAACGCCATGGGCATACCCCTCGCCGCCGGATTGTTCTACCCCCTGACGGGGCATCTGCTGTCCCCAATTATTGCTGCATTGGCCATGAGCGTAAGTTCGGCATCGGTCGTCTTCAACGCCGTGCGCCTGCGTAAGGCATCGCTCGATGGCTAGTTTCGGAAAGCTTGACCTTGCCCCCATGGCAAGGTCGAGGAT
Organism: Pseudomonas sp. AU12215; assembly: GCF_001675465.2. Taxonomy (NCBI): domain Bacteria; kingdom Pseudomonadati; phylum Pseudomonadota; class Gammaproteobacteria; order Pseudomonadales; family Pseudomonadaceae; genus Pseudomonas; species Pseudomonas sp. AU12215. The sequence continues at coordinate 38,550 of NZ_MACM02000031.1, forward strand.
AGCTCCACGTTCCGGACAGGTTCAGCCAGTGTTCCGGGCGATAAGGCTGATTATTGAGGAGTCACCACGATGAAAAATTTTGATCTGCACGTTGAAGGCATGAGCTGCGCTTCGTGCGTCCGCCACGTGAATGCTGCATTGGCGCCGGTCACTGGTGTTGCCGAGGTTTCGGTCGACCTCGCGGCGGGACGGGTGCGCGTCAATGGGGACGCCGATGTCCAGGCGCTGATGGCCGCGCTGCAGGATGCCGGTTATCCGGCCAAGCTCGATGCTCCGCACCAGGCCCCGGAGGGTGGCAAGGCGCGCGGCTGCGGCGGCAGTTCCTGCTGCTGTCACTAAGAGGGGGAGCATCATGCGCAAGGCACTTCGCTTGACGGCGCTGGCCGGACTGTTCATGGCCTCCATCGCCCAGGCCGCCACAACCATCGACGTATACCGCGACCCCAACTGCGGTTGCTGCAAGAGCTGGATCAAGTACCTGGAGGCCAATGGCTTCAGCGTGAACGACCACGTCGAGCCGAATATGAGTGCGGTCAAGCAGCGCGTAGGCGTTGCTCCGCGTCTGTCCTCCTGCCACACCGCAGTGATCGGTGGAAAATTCGTCGAAGGGCATGTTCCGGTGGCACAGATCCACGAGCTGGAGAAGCGTCCGGAACTGCTTGGGATCGCGGCTCCAGGCATGCCCGTCGGTTCGCCTGGCATGGAAATGGGGCAGACCAAGCAGGCTTACAAAATCATTGGGCTTACCCGTGACGGCACCGACGAGGTTGTCGCCGACTATCCGTCAACCCAATAACCGTGTGGACTTTCCCGCCGGGGGCTTTCAATTAGCGTGTCTTGAGCTCAACAAGACGCGCCGCTAGCCCGGACATCGCACCTTCAAGGGCGATGTGGAAATTCCAGATGGAATGCTGTCACTCCGTCTGATGAGGTGCACCAGATGCGGCCATGGTGCGCCTCGACAATTGAACGTGAGATCGCGAGGCCAAGGCCTGCGTTATGCGATTCCCCCTCTCGACGTGCAGGGTCGGCACGATAGAAGCGATCGAAGAGCTTCTTGAGGTGCTCGGAAGGAATTGTCTCTCCAGGATTGACGACCGAGAGAGTCACGGTATTGGCGTTACTCTCAATGAGCACATCGATTGTTGCGCCCGCAGGGGTGTAACGGACAGCATTCGATAGCAGGTTGGAAACGGCTCGATGCAGCATCAGGCTATCGCCCTGAATAGAAGACGAACCACTGAGGCGAAGCTCAATGCTGCGTTCCTCTGCAAGCAGGCTGTAGTATTCGAAGAGCCTCTGCACAATCTCCTCAAGATTGATCTTGGTCGAGCCAGGAGTGATAAGGCCATTATCAGATTTTGCCAAGAAGAGCATATCGTCAATCATTCTCGACATATGATGCAAACTATCAAGATTGGAGTAGAGGTTTTCCTCATAAACATCAATGCTGCGCTTTTTTCCGAGGATCACCTCGGTGTGCGTGAGTAGTGTTGTAATAGGCGTGCGGAGCTCATGGGCGGCGGCCGCAAAAACTGAGTGCAACACCCGACCATTTCGGTAAGGTGTTGCCCCATGTCCTATCACGAACTCAGCGCCACAGAGCGCGTCAC
>NZ_MACM02000032.1:0-50711 GCF_001675465.2 Pseudomonas sp. AU12215
GGCCACCATGCCGCCCGCGCGATCAAGGCGGCGGGCCATCAACTGGTGCTGATCCACCGACCCTCGTCGCAGATCCAGCGCCTGGCCTATCTGGAGCCGGAGTGCCGGGTGGCCGAACTCTTCGATCACCAGGGCATGGCCCGCGCGCTTAGCGGCCTGGACGCGGTGATCTTCAGCGCCGGTTACTACCCGGTGCGGCCGCGTCGCTGGCAGGAGGAAGTCGCCAGCGCGCTGGACCTGACCAACCACTTCTACGCCGCCTGCCTGCAGGCCAGGGTGCCGCGCATCCTCTATGTCGGCTCGGCGTTCGCCATGCCTTTGCATCCGCAGGGGTTGCCGGGGCATGAGGGGCTGTTCTACGAAGGCTTGCCCACCGGCAAGAGCGCCTACGTGATGTGCAAGTGGGCGCTGGACGAGCAGGCTCGTGAACAGGCTCGCGGCGGGCTGCCGGTGGTGATCGGGATTCCCGGCATGGTGCTGGGCGAGCTGGACATCGGCCCGACCACCGGCCGCCTGATCACCGCCATCGGCCGCGACGAGATGCTGCATTACGTGCCGGGGCGGCGAAATGTCATCGATGCTTCCGAAGCCGGGCGCGGTCTGCTCAAGGCTCTGGAGCGCGGCCGGGTAGGGGAGCGTTATCTGCTCACCGGGCACAACATCGAAATGGCCGAGCTGACCGCGACCATCGCCAGGTTGCTGGGCAAGCCGGCGCCAACGCCGATGCCGCTGCACCGCGCCCGCGCGCTGGCGACCCTGGGGCGCTGGCGTTATCGCCTGACCGGCAAGATGCCGTTGCTCGATGACACCGCCATCGAGGTGATGGCCGGCGGGCAGTTCCTCGACGGCCGCAAGGCACGCGAGGAGCTGGGCTTCGAGTCGCATGTGCCGTTGCAGGACACGCTGGAGCGCGCCATTTCCTGGTTCCACGCCAACGACTACCTCTGATTTCCAGGGCCAGCAGTTGTAGGTGAACGCGAGCCAGAACAACAAGCCCGGCACATGCCGGGCTTTTTAACTGATCAGGGCAGCGCCTTCTCGGCGAAGGGCCGGTTGGGCAGCCCCATCTGCGCACGGAAACTTTCCATGTCGAACAGCGTGCACAGCTCCTGTACCTGGTCCTGGCTGTTGAACACCCAGAAGCCCATGGCCGAGATGCTGACGATGCGGTCGCTGGCCGGGTAGCCCAGTACGGGCCGGACAATGCAGCCCATCAGTGTGCTCCAGGTAAAGACCTTGTTGCCCTCGCGGATGCATTCCTCGACGGCCACTTCCAGATCGTCCATGCCGCCGCGGATTTCCTCCACCAGTGCGCGGTAGCCGGTATTGTCCAACGGTTGCGCGGTGAAGGCGCTCTTGTAGATGAAATCCGGACTGTGCAGTTGCTCCACCAATGCCAGGTGTCCCTTGTTCCAGGCGAGGTCGATGTGCTGGCGGGCGATCTTCTTCAGGTCTTTTTCCGGCATGGCGACTTCCTTTGTCGTAGGAGGCGGAATCGCCACTGTGTATCGCAGGCGATACACAGGCATTGGCCGGCGCGCCAGCCTCCCATCGAAAAGCTCTCGGTCAGAACACGCCGCCCAGTTTCAGCGCGTGGTACACGGCGGCCAGGCCGAGGACGGCGAAGGCCGCGGCAGTCAGGCGACGGATCAGGTTCAGCGGCAGGCGCTCGGCGGCGAAGTTGCCGGCCAGCACTACCGGCACGTTGGCGATCAGCATGCCCAGAGTGGTGCCGATGACCACCAGCCAGAAGTGCGGGTACTGCGCGGCCAGCATCACCGTGGCAACCTGGGTCTTGTCGCCCATCTCGGCGAGGAAGAAGGCGATCAGGGTGGTGAGGAAGGGGCCGAATTTCTTCAGCGAGCCTTCTTCGTCGTCATCCAGTTTGTCCGGGATCAGGGTCCAGCCGGCAACGGCCAGGAAGGATACGGCCAGTACCCAGCTCAGCGTGGCTTCGGAGAAGAAGCTGGCGACCCAGCTGCCGACGGCGCCGGCGGCGAAGTGGTTGGCCAACGTGGCGGCGATGATCCCGGCGATGATCGGCCAGGGCTTGCGGAAGCGCGCGGCGAGGACGAGCGCGAGCAGTTGTGTCTTGTCGCCGATTTCCGCGAGGGCAACGATCAGGGTGGGGACGAAGAGGGATTCCATCAGGCTTCCTAAGGGGCGGGTCGACGAATCACCATGACACGCGCCACCTGCCCGCCCCGGGTCAGGTTGCTCGTGTCATAGGTCTTGTCAAACCCCGGCCTGAACGCTGCAGGCCTGGATCGTACGCGCCATGGTCTGCGGACCAAGTGTGTTGACGCGTACCGGGCGAGCGGGTTGCTCGCGGGAGACTACTCCCCTAGGACGGGGCGCATTCTGCCCAAGTCCTGGGACTTGGGCAAGCCTGCGTGTCGGATCATTCGCGGGTGGGGCGAATGTCCATGTCTTCGTAGCGGATGAAGCGGGTGCCGTTCTTCCAGCGATAGCCCAGCCAGATGGCGAGGAACAGCGGGATGGTGATGTAGGTGGCGACCAGTCCCGCCCAGTCCACGTGCTCACCGACGAAGGCCTGGTAGTTCTGCCCCAGGGTGATGATCAGGCAGAGGACGAACGCGAACAGCGGGCCGAAGGGGAACCACTTGGCGCGGTAGGGCAGGTCGCCGAGGTTGCCACCTTGCAGGACGAAGGCCTTGCGGAAGCGGTAGTGCGACACCGCGATGCCCAGCCAGACGATGAAGCCGCACATGCCCGACGCGTTGAGCAGCCAGGTGTAAACGGTCTTGTCGCCGATGAAGCTGGTGAGGAAGCACAGCGCGCCGATCAGCGTGGTGGCGTACAGCGCGTAGCGCGGCACGCCGCTCTCGGACACCTGGGTGAACATTCGCGGCGCCTTGCCCTGGGTGGCCATGGTGTAGAGCATCCGGGTGGAGGCGTACATGCCCGAGTTGCCGGCCGAGAGAATCGCCGAGAGGATCACCGCGTTCATCACGCCGGCCGCGGCCGCCAGGCCCGCACGCTCGAACAGCAGGGTGAAGGGCGAGGTGCTGATGTCGCTGCTGTCAGTCTTGAGCAGATTCGGATCGGTGTAGGGAATCAGCATGCCGATGACGAAGATCGACAGGATGTAGAACATCAGGATTCGCCAGAACACCTGGCGGATGGCGATGGGAATGGACTTCTGCGGATTCTCCGATTCACCGGCGGCGACGCCGATCAGCTCGGTGCCCTGGAACGAGAATCCGGCGATCATCGCCACCCCGATCATCGCCTGCAGGCCGCCGACGAAGGGCGCATCACCGGTGGTGAAGTTGCTGAAGCCGGGGCTGTCGATGCCATGCATGATGCCGATGATGCTGGCCAGGCCGATGCCGATGAAGACCACCACGGCGACCACCTTGATCAGCGCGAACCAGAATTCGCTTTCGCCGAAACCCTTCACCGAGAAGAAGTTGAGCATGAACATGATGCCCAGGAAGCCGGCGCTCCAGTACATGCCCGAGACTTCCGGGAACCAGAATTTCATCACCAGCTGCGCCGCCACCAGTTCGGCGGCAATGGTCACCGCCCAGTTGTACCAGTAGTTCCAGCCCATGGCGAAGCCGAAGCCATCGTCGATGAAGCGGCTGCCATAGGTGCAGAACGAGCCGGAATCGGGAATGTAGGCCGCCAGTTCGCCGAGGCTGGTCATGAGGAAGAACACCATCAGCCCGATCAGCGCGTAGGCCAGCAGCGCACCGCCGGGGCCTGCGGTGGCGATGGTGCTGCCGGAGGCGACGAACAACCCGGTGCCGATGGAGCCGCCGATGGCGATCATGTTCAGGTGGCGTGGCTTGAGAGAGCGCTTGAGGTGATGTGGCTTCTCTTTCGGCCCCATGGCGAATGTCAGTTCGACGTCGTCTTTGATTCTGCGATTCACGGGTGTCCTCGATAGTTCAGGGCGAGCGGCGATGCGCCGATCCGGGCAGGCTCGGTGGAGTGTAGTGCGAGCCTGGGATCAGCGCCGGGCGCTGTAGAGTCGGAAGCCGTCGGCCTCGGCCAGGGTGCGGCAGGGGCCCAGGTGCTGTTCGATCAGCGGCGGGTATTTCAGGAAGCTGTTGGCCACCAGGCGCAGCTCGCCGCCGGGCGCCAGGTGGCGGGCAGACTGGCGCAGCAGGTGTTCGGTGGCGGCGTAGCTGGTGTGCACGCCCTGGTGGAAGGGCGGGTTGGTGACGATGGCGGCCAGATCGCTTGGCGCGGCGTCGATGCCGTCGCCCGCAATCACGTCGCCTTCCAGTCCGTTGGCAGCCAGGGTCAGGCGGCTGCTTTCGACGGCGAAGGCGTCGACGTCCAGCAAGGTCAGCCGGCTTTGTGGATAACGTCGCTTGAGCGTCGCGCCGAGCACGCCTGCGCCACAGCCGAAGTCCAGCAGGTGGCCGACGGGCAGATTGTCCAGGTGCTCCAGCAGCAGGGCGCTGCCGCGATCCAGGCGGCCATGGCTGAACACGCCGGGCAGGGTGATGACGTGCAGCGGGCCGTCGGCCAGCGGCAGTTCATAGCGTTGCGCGAGGGCATGCAGGTCGGGCGCTGCCGGGGCGCCGTCGATGTGCGTGTGCCACAGCTGGCAGTGGCGAGCGCTGTCGAGCTTGCTGGCGCGGCCGAATTCGCCGAGCTGCTTGCTGGCGCGCTCGACACCGGCACGCTTCTCACCGACCAGGTACAGCTCGCCGTCCGGCACGCAGCTGGCCAGCGCGGCCAGAAGGTAATCGGTCAGTTCGCGGGACTTGGGCAGGAACAGCACAGCGGCGTCGAACTGGCCCTCGGGCGGTGTGGCGCCGAAGTGGCAACGGCCGGCGTAGCGGGCTTCGAGCTGTCGGGCCTCGCCGGCGTGCCAACTCCAGCCTTGCGCCTGCGGCAGGTCGCCGAGCAGGGCGTCGGCGGGCAGGCCGGCGAGCAGGACGCGGCCCTGGAAGCGCTCGATCTGGCGCAGCAGCACTTCACTGGTGGGGGCGTTGGACATGCGGCCTCCTCGAAAAAAGGGCGCGAGTTTAGCAGGGCTGCCGCGGCCGAGCCTAGGCGAGCCGCACCTCGGCGTTCCTCCAGAAGTCCTCGCCTCGCAGTTCCAGGGCGCCGGCCGCGACTTGTGCGCGCAGGCGCCAGGCGGCCAGCAGGTCGCTGACGAACAGGCCGTCGACGTAAGCCATGGTCGGCCCGATCAGCGATTGCACCGGGCGCCAGGACTCGCTGGCGCTGTCCAGCAGGATGCGGTCGATATGTGCGTAACCGGTGCCGCTCAACTGGCCATCGAGCCACAGGCGCAACTCGGCGTTCTCAAGCAGCGCACGCTGCCAGTCCGCGCCCAGGCGCTGGCGCTCGGTGGCTTCCAGTTCATGACTGCCGGCCAGGGCGTTGGCCAGTTCCTCGGGTTTGAGCATGGCGATGGCGTGGCGGTCCTCGCTGCGGCACTGGCCGCTGCCAGCGCCAACGCTGCGCAGGGTGACGTGCGCGGGTAGTAGCGCGCAGACGCGCCGCAGCAGCAATTGCTCGCTGGCGCTGTCGCCGTGCCAGAGGGTGACGGCGGGTACGTCGGGGCTGCGCAGCCAGTTCACTTCGGTGGCCAGTTCGATGGCGATTTCCCGGTTCTGCAGGGCGTCGCCGCCCAGTTCGTGCCAGAACGCGGCGCGTTGCTGGCAGGGCGGGGTGTCGACGTCACTCAGCGGGCCGACGGCCAGGTCGTCCGGCATCACGCGGATTTTCTTCTCGGTCAGCACGCCTGCTTCGACCGCACGGCGCAGGGCATCGGCGGCGCCGTCGCCGCAAACCAGGTGCAGGCTCATGGCGCCACCACCCGGCGCGGCTCGCCGGCAAAGAAGCCGGCGGCGTTCTCGCTCAACTGGCCGACGATGCGCTGCCGTGCCTCGCGGCTGCCCCAGGCGCTGTGCGGGGTGAGGATGAAGCGCGGGATATCGCCGGCCAGCAGCGGGTTGCCGTCCTTGGGCGGCTCCACACTGAGCACGTCGAAGGCCGCACCGCCCAGATGGCCGCGACGCAGGGTGTCGGCGAGCGCCTGTTCGTTCACCAGGCCGCCGCGGGCCGTGTTGATCAGGAAGGCGCCGGGTTTCATCAGGTCCAGTTCGCGCTGGCCGATCAGGTTGCGCGTGGCGTCGGTCAGCGGGCAATGCAGGGTGAGGGCATCCACCTGCGGCAGCAGGTCGTCCAGCGCCAGGCGATCGGCGCGTGGTGGGCGGCCGGGCAGGGCGCCGAGCAGCACGCGCATGCCGAAGGCTTCGGCCAGCTTCGCCACCGCGCCACCCAGTTCGCCGTGGCCGAGCAGGCCGAGGGTCTTGCCCTCCAGTTCGACGATGGGGAAGTCCAGCAGGCAGAACTGCGGCGCCTTCTGCCAGCGGCCTTCGCGGATCGCCGCCTGGTAATCCGGCAGGCGGGTGGCCAGGGCGAGCAGCAGCATCAGAGTGTGCTGGGCCACCGACGGGGTGCCGTAGCCCTGGCAATTGCTCACGGTCACGCCGTGCTGGCGCGCGGCCTCAAGGTCGACGTTGTTGGTGCCGGTGGCGGCCACCAGGACCAGTTGGAGGTCCGGGCATTGCTCGAACACCTCTGCAGTGATGCGAACCTTGTTGCTGATCGCCACCTGTGCGCCCTGCAGCCGCTCGGCCACCTGCTGCGTGTCGCTGCGTCCGTGCAGGACCAGTTCGTCGAAAGGTGCGCGCAGCGGCGCGAGGTCGAGGTCACCGAGGTCGAGGGAGGCATGGTCGAGGAAGACGGCGCGAACGGGATTCATGAGCGATGACACCTTGATCGGAAGGGCGGGATGAGGGGGATTCTCGGCACAACCGCCGTTGCGGACAACCCGCGCTACCCGCACGTGCACGGCTGGGCTGTCTTGCTTTGATGGTAGATGTTTGATTGAAAAGTCTGACGGGCGTTTCAGTTTTCCCTCATCTGCCAAGCGTCAACGGCTTCGTAGATTGCACTCATCCAGATCCTGAGGTGAGTCGCGATGATGGGATGGATTCTTTCCAGCCTCACAGCTATCCGGGCGCTCGGCGCACGCGTCGGGCTGCGCGGTGATGGGCATTTTCCCGGTCCACGGGCGCGGTGGCGCCGACCGAGTACCCCGGCTGGCCCCGAGCCCCTGCTGTGCTTCGGCGCACTGATGGCAGCCTGTAACGGGGCGGTTGGGCATTCGCTGGCTGGCGAGTGCTCGGAGGTCGCCGCCGGCCTGGCCAGGGAACTGGGTGAATGCTGGGGCATAGACGATGCCGGTTCGGCTCGCAGCACCTTGCAGGATATGTTGCTCGAAGCCCATGGCCAGCAATTGGACGGTGACTTTCAGCGCCTGCAGCGCAATGAATCCAGTGCGTTCGACGGTGAGCAGCGGTTGCGCTGGCAGCGGGCGAAGCAGGCCTGGGTCAAGGCCGGCCTGACGTTGCCGTGTCACTTGTCGATGGCCGCCCATGACTACGAATGCATCGCCTGGCTGGCACGTCGCTGCCGTGCCTGTGGATACCTCACCGAAGCCGAGGCCTGGTTGACCCTGGCCTGGGTTGCCGACGCGGCGATCCGCAGCTTCGCCAACTGGCAGGACTACGCCGCCTCCTTCGTGCTGGGACGGGCAACCCTGCTGCGCGACGGGCAACAGACTGCGCTGGCGATCCGTGCGTTCAAGGAGCTCATGGGGGAGAGGCGTAAAGGCAATGCGGTGGCTGGCCTGTGGCAGGCGCATCCGCTGGCGGGCATACAGGTGGCCGAGGTGGTCCTGCACTCGGAACACCCGGTCGAAAGGCCCGGCCTCCCTGCGCGGCGGGCACTGCTCGCCTTCGGGGCGCTGATCGCTACCAGTGGTGGCGCGCGTGCCGATTCCCTGGCGATCGCGGACCATGAACGGGAACTGAACCGGGCCTGGCTCGCCGAACGTTGGAACGCCACCGACCAGAATGGCGTTCTCCAGCGTATGGAGTGGCTGATGGACCATGGCAGCCGACTGAAGCTGGACCCCTTGCTAGGACAACTGGGCACCGTGGGTGGTAAGCGGAAAACTGACGGAGTGGCCTGTGGGGCGCGCTTCGAGCAGGCGCGGCGGGCATTGCTCAAGGCCGGGCACGATCCGGAGATGATCGAGGACTGTCAGACCCTGCTGGCCTACGATCTGGAGCGTGCAGCCTTCGGTGCGCGGCTGGCTTTCAGTGCTGGGTTGCTGGATGAAGAGGCACTCTGGAATGCCCTGCGCCACATGGCTCGTCAGGCCCGTGCGGCGTTCGATTGCTGGGAGCAATACCTGATCTCGATGGTGCTCGGCCATGCCCTGGCCAACGAGGATTGGGAGGTCGGCAAGCGCCTCATCCGTAGCGGCATGGAACTGCTGGACGGCATCAGCCCTTTCGCCGACTATCTTTCGCCCTGGCAGGCCTGCCCGCTGCGTCAGCTTCCTCTGCTGCACGCTCTTGGCCACGCCGGCGCGCGCTAGTTTCCGCGTCTCCTGCCAGCGGCTTGTCGGTTGCCCGTCGCTTCGTATAGAAGATGAGCTTTTCTCGGCGGTTGTTCGGAGGCGCGATGTACTGGGCGGAATTTCTCACGGTGGCGTTCATTCACCTGCTGGCGGTGGCCAGCCCCGGCCCGGATTTCGCCGTGGTGGTGCGCGAGAGCGTGACCCACGGCCGCCGTGCCGGCACCTGGACGGCACTGGGCGTGGGTAGCGCGATCTTCCTCCACGTCACCTACTCGCTGCTGGGCATCGGCCTGATCGTGTCGCAGTCGATCGTGCTGTTCAACGCACTGAAATGGCTGGCAGCGGCCTATCTGCTGTACATCGGCTTCAAGGCTTTGCGTGCGCGCCCGGCTGATCCGGCGGCGGCAGAGACGATGGCGGCTCCGGTCGCCCGTACGGCTCGTGGTGCCTATGTCGCCGGTTTCGTCACCAACGGGCTGAACCCCAAGGCCACGCTGTTCTTCCTTTCGCTGTTCACCGTGGTGATCAACCCGCATACGCCGTTGCTGGTCCAGGCCGGTTATGGCGTGTACCTGGCCTGTGCCACGGCGGTGTGGTTCTGCCTGGTGGCGCTGCTGTTCAGCCAGCAACGCGTGCGCGCCGGCTTCGCTCGCATGGGCCACTGGTTCGACCGGCTGATGGGCGTGGTACTGATCGGCCTGGGGATCAAGCTGGCCTTCACCGAGTTGCGCTGAACGCTCCTGCAGGAATGCTTTGTTCCGAATGAAAAAGGGGCGCCCGAGGCGCCCCTTTTTCATGCCTGACGAAGTATCAGACCAATTCGATCGCCACCGCGGTGGCTTCGCCGCCGCCAATGCACAGCGAGGCCACGCCACGCTTGCCGCCCTTTTTCTGCAGGGCGTTGATCAGGGTAACGATGATCCGCGAGCCGGTGGAACCGACCGGGTGGCCCTGGGCGCAGGCGCCGCCGTAAACGTTGACCTTGGCGTGGTCCAGACCGTGTTCGCGCATGGCGAGCATGGTGACCATGGCGAAGGCTTCGTTGATCTCGAAGAGGTCGACGTCGTCCTTGCTCCAGCCGGCCTTCTTGAACAGGTTGGCCATGGCGCCGATCGGAGCCAGGGTGAATTCGGCCGGGTCCTGACTCTGGGTAGCGTGGGCGACGATCTTCGCCAGCGGCTTGAGGCCACGGCGGGCGGCTTCTTCGGCGGTCATCAGGACCAGCGCGGAGGCGCCATCGGAGATGGAGCTGGCGTTGGCGGCGGTGATGGTGCCGTCCTTGCGAAAGGCCGGGCGCAGGCCGGGGATCTTGTCCAGGTTGGCGGTCAGCGGCTGCTCGTCGTCCTTGACCACGGTCTCGCCCTTGCGGGTGGTGACGGTGACCGGGACGATTTCCGAGGCGAGCGAGCCGTCCTTGATGGCGGCCTGGGCGCGTTGCAGGGATTCGATGGCGTAGGCGTCCATTTCCTCGCGGGTGACGTTGTACTTATCGGCAGTTTCCTGGGCGAAAGAACCCATCAGGCGGCCGGTGCGGGCGTCCTCCAGGCCGTCGAGGAACATGTGGTCCTTGATCTCGCCGTGGCCCATGCGCAGGCCGGTGCGGGCCTTCTCGATCACGTAGGGAGCATTGGACATGCTTTCCATGCCGCCGGCGACCATCACGCTGTTGGTGCCCGCCTTGAGCAGGTCGTGGGCCAGCATCACGGCTTTCATGCCGGAGCCGCAGAGCTTGTTGATGGTGGTGCAGCCGGTGGCGGCGGGCAGGCCGGCGTTCAGCGACGCCTGGCGGGCAGGGCCCTGTTTCAGACCGGCGGGCAACACGTTGCCCATGATCACTTCCTGCACGTCTTCGGGCTGGATGCCGGCACGGGAGATGGCTTCGCGGATGGCGATGGCGCCCAGGTCGACGGCGGAAACGCCGGACAGGCTGCCCTGGAAGCCGCCCATGGGAGTACGGGCGCCGCTGACGATGACGATCTCGGACATGACTAACCTCTTCGCTCTTGTTGTAGGAGTCCGCGTAGGACCGGCTGCGCATCGGTAGAACTGCGTTGGAAGCAGGCTCGGAAGCCGCTTGCGGCTAACGCGCTTCAGCGCGGCCCCGCAGGGGCGAGCGAAGCGAGTCATGCTCATTTACAAGATGTAAACTCCGCTCCCTCGCCTGCTTCCGCCTTGTTCTGCTCTAGCTCGCAGGCCCTACGCGGACTCCGGGTAAAGGTACCGGCCGTGAACGGACGGGCGTCAGTATTCTACCGCGTGACCGGATGTCGCCAAAGAGTCATCGGCAAATCACTCTTTTGACTGATGAATGGCTCGGCGCAGCGCTCTAGAGTCGGTCTCATCCTGATGAGACTCAACTCGAAATCCAGCCTTGAGAGTGCGCACGCCATGCTGAAAACCCGCGTCATCCCCGCTGCTCAGAACGCCTATCAGTATCCGTTGTTGATCAAGAGCCTGCTGCTGTCCGGCAGTCGTTATGAAAAGGGCAGGGAGATCGTCTATCGCGACAGCGTGCGTTACACCTATGCCACGTTCAACGAGCGTGTGGCGCGACTGGCCAACGTACTGACCGACGCCGGTGTGAAGGCCGGTGACACGGTGGCGGTGATGGACTGGGACAGTCACCGTTACCTGGAGTGCATGTTCGCCATCCCGATGATCGGTGCGGTGCTGCACACCATCAATATCCGTCTTTCGCCGGACCAGATCCTCTACACCATGAACCACGCCGACGACCGCTTCGTGCTGGTCAACAGCGAATTCGCCGCGCTCTACCAGGGCATCGCCGGGCAATTGACCACGGTGGAAAAGACCCTGCTGATCACCGACGGTGCGGACAAGACCAGCACGCTGCCCAATTGTGTCGGTGAGTACGAGACCCTGCTGGCTGCCGCCAGTCCGCGCTACGCGTTCCCAGATTTCGACGAGAACTCGGTGGCCACCACTTTCTATACCACCGGCACCACCGGTAACCCCAAGGGGGTGTATTTCACCCACCGTCAGCTGGTGCTGCATACCCTGGCCATGGCTTCGACCATCGGCAGCCTGGACAGCATCCGCCTGATGGGCACCGACGACGTCTACATGCCAATCACACCGATGTTCCACGTCCACGCCTGGGGCGTGCCGTACGTGGCGACCATGCTGGGGGTGAAGCAGGTTTACCCGGGGCGTTACGAGCCGGAGCTGCTGTGCAAGCTGATCCGTGAGGAGAAGGTGACCTTCTCCCACTGCGTGCCGACCATCCTGCAGATGATGCTCAACGCCGCCAGCGCCAGGGATCACGACTTTGGTGGGCTGAAGATCATTATCGGTGGCAGCGCCCTTAATCGAGCGCTCTACGATGCCGCCAAGGCCCGCGGCATCCAGCTTACCGCCGCTTACGGGATGTCCGAGACCTGCCCGCTGATCTCCTGTGGCTACCTCAACCAGGAACTGTGCGCCGGCAGCGAGGACGAGCGCACTACCTACCGCATCAAGGCCGGTGTGCCAGTGCCGCTGGTGGAGGCAGCGATCATGGATGAACACGGCGAACTCCTGCCGGCCGACGGCGAATCCCAGGGCGAGCTGGTGCTGCGCGCGCCCTGGCTGACCCAGGGCTACTTCCGGGAGCCGCAGAAAGGCGAGGAGCTCTGGACCGGCGGCTGGATGCATACCGGCGACGTGGCGACCCTGGATGGCATGGGCTTCATCGATATTCGCGACCGGATCAAGGATGTGATCAAGACCGGCGGCGAATGGCTGTCCTCCCTGGAGCTTGAAGACCTCATCAGCCGCCACCCGGCGGTGCGCGAAGTGGCGGTGGTCGGCGTGCCCGATCCGCAGTGGGGCGAGCGCCCATTCGCCCTGCTGGTGCTGCGCGATGGCCTCGCGCTGGATGCCAAGGGGCTGCGCGAGCACCTCAAGCCTTTCGTCGAGCAGGGCAACATCAACAAATGGGCGATTCCATCGCAGATCGCCGTTGTTACTGAAGTTCCCAAGACAAGCGTTGGTAAGCTCGACAAGAAGCGCATCCGGGTAGACATCGCCCAATGGCAGGAGGCCGGCAGCGCCTTCCTCTCCACGGTGTGACCGACGACCGGCAAGTCACGGTTGGCGGGCGGCCGTGCCAAGCAAGCGCTTGGCACGGCGCAGCCCAGTGATCACGCCACCTTGGGGCCTGCGCAAGCGTCTAGTCAGGGCCTTTGTAAGACAAATCACACTTTCGAGCGATCAAGCGTTGTGGGGCGCTGGATATAGTCGCCACTACTCATAACAAAAAACACATGGAGTAGCGTCGATGAAAACCATGCAACATATCTGGCGCCTGGCACGGTTGCCGCTGGCAGTCAGCCTGGCTTCTTCGCTGGCGGCTCCCGCTTCCGCTGTCAGCTTCAACATCGGGGAAATCGAAGGCTCGTTCGACTCGACGCTGTCCGTGGGGGCCAGTTGGTCGACACAGAACCCCAACAGCAATCTCATCGGCGTGAACAACGGCGGCAAGGGCCTGTCCCAGACTTCCGACGATGGTCACCTGAACTACAAGGCCGGCAAGACCTTCTCGAAGATCTTCAAGGGCATCCACGACCTCGAACTCAAGTACGGCGACACCGGCGTGTTCGTACGTGGCAAGTACTGGTATGACTTCGAGCAGAAGGACGAAAATACCGAGTTCAAGCCGCTCTCCGACCACAACCGCAAGGAAGCCGCCCAGGCCTCCGGCGGTGAGATTCTCGACGCCTTCATCTATCACAACTACAACATCGCCGACCTGCCGGGCACCGTGCGCCTGGGCAAGCAGGTGGTGAACTGGGGTGAAAGTACCTTCATCCAGAACGGCATCAGCGTGATCAACCCGTTCGACGTCACCGCCTTCCGCCGTCCGGGCTCCGAGATCAAGGAAGCCCTGGTGCCGGTGAACATGTTCTACCTGTCGCAGAACCTCACCGAGAACCTCTCCGCCGAAGGCTTCTATCAGCTGGAGTGGGACCAGACGGTGGTCGACAACTGCGGCACCTTCTTCTCCCAGCCGGACGTGGTGGCTGATGGCTGCACCCAGAACCTGGCGGTGCTGACCAACAATCAGGCATCGATCAACACCCTGAACTCCTTGCTCGGCCCAAGCCTGGCCCTGACTCCCTCGCCGTGGAACGAGGGTATCGTGGTGCGCCGTGGCCCGGACCGTGACGCCCGCGACAGCGGCCAGTACGGCTTCTCCCTGAAGTACTTCGCCGACAGCCTGAACACCGAGTTCGGCGGCTACTATATGAACTACCACAGCCGCTTGCCGATCTTCAGCGGCCGTGGCGCCGACACCGCCAAGGTGGCGCAGATCAACCAGTTGATCACCAACATTGCGGCGATCAGCCCGTCCCTGGCGGCCCAAGCCGGCGCGGCGGCGATGGCGGGGAACTCCAGCTACTTCATCGAGTACCCCGAAGACATCCGTCTCTACGGCCTGAGCTTCTCCACCACGCTGCCCACCGGCACCGCGTGGCAGGGCGAGATCAGCTACCGTCCGAACGCCCCGGTCCAACTGAACACCACCGACATCCTGTATTCCGGCCTGGACCCGGTGTCCATCGGCGGCAACCACGTCTACGACAACGCCTCCGTGCTGACCGGCACCGCCGGCCAGGACCTGCATGGCTACCGCCGCAAGGAAGTTACCCAACTGCAGACCACCTTCACCCACTTCTTCGACCAGGTCATGGGCGCCGAGCGCCTGACCCTGGTGGGCGAAGTTGGCTGGACCCACGTCGGCGGCCTGGAAAGCCAGAACAAGGCGCGCTACGGCCGTGACCCGGTCTTCGGTCCTGGCCCGCTGAACGGCAGCCTCAACGGCCGTCCGACGTGCGAAGCGCTCAACGTCTCCACCCTGGGCACCGCCAACGCCAACAACGTCAGCCGCAACTGCGAAAGCGAAGGCTTTACCACTGCCGACTCGTGGGGCTACCGCGCCCGCGCCATCTGGGACTACAACGACGTCTTCGCCGGTGTGAACCTCAAGCCCAACGTGGCCTGGCAGCACGACGTGGACGGTTACTCCCCCGGCCCTGGCGGCAACTTCGAGGAAGGCCGCAAGGCGATCAGCCTGGGTATCGACGCCGACTATCTGAACACCTACACCGCAAGCCTGGCCTACACCAACTACTTCGACGGCAAGTACAGCACCGTCGACGATCGTGACTTCGTCAGCCTGAGCTTCGGTGTGACCTTCTAAGCCGGCCGTTCAACCGGCAACCGGCCCGCCCGCGTGGCGGGCCATCCGCGCGGGCGGGGTGACCCGCCCCGCGCGAGCAGCAGACAAGACCCGCGAACCGCGTTTGCAAGCGCGGCCACCGCGGTGGGCAAAGACTCAACGAGGACGATAAACGAATGAGAACAACAAAGATCCTGCTGCACACGGGCGCCCTGGCGCTCAGCCTCATCGCCTCCCAGGTGATGGCGGCCGTCTCTGCCGATGAAGCGGCGAAGCTGGGTTCTACCCTGACTCCGATGGGCGCAGAAAAGGCCGGCAACGCCGACGGCAGCATCCCGGCCTGGACCGGCGGCCTGCCCAAGAATGCCGGCACCGCCGACAGCAAGGGCTTCCTCAGCGACCCGTTCGCCAACGAGAAGCCGCTGTTCACCATCACCGCGCAGAACATGGATCAGTACAAGGCCAAGCTGACCCCCGGCCAGCAGGCTATGTTCAAGCGCTACCCAGACACCTACAAGATGCCGGTGTATCCGACGCACCGGACCGCCACCGTGCCGGACAGCGTGCTCGCCGCGACCAAGCAGAACGCCACCAATACCAAACTGCTGCAGGGCGGCAACGGCCTGGAAAACTTCCAGACGGCTAACCCCTTCCCGATTCCGAAGGACGGCCTGGAAGTCATCTGGAACCACATCACCCGCTACCGTGGCGGCCACGTACGCCGTCTGGTGACCCAGGCCACGCCGCAGGTCAACGGTTCCTACTCGCTGGTGTACTTCCAGGACGAATTCGTCTTCCGCACCGACCTGAAGGACTACGACGCCAGCAAGCCGAGCAACGTGCTGTTCTACTTCAAGCAGCGTGTAACCGCCCCGGCGCGTCTGGCCGGTAACGTGCTGCTGGTGCACGAGACCCTCGACCAGGTGAAGGAACCGCGCCTGGCCTGGCTGTACAACGCCGGTCAGCGCCGCGTCCGCCGTGCGCCGCAGGTCTCCTACGACGGCCCGGGTACCGCCGCCGACGGCCTGCGTACCTCCGACAACCTGGACATGTACAACGGCGCGCCGGACCGCTACGACTGGAAACTGGTGGGCAAGCAGGAGCTGTACATTCCGTACAACAACTACAAGCTCGATGATCCCAAGCTCAAGTACGCCGACATCATCAAGCCCGGTCACCTGAACCAGGACCTGACCCGCTACGAGCTGCACCGCGTATGGCACGTGACCGCCACCCTGAAACCGGGCGAGCGCCACATCTATGCCAAGCGTGACTTCTTCATCGACGAAGACACCTGGCAGGCCGTGGAAATCGACCACTACGACGGTCGTGGCACCCTGTGGCGCGTAGCCGAGGCGTTCAACCAGTACTATTACAACTACCAGGTACCGTGGTACACCGCGGAAACCCTGTATGACCTGCTGTCCGGCCGCTACCTGGTGCTGGGGCTGAAGAACGAGGAGAAATCCGCCTACGACTTCAACTACAGCGCTTCGGAAAGCGACTTCACCCTGGCAGCGCTTCGCCAGGAAGGCGTGCGCTGATCCCCCGATCCCCACGGGTGGTTCCGCGGTGAAAAAAGACCGGCCTTCGGGCCGGTTTTTTTATGGAGCATCATCTGTCAGATGAATGGAGGGAAGAATGTCGGACTTATTCCAGTCATCTTGTGAGCAAAGGTAACAAAATCGACTTCTATTCCTGGCCGTGAGCGGCTAGGCTCGGACGGCAGTGTGACCTTCGTTGACATAGCGATAAGAGCTAGAGCAAGAGCCAGGCCGATGACCGACTTCTCGACTCTGCCAAGTCTGACCGATATTAACCCCAGCACGGCCGGCAGCCGCTTCTTCCGGCCGCCGCTGCCGCATGGCCACGTCGCCCGCTCGCAGCTTTGTCAGCGCATGGCCGCCGGGCTGGAGGGGCGGCTGATACTGGTGTCCGCGCCGGCCGGATTCGGCAAGAGCTCGCTGGCCATCGAATTCTGTCAGACCCTGGAAAGCCAATGGCGCAGTCTGTGGCTGGGGCTCAGTGGCAGGGACAGTGACCCCGGCCGATTCCTCGAACGCCTGCTCGAAGGCCTGCGCCTGCATTTCCCCACCCTCGGTGAAGAAGCCCTGGCGCTGCTGAAAATGCGCCAGCGCCACCAGCCGTTCGCTTTCGAATCCTGGCTCGATGACTTGCTCGATGAACTGGTCGGCAGCCTGTCCGTCGACCGTCCATTGCTGCTGGTGCTGGACGACTACCACCTGGCCCAGGGCGCGGTGCTCGACCGCTGCCTGCAGTTCCTCCTCAATCACCAGCCCGCCGGCCTGGTCGTGCTGGTCACCAGCCGCCAGCGGCCGGACTGGCACCTCGCGCGCCTGCGCCTGTCGCGGCAACTGCTGGAGTTCACCGAACAGGACCTGCGCCTGACCGTCGAGGAAACCGCGCAACTGGTCTCGGCCAGCGGCGCCCAGCTCGACGACAACGCCCTGGACAACCTGGTCGAGCGCAGTGAAGGCTGGATCGCCGGCCTGCGCCTGTGGCTGCTGGCCCATGGCGACGAACTGGCGGCGAACGTGCCCGATCTTTCGGTGCATGGCGCGGAGGAGCTGATCCGCGACTATCTATTGGAAGAGGTGATCGACAAGCAGTCGCCGGAGGTCCAGGTATTCCTGGCCCAGACCGCGCGTTTCGAACGCTTCTCTGCCGAGCTTTGCGACGCGCTGCGTGACGCACACGACAGCGCATCGATCCTGCGCCATCTACAGCAGCACCAGGTGTTCCTCGTGCCGCTGGACGAGCAAGGCCAGTGGTTCCGATATCACCACCTGTTCTCCGACCTTCTGCTGGCGCGCCCGCTGCCTGGCTCAGGGCCGTCCACCGCTGCGCTGCACCTTCGCGCGTGCCGCTGGTTCAGCGCCCAGGGACTGTTCGATGACGCGGTGGAGCAGGCCCTGCGCGCCGGCCATCCGGAAGTCGCGGCGAGCCTGGTACAGAGCCTTTCCGAAGAACAACTGCTGGCCGAGCAGAACGTCGCCACGCTGCTGCGCTGGAAGATGGACCTGCCCGACAGCCTGCTGGCCAGCACGTCGCGTCTGATCGTGCTGTACAGCTGGGCGCTGGCGCTGGCCTGCCAGCTGGATGCGGCGGAGGAACTGGCTGCGCAGCTGTCGCGCTTCCTGCCCGCCGCCGATGCCACGGCCCAGCGCGATCTGCTGGCGCAATGGCAGGCTCTGGCCGGAGTGATTGCCCGTGGCCGCGGCGAGATCGATGCGGCCGAGCGCCACTGCGAAGAGGCCATGCACGGCCTTGGCCCGGAACGCTTCGGCCCGCGCCTGTTGTGCCTGTCGACGCTGAGCAACCTGGCCATCGTGCGCGACGATCTGTGGCGCGCGCGCGGCCTCAACAGAGAAGCGCTGGAGCTGGCGCAGCGCTTCGGCAATCCGCTGTTCGAGGCCATGGTCCATTACGACCGTGCCCGCGTACTGCAAGCACGCGGTGAAGTGCTGCGTGCCGAAGACGAAGTGCGCCAGGGGCTGGCGCGGCTTTCCGGTCTGTCCTCGCAGCGGCGCTATGCCGTGCGTGGCCGGCTGATGCTTTACCAGGGCTACCTGCGCAGCCTCGCGCTGCAACCGGACGAGGCGCGCAAGTGCCTCAAGGCCGGCATCGAGGAAGCCCGCGCCTGCCGCGACATCAGCCTGGTGATCGGCTTCTGCGTGCTGGCAAGTCTGGAGGGGCGGCTGGGCAACTACACCCGTGCCTTCGCCCACCTCGCCGAGGTCGAGCGGATGATGCATGTCTGGGACGTGCCGCCGGTCTATTACCTGTCGGCCATCACCCTGATCAAATGCGAGCTCTGGCTCGGCCAGGGCCAGGTCGAACTGGCCAGTGCCTGGCTGGAGCGTCTGCGCGACACCTACACCGGCGCCGAGCCGGCCACGCCACCGGAATGCTCGCCGCAGCTGCCGCGCAATGTGGAAATGCTCCAGGCCCAACTGGAGCGCCGCGAAGGCCGCATGACCGAGGCCGAAGCACGCCTGCGAGCCGTGGCCAGCGGCGCCCTGCAAGGTGGTGCGCAGTTGCAGGCGCGCTTTGCCCAGGGCCAGCTGGTTGCCTTGCTGCTGCAGGATGGCCGCGAGCGCGAGGCTTCCTTCGAGTTGGGCGAGTGCCTGAGCGGCCTGGCCGCCGGCCTGACGATCCCGCTTCAGGAAGTGCTGCAGCAACATCCGGAATGGCTGCGCGAGCAACTGGCCGTGCGGGTCACCTCGCCAGCCATCGAGGCCCTGCGTGAACGCTTGCCGGCGGCGCCGGAGCGCAGCACGACGCTCACCGACTGCCTCAGCGGCCGTGAGCTGGCCGTGCTGGAACTGATCGCCCAGGGCTGCTCGAACCAGGAGATCAGCGATCGCCTGTTCATTTCCCTGCATACCGTGAAGAGCCACGCCCGGCACATCAACGACAAACTCGGCGTGGAACGTCGTACCCAGGCGGTGGCGCGGGCGAAGGAGATGGGGTTGCTGCGGTAGGAGCTCCTCTACCTGGGTTTCCCCTCTCCCTAAGGGAGAGGGGACTGATCGGAGCAGGGAGTGGCCAAGGCATCAGCCGGCGCGGACGGCTCCCTCTCCCTCTGGGATAGGGCTGGAGTGAGGGTGCCGAGCCGTGGGCTCCGATGCTGGGCTGATCTTCAGCTATCTAAACAGCGATCCGCTGGCTCCAGGCTCACATCCCCTTCTTCTTCTCCGCCTCCGCCGGCGCACTCAAATCCAATCCCTTGGGCGCGGCCTGCCCCTTGGCTGGCGCGGCCAGCTGTTTCTGAACATCCGCCTGGATCGCCTGCAGTACCGGCAGCAGGTCGCGCATGTTCTCGCGCACCTCTGGGTAGGCGTGCTTCTGCGCCAGTTCATCCACGCGCATCAGCAGTTGCACGCGCACTTCCGGCGGCAGGTGGATGAAGAGTTCAGGCAACTGCTTTGCCAGTTCGGCGCTGTAGAGCACCAGGTCCTGGCGATCGAACTGGGCAGTCAGGCCGAGGTAGTCCAGCGCGCTGCTGGTGAGCATCGAGGCGGCGGCCTTGGCTTCCTGCATGCCCTGCAGGCGTACCGGGTTGCGCTGCTCGCTCTGTGCCAGGGTCATCCAGAACTCCACCGTCAGGTTGAACAGGATCGCCTGTTCGCGCAGCGAGTAGCTCATCAGGCCCAGCGCCTCGGCACCGTAGGGCTGCTTGGCGGCGCGGAAGTTGAAGTACAGGCGCATCAGCTCCTTGAGCTTGAACAGCACCTCGCGCGCCTCGTTCTGCCGCAGCTCCAGCGGCGCGTAGATGTTCAGCTGCGGGCGGAAATTTTCCTCGCTGACCATGCGCTGGTAGATCGGCCCGGTGAACTCGCCGCTGCGCCGGGGCAGGCCGTTGACCTGGGTCTCGTCGATCTTCTTCAGCGCGTCGATCAGCACCTGGTAGTCGGCGCTGGTCCAGTTGCGCTGGATGTCGGGAATCTTCTGGCCCAGGTAATAGAGATCGGCGGACAGGGCCGGGCGGCACAGGAGCAGCAACAGCACGGCCAGCGGCCACAGCGAACGGCGAGTCAGGATCGGCACGAACGGGCTTTCCTTGCGCGAGGGCGGGTCGGGCTAGGTTAACCAGGTGCAAGGCCTGCGTCATCCCGTGACGGGCCTCGACACTACCTAGGTTGGGCGCGGCGACGTGGGCGCTGTGGTGTGATTCGGGTTTGAGAACAACAAGCACGGGAGTCACTCGTCCATGACCGCCACATTGTCTGTGCAACCGCCGCTGGCCGAGGGCCTGGCCCGCTATGGTTTCGGCCACCTGCCGCTGGCTGCGCTGAAGGCACGCTACGCTTCGCCCGAGTCCGGTTCGAAGTTCATCCACGTCGACGGCTTCGACATCCATTACCGCGACGAAGGCAGCCCCGACAAACCGGTGCTGGTGATGGTCCACGGCGTAATGGCCTCGCTGCATACCTGGGACGGCTGGGTCGCCGAGTTGTCCGAGCACTTCCGCATCATCCGCCTCGATGTTCCCGGCTTCGGCCTCACTGGTGGCGGCCAGGACCGCGAGTACGACGGCGAGCGCCTGGTGAAGGTGTTCGGCCTGTTCCTCGACCGCCTGGACCTCAAGCAGGTGTCCATCGCCGGCAACTCGCTGGGCGGCTACATCGCCTGGAACTATGCGCTGGCCAACGCCCACCGCGTCGAGCGGCTGATCCTCATCGACCCGGCCGGCTACTACATGCAGAAGGTGCCGCTGATGATCGCCAGCGCCGTACTGCCCGGCGCCGGCATCATGATGCCGATGTGGATGCCGCGCGCCATGGTGGCGCAGGGCATCAAGGAAGTCTACGGCGATGCGCGCAAGATCAAGCCGGGTGTGATCGATCGTTACTACGACATCAGCCGCCGGCCGGGTAACCGCCGCGCGATGATCGACATCTTCCGCGTACTGGTGAAGGCCAACCGCGAGGAGCTGCCTACCACCCCCAACCGCGTCGCCGCGCTGAAGGTGCCGACGATGCTGATGTGGGGTGAGCGCGATCGCTGGATTTCGCCGCGCCATGTGCCGATGTGGCAGCGTGACGTACCGGGGATCGAGGTGAAGGTGTATCCGGGCGTGGGGCATATCCCGATGGAGGAAATCCCCGAGGAGTCGGCGGCGGATGCGCTGCGCTTTCTGCATGCTTGACTGTTGATCGCCCCAAGAAAAAGCCCGGCCAAGCGCCGGGCTTTTTTCTCTAACGGCTTTTTGTAGGAGCGAGTTTGCTCGCGAACCGCATGAGCGCCAGATTCTCCAGCCGAGTAAAGAGCTTCGCGAGCAAGCTCGCTCCTACAGAGGGCTCTGCGTCCGCAAACGACACCGCCCCGACAGGGCGGGGCGGTGTTCGAAGCGAGGCGCGGATCAGCCAGCGTGTGCCAGCGGCTGCGGGTCGTATTCCTTGCGTACCTCGTAGAGCACATCGAGGTTGTTGTGCTGCCATGGATGGAAGTCGGACTTGAAGAAATCCAGGTACTCGCGCAGCAGTGGGCGGAACACGCCGTGCTTGCCCCAAGTCCACTTGATGCCGTCGCGCCAGACGCGCCAATTCCACAGCAGGCCGTCCACCTTGAGCATGTGCACCAGGCCGCGGAAGGTATCCAGCACGAAGAAGAAGGTCGCCATGCGCATCGCCCGGCGCAGCAGCTTGCGGCTGCCGCAGACCTGGTTGTAGACGTCGAAGGCCACCGCCTTGTGCTCGGTTTCTTCCAGTGCGTGCCACCGCCACAGGCGCTGCATCACCGGGTCGGCACCTTCCATGGTGCGCGGGTCGGTCAGCAGCCCGTTGGCCATGATCGCGGTGATGTGTTCCAGCGCTGCGGTCGCGGCCAACTGGCGCTTGGCGGGGAACTTCTTCTGGGTGAAGCGGATGCGCGCCTGGGCGCGTTTCTCGATGGCGGTGACGTCGTAGCCCAGGTCGCGCAGGCGCTGGCTGTAGGTCAGGTGCTCGCGGCTGTGGTGACCTTCCTGGCCGATGAAGCCGCGGATCTGCTCTTTCAGCACCGGGTCGCTGATCTGGTCGCGGAACTGCCGCACCGAGTCGATGAAGAAGCGCTCGCCGTCGGGGAAGAGTACCGACATGGCGTCGAACAGGTGGGACTTGAAAGCGTCTCCGCCGTGCCAGTGACGCGGCAGCGGATCGGGCAGGTCGAAGTCCATGTGCCGGGGCTTGATCTCCAGTCCTGCGGGGGTGGTGCTGGCCATGGCGGCTCCAGTGTGGTGGTTGTCCATGGTCATTACTCTGGGCTTGTAGCGGAAGCGTCACAAGGTTATTGTCTGCCAACTTTCCGGTCATATCCGGCCAGCGGTCAACATAAGAAGAACGATGAAGCAACCGCTCAATTTCACCGCCGAACTGGTGCCGGTCGCCTATGCGCAGGCGCTCCTGGACCTTGCCGAAGAGCTTGGCGTGCCGCGCGCGCGCCTGTTCGAGCTGGCCCGCGTGCGCCCCGAAGTACTGCAGAGCCCCAACGGTCGGTTGTCCTTCGTCGATTTCCATCAGTTGTCCAGCGCCGCCCTGGCGCACTGCAACGAACCCGCCTTCGGCCTGCTGCTGGGGCAACGGCTGAACGTCTCCACCCACGGTATCCTCGGCTACGCCGTGCTGTCCAGCGCCAATCTCGAGCGTGCCATCGCCTTCGCCCTGAAGTACTACCGCGTGCTGGGCCTGGCCTACGATCTGGAGATGGTGGAAGACGGCGGCGTGTCCTACCTGCGGGCCAGCGAGTCGATTCCCCTCGGGCCGACGAGCCGCTTCGCCGCCGAGGGTCTGATGACCAGCCTGCACACCATCGCCCGCTTCCTGGTGGGCGAGCCGCTGCAGGGCGTCAGTGTTGGCTTCGCCCATGCCGAGCCGGACTACGCCGAGCGCTACGCCGAGGTATTCGGCGGCGAAGTGCTGTTCGACCAGCCGTTCCACTTCATCGGCCTGCCCAGCGAATACCTGGCGCGGCCCATGGCGCTGGCCAACCCGGCCACGGTGCAGATGTGCGAGCAGCAGTGCGAGGCGCTGCTGGCCACGCTGGACGTGCAGGAAGGCCTGCTGACCCGCATCCGCCGCCTGCTGCTGGCGCGCCCCGGCGAGTTTCCCGACCTGGAGGCGGTGGCGACGGACCTGCACACCAGTGGCCGCAGCCTGCGTCGACATCTTTCGAACCTGGGTACCACCTACCAGGAAGTGCTCGACGACGTGCGCAAGCGCCTGGCCCTGCAATACCTCACCACGACCCACTTGCCGCTCTACGAAATCGCGCTGTTGCTGGGCTTCAACGATCCGTCGAACTTCCGCCGGGCGTTCCGCAAGTGGACCGGCAAGCTGCCCACGGATTACCGCCAGGGCGACTGAACCGTCGACCGGGCCGGCTCGCCAGGGCAGGGGGAATCAGCGAAAATGGGCGTCGTGTACTTCCGCCACCCAGCGAGCCCTTGATGAGCGAACAGCCTGCCCTGATCCGCGAAACCTTCCCTGTCGGCCCCTTGCAGTGCAACTGCACCATCATCGGTGATCCCGTGACGAAGAAGGCCATCGTCGTCGATCCGGGTGGCAACCACGAGCTCATCCTGCAACGTCTCGACGCACTGGGGCTCAAGGTGGTCAGCATCATCCATACCCATGCGCACCTGGATCACTTCCTCGCCTCCGGGCAGATGAAGGAAAAGACCGGCGCGACCCTGCACCTGCACAAGGACGACCAGTTCCTCTGGGACAACCTGGAAATGCAGTGCCGCATGTTCGGCGTGCCCTATACGCCGGTGCCGTCGCCGGACCAATGGCTGGCCGACGACGAGGAACTGGCCTGCGGCTGCGGCGTGGCGCTGCATACGCCGGGGCACACGCCGGGCTCCATGAGTTTCTGGTTCCCGAAGGACAAGCTGCTGATCGCCGGCGACACGCTGTTCCGCCGCAGCATCGGCCGCACCGACCTGTGGGGTGGCGATTACGCCACTATCGAGCGTTCGATCCGCGAGCGTCTCTATTCCCTGGACGAAGAAGCCACCGTGGTTACTGGCCACGGTCCGGATACCAACCTGGGCGACGAGATGCGGGAGAATCCCTTCATCCGTGCTTAAGGTTGCTACGGAATTATTTGCACGACCTAAGCTCTAAACTGCCGCCCGCTACTGGGTGTTTCGCTAATTCGAGGAGTCATCCGACATGTTCACCGCACGTAGTCTGTCCATGGTCGCGGCTGCCACCGCCTTTGCCCTCATGGCCGGTTGCGCCTCCCAGAACCCCTATGATCCCAACACCCAGGTTCCGGCCGAAGGCGGAGTGAGCAAGACCGCCAAGTACGGTGGGCTGGGTGCTCTGGCCGGTGCCATCGCCGGTGCCGCCATCGACCACAACAACCGTGGCAAAGGCGCGCTGATCGGCGCCGCCGCCGTGGGCGCCGCGGCGGCGGGCTACGGCTACTACGCCGACAAGCAGGAAGCCAAGCTGCGCCAGCAGATGCAGGGCACCGGCGTGCAGGTCGAGCGTCAGGGTGACGACATCAAGCTGATCATGCCGGGCAACATCACCTTCGCCACCGACTCGGCGAATATCGCGCCGTCCTTCTATACCCCGCTGAACAACCTGGCCAACTCCTTCAAGGAGTTCAACCAGAACAGCATCGAGATCGTCGGCTATACCGACAGCACCGGCAGCCGCCAGCACAACATGGACCTGTCCCAGCGCCGTGCGCAGTCGGTTGCGACCTACCTGACCTCCCAGGGCGTCGACGGCACCCGCGTCAGCACCCGTGGCATGGGCCCGGACCAACCGATTGCGTCCAACGCCGACGCCAATGGCCGCGCCCAGAACCGCCGCGTGGAAGTGAACCTGAAGGCCCTGCCGGGGGCGCAGACCCAGCAGTACCAGCAGTAAGCAGCGCCCATGAAAAAGCCCGCCGATTGGCGGGCTTTTTCGTTGTAGCGTGACCGACGCTGGGTCAAGCCTTGGCGGCCGGGAACTCCCGGTGCAACTGGGCCAGTAACTGGTCCTTGCGCTCCCACAGCTGGTTCACCCACAGCTGGAACTCGGCGCGATAGCCTTCGTCCTGATCGTAGCTCCTGCCGACGAACTGGCGGGGAATTTCCATCTCTTCGAAACGCACCACCACCGAGCGCAGGCGGCCGGACAGCAGACACCAGAAGGTCGGGCGGCCGTCGGGATAATGAATGGTGACATTCACCAGGGTGCGCAGCTGTTCGCCCATGGCGTCGAGGACGAAGGCGATGCCGCCGGCCTTGGGCTTGAGCAGGTGCCTGAACGGAGAGGCCTGCTCGTCATGCTTTTCCGGGGTGAAGCGGGTGCCTTCGAGGAAGTTGAAGATCGCCACGGGAATGCGGCTGAACTTGGCGCACGCCTTGCGGGTGGTTTCCAGGTCCTTGCCTTTCTTTTCCGGGTGCTTGGCGAGGTACGCCTTGGTGTAGCGCTTCATGAACGGGAAGTCGAGCGCCCACCAGCACAGGCCGATCACCGGAACCCAGATCAGCTCCTGCTTGAGGAAGAAGCGCAGCAGTGGAATGCGGCGGTTGAGCTGGTACTGCAGCACGAGGATATCGACCCAGCTCTGGTGGTTGCTGGTCACCAGATACGAGTGGTCGTACTCCAGCCCCTGCAGGCCCTGCACGTTCCAGCCGGTACGGCGGACCAGGTTCATCCAGCCTTTGTTGCAGGCGATCCAGCCTTCGGCGATCAGGCTCATGATCTTGCTGCACACCTGCTGCGCGGCGGCGAAGGGCAGCAGCAGCTTGACGATGGACATGGAGAGCAGCGGAATGCACCAGCACAGTGTGCTCACCACTAGGATCAGGGTGGCGAGAATGCCGCGCAGTGTGTGCGGGAGAAAACTCAACATCGAGGAATGGTCCTTGTACGTAGGCGCCCGGTTGGCCGGGCGCGTGATGCGTTCACGGGCACATCCCTAGTGCCTGGATTATCAGCCGTCCTTGCCGCTGTCCGCCTGGATCGCCGTCAGCGCGATGGTATAGACGATGTCGTCCACCAGCGCCCCGCGTGACAGGTCGTTCACCGGTTTGCGCAGGCCCTGCAGCATCGGCCCGATACTGACGCAGTCGGCGCTGCGCTGGACCGCCTTGTAGGTGGTGTTCCCGGTGTTCAGGTCGGGGAACACGAACACGTTGGCGCGTCCGGCCACCGGGCTGTCAGGCGCCTTCTGGCGGCCCACGCTGGCGATGGCGGCGGCATCATACTGCAAGGGACCGTCGATCAACAGATCGGGGCGTTTTTCCTGCGCGATGCGTGTCGCTTCGCGGACTTTATCGACATCTGCGCCGGTTCCGGAGTCACCCGTGGAGTAGCTGATCATCGCCACGCGCGGGGTGATGCCGAAGGATTGCGCCGAGGCGGCACTCTGCAGGGCGATCTCCGCCAGGTCACTGGCCGAAGGATCGGGATTCACCGCGCAGTCGCCATAGACCACCACCTGGTCGGGCAGCAGCATGAAGAACACCGAGGACACCAGGTTGTAGCCCGGCGCCGTCTTGATCAGCTGCAGGGCGGGGCGGATGGTGTTGGCGGTGGTGTGGATGGCGCCGGAGACCAGCCCGTCCACTTCGTCCAGAGCGAGCATCATGGTGCCCAGCACGACGTTGTCTTCCAGTTGCTGCTCGGCCATCGGCGCGTTCAGGCTCTTGCCCTTGCGCAGTTCGACCATGGGTTCGACGTAGCGGCTGCGGACCAGGTCCGGGTCGACCACTTCCAGGTCCTCGGGCAGCACGATGCCCAGCATCTGCGCCACGGCCTGCACATCGTCGGGCTTGGCCAGCAGCACGCAGCGCGCAATGCCGCGGGCATGGCAGATGGCGGCGGCCTGCACGGTACGCGGCTCGCTGCCTTCGGGCAGGACGATGCGCTTGCCGGCGCGGTTGGCGCGCTGGGTCAGTTGGTAGCGGAATACCGGTGGTGACAGACGCAGCTCGTGGGGAGCGCCGCAGCGGTCCTTCAGCCACTCGAAATCGATGTGTTCGGCGACGAATTCGGTGACGCGCTCGGCGCGCTCGCGATCGTCCACCGGAATTTCCTTGTTCATCCGCGACAGGTCGCCGGCGGTGTCGAACGAGCCGGTCTTCACCGTCAGCACCGGCAGGCCGCTCTGCAACGCACTGCGGCACAGCTCCATGACCCGCGCGTCCGGCGCCAGGCCCGAGCACAGCAGCAGGCCGGCCAGGGGCACGCCGTTCATGGCGGCGAGGCAGGCGGCGAGGATGATGTCGTCGCGATCGCCCGGCACCACCACCAGCACGCCGGGCTTGAGCAGGTGCACGGTATTCGGCGCGGAGGGTGCGCAGAGGATGATCTTCTGCACGCGGCGTTGTTCGTAGTCGCCGGCGTTGAGCACGCTGGCGTCCAGCAAGTCGGCGACGTCGCGGGTGCGCGGGGCGTTCATCTCGTCCTGCCAGGGGATGCAGCCGAGCAGGCGCACATCGCCGTCGCGCAGCAGCGGGGAGTGTTCCTTCAGGCGCTCGCCGAACAGCCGCGCGGCTTCCACGGCGTCGCGCGGCATGTCGTCGCTTTGCCCGCCGCGCACCTTGTTCACGATCAGGCCGGCCAGGTGCGGGTCGCGTGGGCCGCCGAACAACTGGGCGAGGATCTCGATGCGGTCGGACAGTTCGCTGACCGTTTCGTTGTCCGGCGCGGAGACGAGGATCACTTCGGCATCCACGCTGCGCGCCAGGTGCGCGTTGATGCGTGCGGCGTAGCTGGCGTGCTTGGTCGGCACCATGCCTTCGACGATCATCACGTCCTTGTCCGCAGCGGCGTTGTTGTACATGCCGACGATGTCTTCGAGCAGTTCGTCGAGCAGGCCGTCGCCGAGCATGCGCTCGACTTTTGCCAGCGACAGCGGCGTTGGGGCGTTGAGTCCGTGGGTGCGCGCGACCAGTTCGCTGGAGCGCTCGGGGCCATCGTCCCCTGCATGGGGCTGGGCGATGGGCTTGAAGAAGCCGACCTTCAGACCGGCGCGTTGCAGGGCGCGGATCAGGCCCAGGCTGGTGGACGTCAGGCCGACACCGAAACCGGTCGGCGCGAGAAAGAAGGTGTGCATCCGGGCTCCTTAAGCCGTGCGGGAATGGTCTGTGCCCTTGTGGGGCGCAACCGATGAATCTTCAGTCGAGGACAGCCAGGGTGTCGAGTGCGATCTGCTTTTCCTCATTGGTCGGGATGACCAGCACGCGCGGGTGCCCGGCGAGGTGGATCGGCCCGCCGACGCCGCGCACGCAGCGGGCGTTGGCCTCGCCGTCGAGTTCGAGGTTGAGCACGTGCAGGTGCTTGACCGTGAGGTTGCGCACCAGCGCGGAGTTCTCGCCGATGCCGCCGGTGAAGATGATGCCGTCCAGCCGCGGCAGCGCACAGGTCAGCGAGGCCAGCGACTTGGCCAATCGGTAACAGAATACTTCGATGGCCAGTGCCGCATTGGCGTGGCCCTGCTCGCGAGCATGCTCCAGGGTGCGCATGTCGTTGGACAGCCCCGACAGGCCGAGCAGGCCGCTGTCGTGGTTGAGCATGTGGTCGATCTTTTCCAGGCTCCAGCCCAGGGTGCGCGCCAGGTGGCTGTGCAGGTTCGGGTCGACGTCGCCCGAGCGGGTCCCCATCATCAGGCCTTCCAGCGGGGTCAGGCCCATGCTGGTGTCGCGGCTCTGGCCGTTGGCGATGGCGCAGGTGGAGCTGCCGTTGCCCAGGTGCGCGGACAGCCAGTAGCTGTCGCCCACCGCCAGCCCGCTCATCTCGGCCGCCTTGTGGCTGACGTAGCGGTGGCTGGTGCCGTGGAAGCCGTAGCGGCGTACGTGCTGCTCGCGGTACAGCGGCTCGGGAATGGCGTAGCGGTAGGCGCGCTCGGGCAGGCTCTGGTGGAAGGCGGTATCGAACACGGCGATGTGCGGCAGGGCCGGGTAGAGCGCCATGGCGGCGTCGATGCCCACCAGGTTGGCCGGGTTGTGCAGCGGCGCCAGGGGCGAGGTCTCGCGGATGGCGCTGAGCACTTCATCGGTCAGGCGCGAGGCCTGGGTGAAGCGCTCGCCGCCGTGTACCACGCGGTGGCCGATGGCGTGCAACTCGCCCTGCGCAGCCTGGGCCACCAGCGGCAGCAGGCGGGCGAGGGCGGCCTTGTGGTCGCCACCGGGCAGCTCCAGGGTCTGCGGCTGCTCGTCGGTCTCGCCCTGCCAGCGCAGGCTGGCGCCGTTGGAGCCGAGGCGCTCGGCCAGGCCGTGGAGGATGAAGTCTTCGCGCCCTTCTCGAACCAGAGCGAACTTGATCGAAGAACTGCCGCAGTTGATCACCAGGATATTGCGAGCCGGCATGCCTACTCCTTGTTGCTGTCGGAATCCTTGGCGCACCAGCCGCAGGGGAACCAGCGGCCGATCTGCGCCTTGCGTTGCTGCGGATCCAGCACCCAGGGCCGTGACTGCCAGGGCGGCTGGTGGCGCAGGTGCTGGGTGTGGCCGCAGGACAAGACTGCCACCCAGTGGCCGTCTTCGTCCTGATGAAAGTCAAGCAGGCGAGGCGGCCCCGCGTTGTCCCGTCCGTCCGTCTTCGGGTCGCATTCGGGGGCGTCGCCGCGTAAACTTACGCGCTCAACTTCTATATCAGATAGGTTTCGAACCATGCAGATCGCGGCCAACAAGGCGGTTTCCATCGACTATACCCTGACCAACGACGCAGGTGAGGTCATCGACAGCTCCGCCGGCGGCGCTCCGCTGGTCTACCTGCACGGTGCCCACAACATCATTGGCGGCCTGGAAAAAGCCCTCGAAGGCAAGCAGGTCGGTGATGAACTGGACGTGACCGTCGAGCCGGCCGAGGCCTATGGCGAGTACAGCGCCGAACTGGTCGCCACCCTGACCCGCGAGATGTTCGAAGGCGTGGACGAGCTGGAAGTCGGCATGCAGTTCCACGCCTCCGCTCCGGACGGCGGCATGCAGATCGTCACCATCCGCGACATCGACGGCGATGACGTGACTGTCGACGGCAACCACCCGCTGGCCGGCCAGCGCCTGAACTTCAAGGTGAAAGTGGTCGACATCCGTGACGCTTCGGCTGAAGAAGTCGCCCACGGCCACGTCCACGGCGAAGGTGGTCATCACCACTGATCGCTGCCACCCGGTCGCTCATCGAGATCGGGTGGAGCCATCATTGAGCTGCTAAGCTCAATCGGGAAAGGCGCCTTCGGGCGCCTTTCTCATGCAATCGGCTTCAACTGCAAAGAATGCCAGGGCATTTTTCCCGCATCGACTGGGATTGCGCAGCACGTCGGACACATTGTCCGCCCCTGCGCGGGCACTTCGTGCCTACTTCTTCAAGGAGCAAGCAATGAGCGCTTTTCACGATCTGACGCTGCATGGTCTCGACGGCCAGGATCTGCCGCTGGCCCCGCTCAAGGGCAAGGTCGTGCTGGTGGTCAACGTCGCCTCGAAGTGCGGCCTGACTCCGCAGTACGCCGGTCTGGAGAAGCTCTACCAGCAATACAAGGATCAGGGGTTCGTGGTACTGGGGCTGCCTTGCAACCAGTTCGCCGGGCAGGAGCCGGGCAGCGAATCCGAGATCCAGTCGTTCTGCTCGCTGAACTATGGGGTCAGCTTCCCCATGTCGGGCAAGCTGGACGTCAACGGCTCGGAACGCCATCCGCTGTACCGCCTGCTGGCGGGCGAGGGCGCCGAGTTCCCCGGCGACATTACCTGGAACTTCGAGAAGTTCCTGCTCGGTCCGGACGGCCGCGTGCTGGCGCGCTTCAGCCCGCGCACCGCACCGGATGATCCGGCGCTGGTCCAGGCTATCGAGAAGGCGCTGGGCGCCTGACCGCTGCCGGCGGGAGAGGGCGCTTGCGCCATTCCCGCTGGCATTTCTTCCTTTACGTTGTTTCGCGCAGCGTGCGGCGGCTTAATCGGGCGACCTGCTTCCGGAGCCCGCCATGAGCCGTTTCGCCGCCGAGTCCGCCTGCTTGCCTGCCACGCCTGATGCCCTGCGCGCCTTGATCGAGCAGCGTCGTTCGGTTCGTCGCTTCCTCGACGAGCCTGTGCCCGATACCGTGCTGCGCGATTGCCTGGAGCTGGCGGTGCTCGCTCCCAATGCCTGCAACCTGCAGCCCTGGAGTTTCCAGGTGATCCGCGATGCCCAGCTGCGGCGCCAACTGGTGCCGGTCTGCCTGGGGCAGAACGCAGCGCGCACGGCGCCGGTGCTGATCGCGGTGCTGGCGCGGCCGGATACCTGGCGCGAGTCCTGCGCCGACATCCTCGAGCAATGGCCCGAACCGCAGGTGCCGGAGAAGGTCCGGCGCTTCTATGAGCGCACCGCGCCTTTCCAGTACGACCAGGGCGCATTGGGCTTGCGCGGGCTGTTCAAGCGCGCGCTGTATTCGGTCGTCGGGTTGCGCCGTGCCCTGATGCGGCAGCCCAACAGCCACGCCGAAATGCGCCTGTGGGCGGTGAAATCCACCGCGCTGGCGGCGCAGAACCTGATGCTCGCCCTGCAGAGCCACGGCTTCGCCAGTTGCCCCATGGAGGGCTTCGATGAAGTGCGGTTACGCAAGGTGCTGCAGATTCCCCGCCGCGCGGTGCCGATCATGCTGCTGGCGGCAGGGCGGGCTGCGGACAACGGCGTCTACAACCCGCGCCTGCGCTTCCCGCTGGAGCAGCGCGTCAGCTGGCACTGACCGCATCGGGGCGCGTCAGCACGCCCATGCGCCCGCCGCCGAAGGACCAGTCGTCCGCCTCGCTGGTGGTGATCTGCACCATCACGTCCTCGCTGGCGATTCCCAGTCGCTCGCCCAACAGCGCGTTCAATCGCCGGTAGAACGCCTGTTTGGTCTGCGAGTCGCGCGGCCGGCCGATGGTGATGGCGATGAGGACGAAGTCGTCGCTGCGCGGGCCGCCGAGGTAGTCGCGGTTGTAGACGAACTCCTCCGCTTCATGCTGGTGGATCATCACGAACTGGTCACCTTCCGGGACGTTGAAAGCCTCGTGCATGGCGTCGTACACGGTGTCGGCCAGCTGGCGCAGGTACTGCGGTTGCTTGCCTTTGCGCAGGGAGATGCGGACGGTGGGCATGATGTCACTCCTCGTCGAGACGGTTGAGAGCGGAAGCGGCCGTCGGCCAGCCGCCGTAGAAGGCCAGGTGGGTGATCAGCTCGACCAGCTCCTCGCGGGTCAGGCCGTTGTCGCGGGCCAGTTCGAAATGGAACGGCAGTTGTTCCTGCTGGCCTTGCACCACCAGGGCGGCGACGGTTGCCAGGCTGCGCTCGCGCGGACTCAGCTGTGGGCGTTGCCAGACATCCCCGAACAGCACCTGCTCGGTGATTTGCGCCAGCTTCGGTGCCTGCTGTTGCAGGGCAGGGGAGACCTGGGGTGGACGAGACATGCTGCCGTTCCTCTTCTGTGGCTTGACGGAATCAGGCTAGCGCGGCAAGTTTGTTCTGAAAATCAGGAAATATTTGACTGATAGTTCGATTAATCAGAATGGTTGCCATGGCTCGCATCAACTTCGATCTGGACGTGCTGCGCACCTTCGTCACCGGCATCGAACTGGGCAGCTTCGCCCGTGCGGCGGACCGCCTGGGGCGCTCCACGTCTGCCGTCAGCGCGCAGCTGAAGAAGCTGGAAGAGCAGGCCGGCACCCCGGTGTTGCGCCGCGAAGGACGCGGCATGGCACTGACCGAGGCGGGGGAGACGCTGTTGGCCTACGCCCGCCGCCTGCTGGAGTTGAACGACGAAGCCGCCGGCGCGTTGCGCGGTGGTTCGCTGGAAGGCCGGGTGCGCCTCGGCCTGCAGGAGGACTTCGGCGAAACCCTGTTGCCCGCCGTGCTCGCGCGCTTCGCCCGTGCTCACCCCAAGGTGCGCATCGAGGTGCGTACCTCGCGCAATCAACAACTCATCGAAGGGGTGCGCAGCGGCGAACTGGACCTGGCGCTGGCGTGGGAAACCGGTGAGCGCACGCCCTACATGGAACGCCTGGGGGCAGTGGCACAGTGCTGGATCGGTGCACCGGATGCGCCCTTGTTTCCCTCTGCCCAAGCGCTGCCGCTGGTCATGCTGGAGGCGCCCTGCCTGCTGCGCAGCGCGGCAACGACGGCCCTGGACAGGGCCGGCGTGCCTTGGCGCGTGGCCTTCACCAGTGTCGGGCTGTCCGGCATCTGGGCCGCCGTCGGCGCGGGGTTGGGGATCGGCCTGCGTACTCCCATCGGCTTGCCGGTCGGCGTCGAGCGGCTGGATGCCGGGCGCGCCGGGCTGCCGACCATGGAGCCGCTGGGCCTGTGCCTGCATTGCAGTGAAGCCGAACCTGAAGCCGTGGTGGAGCGCCTGCGTGAGTTGCTGAAGGAAGGCGTGGCGGAGCTGCTGGAAAGCCCGGCGCTTTGCTGATCCGCTTCTGAAGGAAAATCACTGCGATCAATGATGCTGGCAAAAGCGAGACGACCGGTCATATTCTTGCCGCCATGAACAGCATCCGACTCGACAAGCGTGACCTGATCCTCGCCAAGGGCTCCCTGGCGATGACCCGCAGCGGCTACCACGGCACCGGCGTGCAGGACATCGTCCAGGCCGCCGGCATCCCCAAGGGCTCTTTCTATCACTACTTCGACAGCAAGGAAGACTTCGCCCTGCAGGCCCTGGAGCACCTGTATGCACCACGCCTGGCACGCTACGCCGAGGCGCTGGGCAACCCGGCCCTGGGGCCGCGTGCGCGCATCCTCACCTATTACCGCGAACTGCTGGCGCATTTTGCCCGCCAGGAGAAGCTCGAGTACCACTGCTTCATCGGCAGCCTGAGCTTCGAGATGGCTGAGCTGTCGCCGCCCATTGCCGAGCGCGTCGACGGCATCCTCCAGCAGTCCATCGACACCCTGCGCGACTGCCTGGCCGACGCCCAGCGCGCCGGGGAATTGCCCGCCTCGGAGAACGTCGAGCAACTGGCCGAGTTCATCGGCAATGCCTGGCAGG
Source organism: Pseudomonas sp. AU12215 (assembly GCF_001675465.2). Taxonomy (NCBI): domain Bacteria; kingdom Pseudomonadati; phylum Pseudomonadota; class Gammaproteobacteria; order Pseudomonadales; family Pseudomonadaceae; genus Pseudomonas; species Pseudomonas sp. AU12215. The sequence goes on from NZ_MACM02000032.1 coordinate 34,063, forward strand.
GTGTGCTGGCGCGCATGAAAGTCAGCGCTTCGCTCAAGCCGGTGGAACGCTTTATCGAGCGCCTGGAGCACTTGCTGCAGGCCTGATCTGCCTGAGTCATCACTCATTTTTTCAGCCCCACTCAAAAACGAGACGACCGGTCGCCTGGCCGTCATGGAGACTTCAATGACTGCATCCGTAGATACCCTGTTCTCGCCCTTCCGCCTGGGCGGTCTGGAACTGCCCACGCGCATCGTGATGGCGCCGATGACCCGCAATTTCAGCCCCGGCGGCGTGCCTCACGCGCAGGTCGTCGAGTACTACCGCCGTCGCGCTGCTGCCGGCGTTGGCCTGATCGTCACTGAGGGCACCACGGTCAACCACAAGGCTGCCAACGGCTATCCGAACGTGCCGCGCTTCCATGGTGAAGACGCCCTGGCTGGTTGGAAGCAGGTGGTCGACGCCGTGCACGCCGAAGGCGGCAAGATCGTCCCGCAGCTGTGGCACGTCGGTGCCGTGCGCCGCCTGGGTACCGAGCCGGACGCCAGCGTTCCGGGCTATGGCCCCAGCGGCAAGGAAAAGGACGGCACTGTGCTGGTCCATGAGATGACCAAGGAAGACATCCAGGAAGTCATCGCCGCCTTTGCCCAGGCCGCTCGCGACGCCAAGGCCATCGGCATGGACGGGGTGGAAATCCACGGCGCCCACGGCTACCTGATCGACCAGTTCTTCTGGGACGGCAGCAACAAGCGCACTGACGAATACGGCGGCAGCCTGGCCAACCGTTCGCGCTTCGCCATCGAGCTGATCCAGGCCGTGCGCGCGGCCGTCGGCCCCGACTACCCGATCATCTTCCGCTTCTCCCAGTGGAAGCAGCAGGACTACAGCGCCCGTCTGGTGCAGACCGCCGAGGAGCTGGAAGCCTTCCTCAAGCCGCTGGCGGAGGCCGGCGTGGACATCTTCCACTGCTCCACCCGCCGCTTCTGGATTCCGGAATTCGAAGGCTCCGACCTCAACCTCGCCGGCTGGACCCGCCAGCTCACCGGCAAGCCGACCATCACCGTCGGTAACGTCGGCCTGGACGGCAGCGAGTTCCTGGCCTTCTTCGGCAACACCGAGGAAATCGCCCAGCCGTCGGGCATCGACGGCTTGCTTGAGCGTCTGAACAAGGAGGAGTTCGACCTGGTCGCCGTCGGTCGTGCTCTGCTGGTCGACCCGGACTGGGCAGTGAAGGTCCGCGACGGTCGTCTTGCCGATATCAAACCGTTCAGCCGTGACGCGTTGATGTCGCTGGCCTGATTCGCCCGCGCCTGATGCAGGAAAGCCCCTGGCACCGTTGGTGCCAGGGGCTTTCTCGTTTCTCTAGGAACGAGGGCGTCCCCCTCGCTCCTACCAGTGATGCCTTGTTTATGGTGGGTTATTGATTGTCTGAATGGTCTGAAAGCACCGTCCCAGGCGTTTACAAATCTTTTCCGAGACCCACCTTTCCGCATGCTGACTTCCCAGTCCGAAACGGGCAGAGTATGAACGCGTTCACACAACAATAGGCCGGGAGACGGCCATAGGAGTAAGTCATGCGGATCGGCTTGGTAGTCGATGCAACCTGCGACCTTCCCCCCGAATTCCTTGCTGCCCATAACATTCGCGTCCTCCCCATCGGTATCCGTGTGGGCGAGCGTCGCATCGTCGATGATCGCGATCCCGACACCACCCTGAAGTTCTATTCCCAGGACCTGCCCAAGGTCGGCCCCGAGGACGGCAGCGAGCCGCTGACGCCGGCGCAGACCCACGACTGGTTTCTGGAAAAGCTGGTCACCGATTTCGACTATGTGATTTGCCTGACCGTCAGCAGCCAGCGCAGCCCGATCTTCGACAACGCCACCCAGGCCTCCTTCAGCCTCCTGCAGAGTTATAAGGAGCGCCGCGCCGCCGCCGGTATCGCCGGGCCCTTCGCGCTGCGGGTGATCGATAGCCAGACCGTGTTCGCCGGCCTGGCCGTGCTGGCCGCCGAAGGCGTGCGCCTGCTCGGCGAAGATCAGCACCCCAACGCCGTGCGCACCCGCCTGGAGCAGCTCAGCCAGCAGATGAACACCTTCCTGGTCGCCAGCGACCTGGGGCACATCCGCCGCCGTGGCTTCCAGAAGGGCGACCGCAGCAGCATCGGCGACCGCCTGCGTGGCGCCTTCCTCGGCCTGGGTTCGATGCTCGACATGAAGCCGGTGCTGAGCCTGGTGCAGGGCGAGGACAAGCCCGTCTCGGTTTCGCCCAACTACGAGAAATCCGCCGAGCGCCTGCTCAATTTCGCCCGCTCGCGGGTCGAGGCGGGCGACTTGCTGGCGCCGCAGATGAGCCTGAGTTATGCCGGCGATCCTTCCGCGCTGCGCGACCTGCCGGGCTTCGCCGCGCTGGAAACGGCCTGCCAGGCCAAGGGCGTGCAGGTGCACCTGGCGATGCTCAGCCCCACCGGCGGCATCAACCTCGGCGCCGGCGCCATGAGCCTGTCCTTCGCCGCCGAGCCCAAGCCCTTCGCCTGATCGCTACTTGTGGGTTTCAGGGTGACCCAGGCCGCCGGAGTTCTTCCCCGGCAGGCCCGCGCGGCAGGCTTCCTGCAGATAGCCCGCGAAGCGCTCGACCACCGTGTCCCACGCCTGGTGGATGGCGTGGTGACGAGCGTTGAGGCGCACCCGGCGCAAACGCTCCGGGTCCGCCAGCAGCCAGCTCGCTGCTTCGAAGAAGCTCTGGCTCTCGCCCGGAACACCGAGTACGCCGTTGTGCCCGTGGCGGATGTGCTGGCCGGCGGCCGCCTGGTCGAAGGCCACCACCGCCAGCCCTGAGGCCAGCGCCTCCAGCACCACATTGCCAAAGGTTTCCGACAGGCTGGGGAACAGGAACAGGTCGCCGCTGGCATAGTGTCGGGCCAGTTCCTCTCCACGCTGCAGGCCGCAGAACAGCGCTTCGGGCAGTTCCCTCTGCAGGTGCGCGCGCTGCGGGCCGTCACCGACTATCACCAGGCGCAGTTTCAGTTGCGGGTGGTCGGCGCACAGGGCGCGGAAGCTGCTGCCCAGCAACGACAGGTTTTTCTCCGCTGCCAGCCGGCCGACATGCAGCACGGCGATATCCCGTTCGCCCAGGCCCCATTCGCGACGCAGCGCTTCGTCCCGGCGGGCCGGGTTGAACAGTTGGCTGTCGACGCCGCGCGAGAGCTGCGCCAGGCGCTCGAAGCCGCGCCGCTGCAGCTCCATGGACTGGCTGGCGCTGGGCACCAGGGTCTGCTGGGTGCGGTTGTGGAACCAGCGCAGGTACAGGGTCACCAGGCGCATCAGCGGGCCAAAGCCGTAGTGCGCGCTGTACTGCTGGAAATTGGTGTGGAAACCGCTGATCACCGGGATTTGCAGGCGCCGGGCGGCGCGCAGGGCGGCGAGGCCGAGGGGGCCTTCGGTGGCGATGTAGAGCACATCCGGGCGGGTGCGTTTCCAGTGGCGCAGCAGCTTGTGCAGGCACGACTGGCCCCATTGCAGGCCAGGGTAGCCGGGCAGCGGCCAACCACGGGTCAGCACCAGCTCGCCATCGCTGTGTCGGCCTTCGTCGCTCTGCTGGCGCGGGCGGACGACCTGGATCTGGTGTCCGAGATGCAACAGCCCTGAGGCCAGCCGGCCGAGGGTGTTGGCCACGCCGTTGATTTCCGGCGGAAAGGTTTCGCTGATCAGCGCGATGCGCAGGGGAATCGTGGTCATGCTCGCAGTGTCCCGGCGCGCGGTGGCGCGCCGATGACAGTGCGATGATCGATAGGTGACAGCCGCTCAGGCGCGGCGGCGGGTTACTTCACCAGCGCCTTTTCACCACCCTCGCGCACCCAGAACAGCACGGCGCCGGCCACGGCGGCGGGCATGGCGACCAGGTTGACCAGCGGGATCAGCAGCGCGAGGTAGGTGATGCCACCGAAGCCCATGCAGGCCCAGCGCTTGCTGCGCAGCCAGGCGAGCATCTCGTTCCAGCCCAGCTTGTGGTTGTCCGCCGGGTAGTCGATGTACTGCACCGCCATCATCCACACGCCGAAGATCAGCCACAGCGGTGCGGCGATCAGGTTCAGGCCGGGGATCAGGCTGAGGATGAACAGCGCGATGGCGCGTGGCAGGAAATAGCCGAGCTTGCGCAGCTCGCGGCCGATAGTTCGCGGCACCATGGCCATCAGCTCGCCCCAGCTGAATTCGGGAAAGTCGTCGGTGCCGCGCACCACGACTTCGACCTTCTCCGCCAGGAAGCCGTTGAAGGGCGCGGCGATGATGTTGGCGATCATGGTGAAGGTGAAGAACACGATCAGCAGGACCAGCGCGACGAACAGCGGCCAGAGGATGAACTGCAGGAAGCTCAGCCAGTCCGGCAGGGTCGGCATCAGCCAGTCGACCCAGTGGCTGAACTGGTTGATGGCGAAGCCGATCAGGCCGACGAACAGCAGGATGTTGATGCTCAGGGGCAGCAGGACGAACAGCCGCAGGCCGGGGCGCATCATCAGTTTCAGGCCTTCGCCGAGGTATTGCGGGCCGCTCAGGGTGGACATCGGACTCTCCAGGGTTGAACCGTAGGCGACCTTAGCAGACCCGGCGAAGGCCCGGCGAGCCGTCTGTTTTGCCGGGTATGTGCATCGCAGCCGCGCGTTCAGGCGACCGTGTAGCGATAACAGCGGTTGCGTTCCTGCTTGGCCTGGTACATGGCGATGTCGGCGGCGCGGGTCAGGGCGTCGGCATCGGCGGCGTCCTGCGGGCAGAAGGCGATGCCGATGCTGGGGGTGACGAAGTCGATGACCTGGCCGCCCAGGCGGTACTCGGCGCCGAGTACGCCCAGCAGGCGCATGCCCAGGGCTTCGGCCTGATCCGGCTGGGCATTTTCCAGCAGCACGGCGAATTCGTCGCCGCCCAGGCGGAAGGCCTGGTCCGGCTGGCGCAGGCTGCCGCGCATGCGCTCGCCGACGGTGCTGAGCAGCGCATCGCCGATGGCATGGCCGAAGCGGTCATTGACCTGCTTGAAGCGGTCCAGGTCGATGTACAGCAGGGCCACCCGATTGCTGTGCACGATGGCGCGCTGCAATTGCTCGTTGAAGGCTTTGCGGTTGCCCAGTGCGGTCAGCGTGTCTCGGTACGCGAGGTTGATCAGCTGTTTCTGGTAGGCCACCTGCTCGCTGATGTCGCGCAGGATGCCGCGGAAGCCCTGGAATCCACCCTGGCCATCACGGATCGCCGAGAGCCGCGTTTCGCAGCTCACCAGCCGACCATCGCGGCGCTTGAACGGGGCGGAGAAGGTGGTTTCCTGCTCGTCGTCGCGGACCTTGTCGTACAGGCTCTGGGCACGGTGATAGTCCTCCTCCTGCAGGAGGATGCCGAAGTGCTGGCCGTTGAGCTGGTCGGCGGCGTAGTCGAGCATCCGGCACAGTGCTGGGTTGACGGTGCGGATGATGCCCCGGGTGTCCATCTCGAAGTAGCCATCGCGGATGGCATCGAGGATGGCCCGATCGCACGCTTCGCTCTGCGCCAGGCGATCGAGGGTACGGTTCATCTCGTTGGCCAACTGGCCCAGTTCGTCCGTCCCCTGTGGGCTCAGGCGCAGGGCGGTGCGGTCCTGCCCGATGACCGCTACTTCGCGGTTCATCCTGCTGACCCGGCGGATGATCCGCAGCTCCAGGGCCACGTAGGCGAGCAGGATGGCGCCGCCGAGCAGGGCCAGGGTCAGGTAGAGGAACAGGCTGACCGACTGCCGGCCTTGCTGGTACAGCGGCCGCGGGCTGGTCAGTTCCAGGCGCAGTTGCGGCCGGCCGTGGGAGTCGAGATAGAGCAGGGACATCTGCTGACTGTTCCCGTCCAGCAGATGCCGCGAGCTGAGCAGGGTGGCACCGCGCCCGGTGGGGATGTTCAGGGTGCGCCAATCCTTGTTCTGCACCGGATCCTGGGCCAGGCGCAGGCTTGCGCCCATCTGGGTCTGCAGGTTGTACATGCGCGCGCTGTCGAGCAGTACGCCAGCGATGACCACACCGGCCGGCTCGGCGGTACCCGCGGTATTGCTGATGGGATAGCTGAGCAGCATCTGGGGGACGCCTTCGATTTGCAGCAATTGGTCCAGGCTGTGGCGCGGGTCGCCATCGATATCCAGCGCGCCCAGTTCCAGCGCGGTGCGCAGGATGCCGTCGCGCAGCCGGGTGGTGCCGGGCACTGGCTGGCCGGGGAAGCGCCGGGCCAGTTCGTCGAGCTTCCATTGCTGGGCGAGGATGTGCCCGTTGCGGTCGACGAACAGGACATAGTCGAAGCCGAGGATGCCCAGCAGGTCCTGGTCCAGGTTGTCCTCGACGAAGCGCGCCTGCGGCAGGCGCATGAACTGGTAGCTGGCGTCCCACCAGGCATAGCTATGGACGATGTCGAGGTTGCGCTGCTTCTCGTAGGCGATGCGGTTGTGGACGATGCGTACCTCGTCGGCCAGGCGCTGGCGGTCCCCGCGGTCGAAGCGGTCGAGCAGGATCATGTCCGACAGCAGCCAGACCCCTGCGAGGCTCGCGACGAACAGGGGCAGGCACAGCCAAAGCAGGCGGGCGCGAAGGTTCATGGTGGTCCGGGTGACCTCTGGTTTGCTTGAGTCTAGACACAGGTGCAGTGGCTGCCCGCTACATAGGGGCAGCCTATGGGGGGCATTGAGATTGGGCATTTCAGCAGGACGCTGCGGCGGCGGTAAGCTGCGCACCATCTGGTATCGAACGAGTTCGAGGGTCGATCCGACACTCCCTGACTTATCTCAAGGAGCGCAGGGCGACCGCGGAAATCCCTGACTTATCTCAAGGGTTTTCCGGAGTTCTGCGGGACAATGCGATCCGTGACTCAGGTCACACCGCATTGTCCTCAGTCTCCGGGCCGTGCGGTCCGCGCAAGAAACCTTTCAGTGGAGCTGCCGCCCTCCCAACCTTCCCCCTGGTGCTTTGGCAGCTCCCTTTTCTTTTGCATCCCGCTCTTCACCCGAGCACTGGAGGCTGTCATGTCCGATCGTCACGCGCGCGTCATCATTCTGGGTTCGGGGCCTGCGGGTTACAGCGCTGCGGTCTACGCCGCCCGCGCCAACCTCAAGCCGCTGCTGATCACCGGCATGCAGGCCGGCGGCCAACTGACCACCACCACCGAAGTCGACAACTGGCCGGGCGACCCCCATGGCCTGACCGGCCCGGTGCTGATGCAGCGCATGCAGGAACACGCCGAGCGCTTCGAGACCGAGATCGTCTTCGACCATATCCATGGCGTCGACCTGGCCGGCAAGCCCTTCGTGCTCAAGGGCGACAGCGGCACCTACACCGCGGATGCCCTGATCATCGCCACCGGCGCCAGTGCGCGTTATCTCGGCCTGCCGTCGGAAGAGGCGTTCATGGGCAAGGGTGTGTCCGCCTGCGCCACCTGCGACGGCTTCTTCTACCGCAACCGCGAAGTGGCGGTGGTGGGCGGCGGCAATACCGCCGTGGAAGAGGCGCTGTACCTGGCCAATATCGCCAGCAAGGTGACCCTGGTGCACCGCCGCGACAGCTTCCGTTCCGAGAAGATCCTGCAGGACAAGCTGCGTGCCCGCGTCGCCGAGGGCAAGATCGAACTGCGCCTGAATGCTCAGGTGGAAGAAGTGCTGGGCGATGCCATGGGCGTCACCGGCGTGCGCCTGCGCCATAACGATGGCGAGGCTTCGGAACTGAAGGTGGACGGCCTGTTCGTCGCCATCGGCCACACGCCGAACACCTCGTTGTTCGAAGGTCAGCTTGAGTTGAAGGACGGCTACCTGGTGGTCAACGGCGGCCGCGAAGGCAACGCCACGGCGACCAGCATCGCCGGCGTGTTCGCCGCCGGCGACGTGGCCGACCATGTCTACCGCCAGGCGATCACGTCCGCTGGCGCCGGCTGCATGGCCGCGCTGGACGTCGAGCGCTACCTGGATTCCCTGTAACGGCCCGAAGAGCCGGCGTGCAGGAAGAGGCCCCGCTTTGCGGGGCCTTTTTCTGCCTGGCTAGGGGGCGCTTTTCGCGCAGCGTGCTTGATCGCGGACCGCTTGGCGCGATGCTTTGCAGCTTCGTGAGCAAGCTCACTCCCACAACCGGGTTTCGCGCCGTTGGGCATTTGGATCGCCCAAGAAAAAGCCCCGCATCGGCGGGGCTTTTGCATCGAGCGAGTAGCCTCAGCCGCGGCGCGACAGCGGCTGGCGCTCGAAGTTGACGCCGGCCAGTCCAGTCACCTGGAGGGCGCGGATATTGGCGTGATCGGTGCCTTCGGGGTGCTCGCGCACGGCGCGGTAGTGCTCGCCGAACGCCAGCAGGCTCTCTTCCTGGCTCAGGCCTTCGAGAATGGCGAAGCCCAGGGTCTTGCAGGAGCCCTCGTTCTGCCCGGCGGGGTTCTCCACGCTGCCGTTGGTGAAGGCGCTGGGGCTGTAGCTGTAGTGCTCGGCGATATACGCCAGGGTGTCGGTGAACAGGTGCTGCTCGCTGCGCAGGCGCACGCGAAAATCGGTGAGGGTCATCAAGGCAAACTCTTAGTGTTTCTTCGCGTTGTCGAAGGCCGTCTGCTGGGCAGGGGTCGCTTCCGTCTGGTACTTGGCCTTCCATTCGGCGTAAGGCATGCCGTAGATCTCTTCGCGGGCCTGATCCGGGCTGACAGGCAGGCCCATATCGTCCGCCGCGGCCTTGTACCACTTGGACAGGCAGTTGCGGCAGAACCCGGCAAGATTCATCAGATCGATGTTCTGCACATCCTTGCGGGTACGCAGGTGCTGCACCAGGGTGCGGAACGCGGCGGCTTCCAGTTCGGTGCGCTGCTCGTCGGTCAGGGTCATCGGCTCGGTCATGGCAGGTCTCTCAACAAGGGCGCATCGGAGGCGCATGGCGGGGCTGGCGAGATTCTAAGAGGCGGGCGATCTGCCAGCAACGCCCGTTGGCCGACTGGCACGGGCGTGCAGGGATGGAACAAAGGTGTCAGCGCTGGGCGGCGAGGGCGATCGACACCGATTCGGCGAAGCGCAGGGCGTGGGGCTTGTCCACTTCCACCTCGGCATAGCGTACCGCCGGGTTGGCCATGACCAGGTCGAGCAGCTCCTGGGTCAGGCGCTCCAGCAGGGCGAAGCGGTTTTCCTCGACGTGGGCGATGATCGCCTTGGTGATGGTGCGGTAGTTCAGCGCGTGGTCGATGTCGTTGACCTGCACCGCGTCGCCGGCCGGATAGAGGATGGTGAGGTTGATCAGCACATCCTGCTTGTTGAGGATTTCCTCTTCCTTGATGCCGATGTAGGTGCGTACGCGCAGGTCCTTGACCCGGATCCGCGCCATGCCCGGCTGCAGTTGCGTCATTTCACTTGCTCCGTCCGATCAGTTGCAGGAATTCCTGGCGGGTGTTGGTCGATTCGCGGAAGGCGCCGAGCATCACCGAGGTGTTCATCACCGAGTTCTGTTTCTCCACCCCGCGCATCATCATGCACATGTGCTGCGCCTCGATCACCACCGCCACGCCAGCGGCGCTGGTGACCTGCTGGACGGCCTCGGCGATCTGCCGGGTCAGGCTTTCCTGGATCTGCAGGCGACGCGCGAACATGTCGACGATGCGCGCCACTTTCGACAGGCCCAGCACCTTGCCGGTGGGAATGTACGCCACATGGGCCTTGCCGATGAAGGGCAGCAGGTGATGTTCGCACAGCGAGTAGAGCTCGATGTCCTTGACGATGACCATTTCGTCATTGTCCGAGGCGAACAGCGCGCCGTTGACGATCTCGTCCAGCGTCTGTGCGTAGCCGTGGCAGAGGTACTGCATGGCCTTTGCAGCGCGCTTGGGGGTGTCCAGCAGGCCCTCGCGGGTCGGGTCTTCGCCGAGCCCCTTGAGAATCTCACGGTAGTGGTGAGACAGGTCTTCAATCATGGTGGGAGTTCCTCGCGCCCGCACCGGGCGGGTCATTTGAGGTGCCGGCCGCCGTTGACGGTCAGGGTGGTGCCGGTCACGTAGGGGCTGTCGAGCAGGTAGCGCACGCTCTGGTAGATCACATCCGGGCCGGGCTCGATGCCCATGGCGGATTTCGCCAGGGTGCGGGCGCGGTACTCGGCGTCGTCGCCGGGATTGAACATGATCAGTGCCGGCGCGATGCCGTTGACCTTGATGCGCGGTGCGAGGCTGGCGGCGAAGGACAGGGTGAGGTTGTCCAGGCCGGCCTTGCTGGCGCAGTAGGCGATGCGGTTGGCGCTGCCCTTGCGGGCGACGTCGTCGCTGAGGTGAATGATGTCGGCCGGGGCGCCGCGCCCGGCGGCGTCGCGTTCGAGCAGGTCGGCGCAGCGCAGGTTGATCAGGTAGGGCGCGAGCATGTGCACGCGGAACAGCGACTCGAAGGCCTGCGCCTCTTCGCCGGGCTGCTCGGCGATCCACGCCGAGGCGTTGTGGATGATCGCACGCAGCCGGTCGGTGCGGGATTTCAGCTCGTCGATGAAGGCCTGGATGCCGGCCTCGTCGGCCAGTTCGGCGTGCAGGCAGGTGGCGCCCAGTTCGCGCAGCTCGGCGATGCCGGGTTTTTCCTGGCGATAGGTCGCGATGACCGGCTGGCCGTCTTGCAGCAGGCGTTTCGCGCAATGCAGGCCGATGCGCTGGCTGGCGCCGGTGATCAGGATGGGGGCTGGGGTCTGGCCCATGCGCGCCTCGCGAAAATCCACAGGGGAAGCGCCGCGATGGACAATGTCCGAGCGGCCGGGTAGGGCAAAACTATACCAGCCCCGGCGCGGTGCGGCACGGATGGGGCATAATGGGCGGCCTTGTCTTGCCTTGTGGGAGTGAACATGAAAGTCGCCATCCTGTCCGGATCGGTCTACGGCACCGCCGAAGAAGTCGCCCGTCACGCCAAGCGCCTGCTCGAGGCCGCCGGCTTCGAGGCCTGGTTCGACCCGCGCGCCACCCTGGATGCGGTGCTCGATTTTTCTCCCGAAGCCTTCCTGGTGGTGACTTCCACCACTGGCATGGGCGATCTGCCGGACAGCTTCCAGCCCCTGTTCCATGCCATCCGTGATCGCCTGCCCGCGCAATGGCGCGGTTGCCCCGGCGGCGTGCTGGCGCTGGGCGATTCCAGCTATGGCGACACCTACTGCGGTGGTGGGGAGCAGGTGCGTGAACTGTTCGCCGAGCTGGGCGTACGGGAAGTGGTGCCGATGCTGCGCCTGGACGGCAGCGAGACGGTGGACCAGGAGACCGACTCCGAGCCATGGCTGGGCGAATTCATCGCTGCGCTGAAGGCCTGATGCATCCCCGCGCCCGCCAGCTGATCGACACACTGCAACTCGCCCCGCACCCCGAGGGCGGCTTCTACCGACGTGTGTTCGAGTCGCGGCTGAAGGGCGCCGATGGCCGGCCGCAATCGTCGGCCATCCTGTTCCTCCTGCCGGCGGGAACCGTCAGCCGCTGGCACCGCGTGGATGCCGACGAGCTCTGGCACTTCCACGAAGGCTCGCCGCTGGAGTTGCTGATCGCCGACGCTCCGGAGTCTGTCGTGCGCATCGAAACCCTCGGCCCGGTGGGCGAGGGCAGCCTGCCGCAACGCGCCGTGCCCGCCCATGCCTGGCAGGCGGCGCGCTGCCTGGGAGACTACGTGCTGGTGGGGTGTACCGTGTCGCCGGCATTCGAGTTCGCCGGGTTCCAGTTGCTTGCCGATGATGAGCAGGCGCTACGGGATTGGCCGAAGCTGGCCGGCGAGTTTCCCGAGCTGCTCTGAACCCGCTTCACTAAGGATGCAACGGCATCTCGATCATCAACGCCAACCAGGCCTTCGCCGCATTCGACAGGTAGGCGTCGCGCCGCCAGATGAAGCTGATGTCCCAGCGCAGGTCCGGTTGGCTCAGCAGTACGCGCACCAGGCCCGGCCGCTCCAGGTCCTTCGCTACCACGCGGGGCAGCAGTACCGCGCCCTGGCCGGCAGCGCCCAGCGCGCCGAGGAAGTCCGCCTGGCCGCTGCGCCCGCCTTCCTTGGGCTCGAAGCCGGCTTCGCGGCAGGCGCGCAGCAGGCGGTCGTTGAGGGTGAAGCTCTGCTGGTAGAGCAGGAAGGGCGTGTCGGACAGTTCCACCAGTTCCAGGCTTTCCCGCGATGCCAGCGGATGATCGGCCGGCAACAGAACGTCCAGCGGCTCGTTGCAGAATGGCTGCCAGTCGAAGCCGGGCTCGTCCGGCGTGAGGCCGCCGCCCAGTTCCAGTTCGCCGCTGCGGACCATTTCCTCCATGGTCTTGCTGCCGCCCTCGATCAGGTGCACGTCGATGTTCGGGTAGCGCCGCCGGTACTCGGCGAAGCGCCCGGCAAACAGCGCGTCGGCGCCCAGCAGCGGTAACCCAAGGCGCAGTTCGCCGCGGTGCAGGTGGGTGAGGTCGTCCAGTTCGGTATGCAGCTCGCGGCGCAGACGCAACATGTCCTCGGCGCGGCGCAGTACCACTTCGCCGGCGGCCGTCAGACGGATGTGCGGGCCGCTGCGCTCCAGCAGTTGTACGCGCAGGCTCTGCTCCAGCTGCGCGACCTGCTTGCTCACCGCCGACTGGCTGGCGTTCAGGTGCACCGCCGCCTGGGTGAAACTGCCGTGGCGCACCACTTCGGCGAAGGTGCGCAGCTGCTTGAATTCCATTCTGGAATGGCTCCGATTCGATCTATTCGCTTTGGGGATGATAAGCGCGGGAGTAGGCTTTGCGCCATTCCCAACCGATTTATTCACCCACTCAACGCATCGAGATCGCCGCCATGTTTCGCCGCGCCGCCCGCCTGATTTTCGAACTCGCCGTCCTGGTCGCCTTCTGGTGGATCGGCGGCTGGGTTGCCACGCTCACCGGGCTGCCGCTGCCCGGCGGGGTGATCGGCCTGGCGCTGCTGCTGGTGCTGTTCGCCTGCGGGGCGATCCGCCCGGCGCTGTTGCAGGGTGGCGCTGGCCTGTTGCTGGCGGAGATGCTGCTGTTCTTCATCCCCGCCCTGATGAGCCTGCTGGACTACGGCCCGCTGCTGCGCAGCGAAGGCTGGAAGATTCTGCTGGTGATCACCGCCAGTACCGTGATGGTGATGCTCTCCACCGCCCTGGCGGTGGAATGGATGTGCAACAGGAGTTCGCGCCATGAGCCTCGATAAGCAAGCGCTGTTCTGGTTGGCCGTGACCCTGGGCGGCTATCTGCTCAGCCGTACCCTCTACCGCCGTTTCCAGCAGTACTGGTTGTCGCCCATCGTCTTCGTGCCGGTGCTGCTGTTCGCCCTGGCGATCCCGATGCAGGCCCGCTACGCCGACTACGCCCGCGACACCAGCTGGCTGGTGGCGCTGCTCGGCCCGGCCACCGTGGCGTTCGCCATTCCGATCTGGCAGCAGCGCGCCTTGCTTGCGCGCCACTGGCCGGCGCTGCTGACCGGCATGCTGGCCGGCTCGACCATGGCCATCGGCAGTTCCTGGGCCCTGGCCCACGCGCTGGCGCTGGATGGCCAGGTAACGCTGTCGCTGATTCCGCGCTCGATCACCACGCCCTTTGCCATGGAGATGTCCCACGACCTGGGCGGCGTGCCGGCGCTCACGGCAGCTTTCGTGATGATCACCGGGGTATTTGGCGCATTGATCGGCGGCGTGCTGATGAAAATGCTGCACCTGCGCTCCGCCCTGGCCCGTGGCGCGCTGCTGGGCGTTGGCGCCCACGGCGCGGGTACCAGTCGGGCCTATGAGTTCGGCGGTGAGGAAGGTTCGGCGGCGGGGCTGCTGATGGTGCTGACCGGGCTGTTCAACCTGCTGATGGCCCCGGTCCTGGCCTGGTGCCTGTAAGGCTCAGCTGAGCTCGTAGGCATCGAGCATGCGCGAGGTGTCGGCGGGGGAGTTGAACATCATCACATCGATGATCGACAGGCCGGCCTCGAAGGTCGGCCGCTTCTGCTCGTAGGGCACCAGCTTGGGCTCCTGGAAGCGCAGCGTCAGCCCGGCAGCGTCGTACTTGCGGCGGTCGAAGAAGCTCTGGCCGCCTGGCGGGTTCCAGTATTCCTCCACGCTGCCCAGTGCCTTGCAGATGTTCAGCGCCCATTCGTCCGGCGCTTTCGGGCGCTCCATCGGCAGGTCCATGCGCGAAAGCACCGGCATCTGCCGGGGGAAGCCCAGATAGGCGCAGGTTGCCTCCAGGGTGGTCTTGTTCAGCGAGACGATGTCCTCGAACGGATGGTCCAGGGAGGCGGCGATCATCTCCCGCACATCGCGGTAGTAAGGGGCCACCTTGCGGTACACGTCCAACTGCGAGAACAGGCTGCGCCGCCAGTCCTGGCTGTTGTCCAGGCGCACGTCCTTGATCAGTGTCTCGCGGTGGTGCTTGATCCGCGGCACGCGGATGTACAGCCAGCCGTCCTGCTGCTTGAGGATGCGGTTGCGCTCGATCCAGCCGTGATGGATGTACTGCACGGTATCGAACAGGACGAACAGGTCGGTGTGCTTGATCAGGCTGAAGTAGCCCAGGTAAGGAAAGAAGTAGGGCTGCATGATGGCGGTTCGTTTCACGTCGGCTGCCTCGTTGGCCGAACTGGAGTCTCCTCCCGACTCCCAGGTACTGCTGCGGAATGGTGCCAAAGATATTGCGAAATGTTTCCAGGTGGACCGAAAGCGCCGGATCAGGCGTCGGGGGCAGGGCGGCAAACGAGCACGCTTCCGCCAGCCCGGACCTGCGATCTGGCTGCCGCACTGTCTGGATAGCGCCTTTGGAAGGAGTTGCCGGCGCGCCGGGTCCCGCTGGCGCCGCTCAGTGCAACTTCGCCCACTATAGGTGGTGAGACTCGCCGCGCAAGGCGGCTCATCGGTCCGCGCTTATGGGGGAACATTCGCCAGACAGTGACAGAGGCAACTGTCAGTTCCGTGACAGTCGCTTCGCCGCGCTGCTGACTAGACTGCGCCATCGAACAACAACAACGAAGAGGCTACCGACCATGCACGCCGCTCATCCGCTGCCCACCGTGAACGTCAAGGACCAGGTCTCCGCCGCCGAATGGCAGACCCGCGTGGACCTCGCCGCCTGCTACCGCCTGATCGCCCTGCAGGGCTGGGACGACCTGATCTTCACCCATATCTCGGCCAAGGTCCCCGGCACCGAGGACTTCCTGATCAACCCCTACGGCATGATGTTCCACGAGATCACCGCGTCGAGCCTGGTGAAGGTGGATGCCTCGGGCAAGAAGCTGATGGACAGCCCCTACGACATCAACCCGGCCGGCTACACCATCCACAGCGCCATCCATGATGTACGCCACGACGTCGCCTGCGTGCTGCACACCCACACTGCCGCCGGCATCGCCGTTTCCGCGCAGAAGCAGGGCCTGCTGCCGATTTCCCAGCAGTCGCTGTTCGTCCTTTCCAGCCTGGCCTACCACGGCTACGAAGGCGTGGCGCTGAACCATGACGAGAAGGCGCGGCTGCAGGCCGACCTGGGCGAAGCCAACTTCATGATCCTGCCCAACCATGGCCTGCTGACCTGCTCCGCGACCATCGCCGACACCTTCCTGATGATGTTCACCCTGCAGCGCGCCTGCGAGATCCAGGTGCTGGCCCAGGGCGGTGGCGCCGAGTTGATCATGATTCCGCAGCAGATCCTCGATGGCGCCCGCGCCATGGCCGCAGCCGTTACCAAGAGCAAGCAGGGCATGGGCGGCGCGCTGGCCTGGCCGGCACTGCTGCGCAAGCTCGACCTGCAGAACCCCGGCTACCGCGACTGATGGCGCTGGCCGGCATCACCCTGCGCGACTGGCGCGCGCAGGGCTGCGACTTCACCTTCCGTGGCCACCCGATCAGGTACTGGAGCGCCGGCAGCGGCGCTCCGCTGCTGTTGATCCACGGATTTCCCACGGCATCCTGGGACTGGCATTTTCTCTGGCAGCCACTGGCCGAGCGCTACCGGGTTATCGCCTGCGACATGCTCGGCTTCGGCGACTCCGCCAAACCCACGGGGCACGACTACCGCATCCTCGAACAGGCCGACCTGCAGCAGGCGCTGCTGGAGCACCTGGGTGTGCAGGAACCGGTGCACCTGCTGGTGCACGACTACGGCAACAGCGTCGGCCAGGAGCTGCTGGCGCGGCACGAAGAGGGAGCTTTCAAGCTGGCTTCGCTGGCCTTCCTCAATGGCGGGCTGTTTCCGGAGACTCATCGCGCCGTGCTGTCGCAGAAACTCCTGCTCAGCCCGCTGGGTGGTTTCTTCGGCAAACTCTTCGATCGCCGGCGACTGGCGCAGAACTTCGCCAAGGTGTTCGGCCCTGGTACGCAACCGTCCGAAGCGGAACTGGATACCTTCTGGGAACTGATCCGCCACAACGACGGGCCGAAAGTCATGCACCGGCTCATCCACTACATCCTCGACCGTCGCGAGCACCGTGAGCGTTGGGTCGGGGCGATGCAGCGCACCGACGTGCCGCTGCGGCTGATCGACGGACCGGAGGACCCGATCTCCGGCGCGCACATGGTGGTGCGCTATCGCGAACTGATACCGCATCCCGATACGGTGGAGTTGCCCGGTATCGGCCATTACCCGCAGGTCGAGGCGCCGGAGCAGGTACTGCAGCATTATCTGGCCTTTCGACAGGAGCGTGCCGAGCAGGTACGGACTGATCCGCCCGTAGATTAGGAACTGGCTGATAGGCACACTCTGAGTGGCAGCGGTAGASWTCGGAAG
>NZ_MACM02000033.1:0-3368 GCF_001675465.2 Pseudomonas sp. AU12215
CGCCGTGTTCGGGTAGCGCAGCTTCGCGTCGATCACCTCCGTCATGCCTGAGATCAGCATGGTGTCGGCGATCAGGCTGCTGTTCTGGTTCGGAGTGATCCGGCGCACGCGGATCTGCCAGCCAGTGATCGCCGCCGGCAGATCGATTCGCTGGCTACGCTCGTAGCGGCTGGTGGTCTTGCCGTCGACTGCGTCCAGCAGCACCTGCTGGTAGGCGCCGCCGTCGGTGCTCACCTCCACCGCATACTCGATCCGGTAGCCTTTCACGTCCCCGCTGGCCTCCTGCTTCTGCAGGGCTGGCCAGGCGAAGCGCAGGCGCACGGCGGACAGCTGGGTATTGGTCACCGAACGCACCCACGGGGTGTCACTGCGCAGCTCCACGTTCACCGTGGTCTCGTTCTCGACCGAGGGGATGCCGGGAATGTAGTCCTGGTCGACACTGCCGTTACGCCACTCCCATTTCACGTTGGGGAAGTTGACGTTGCCGCTGGCGTCCACAAGCGGGGTGTTGTCCAGGTAGATGTCCTGATCGCTCGGCCCCTCGGCGAACTCACCCTCACCCACTGCCAGCAGGATCTTGGCGGTGGCCACCGACTGCAGGCTGTCACGCGCGATCGACGGCTGCTTGGGCTTACTGCTGCCGCCCTTGCGGCCGGTGAGGTGCTGCTGAACGTCGGCGCCCATGCTTTTCTCCAGGCATAAAAAAACCGCCTCACGGCGGCTGTTTTCGAATGGTCAGATCAGGTCTTGTCTTCGGCGTAGATTGAGGCGCTGATGATCGCGCCGCCCCATCGACGTTTCCCGCAGCAGTAAGGCACAGGGTTGCCGCTCGCGGTGGTGTTCTTAGCGCTGCCGAAGGCGTAGCTGGGCAGGTTCTCAGGGGCGGCCGACTGGCTGAGCCCCTTGGCCTGAGGGCTGAGCATCTGCGCCGCGCCTCCAAGCGCCATACCGGCGCCCGCGATCATGAGGTTCGGACTTTTGGCGAAGAAGCCAGCGACGATCAGCGCAACGCCAAGGACTGTCTGCAGCAATCCGGCACGCTTGCTCCCCGAGATCACAGGAACAATCCGAACCTCTCGCGAACCGCCGGCGACCATGTCCCCCTCACCGATGTTCTTCCGATTGCGGAAGATGGCGAAGCGCATACCCATTCGCTCCAGGCGCTGGATAGCTTCCTTGAAGCCCGGCAGGGTATTGCGCAGAGCGCTGAACGCTTCCTGCACAGTACCGGTGTCGAGCAGGCGCCGGTGCTCACGACCGAACTCGCGAATGAGCGGGCCGGACAGCTTGATGATGGTTGCTTGATGCGCAGTTGGCATGCTCCCTCCGGGGCAATAAAAAACCCGCCGAGGCGGGCTTTTGACTAACTATAAAACTACTGAATTATCAGATCATGTGCACGCCAGACATCACCACTAACTCTCTCCATGATCACAGAATATCTATTTCTAACTGTGCCACCAAAACTATTCTGGGCATCCACATACGCGAGAACAGCATGTTTACAACCCGACTCTTGAGGCAGGTACTCGACGCGCACGCCAGGGCTTGTGATCGTAGGAAAGTCAGCCGTCCCGGGCGACTTCAAGCGCTGTCTGACAAACCCCTGAGACATTACAAATGCCATAGTTGAGTTCATACAAGCAGCACGCTCGGCCTGTAGATTTCGCTTACTTACATTTTCGGCACTATTGTATGAGAGAAAATACCAGCCCCATGGAATGCAAAGTAAGACCAGAAGGACGATAAGAGCATTTGCTATTTTCCCTTCCCCGTCCCGAGCATGAGCCTTTATAGAGCAATATATAAAAACGGGAGCAATTAGTACGAAGCTAATAGCGATCATGGCCAGAATCATGCTTACAGAACCTCCATATTCGAGGCGTCAAAATTTATCATGCCTACTGTGCCGCAGCACCAGCCGCGCCCGCTCGTGCCAGTTGCCGCCGTAGACGATTACCTCGCTGGGCTTGCCGAGCAAGTGATGGAGTAGGAACGGGCCTGAGCCGAATACCTTGCTGTCCTCCCCGGGCAGCGATCCGTCGGCTCCAAGGTAGATGCCGGCATGGTTCGGGTGCGCCGTCTTGCCCACCGCCATGACGATCATGTCCCCGCGCCGGGGCGTGTCGACCTGGTAAAAGCCAGCCCCCTCGAAGTACTGCTCATAAAGGCTCGGGCCGTCAGCCTGCTCCCACCAGCCGTCCTGGCGCTCGAAGCGCTCGAACTCCAGCCCCCACTCCCGCTGGTACCAGTCAGCGCAGACCTGCCAGCAGTCCCATGCGCCGTGGACGAAGGGGCGTCCCAGCAGCGGGATGTTGCCCGCCGGCGCGATCGTCCGCAGGTCGCCCTCCGGCCAACTGAGGATGTGCCACGGCAGGCCAGACGCCTCGCACATGGCCAGGTCGTGCGGCGAAGGACGGCTGGTGGCGTCCGGGTGGCTGTGCACAATGGCCACCACCTCGCCCAGGTCTTCCGCCGCGGCGTAGTCCTCCGGATGCATCCGGAACTCTTCCTGCGGCTGGCTGGCCGTGTTGCGGCACGGGACGTATTGCTGCGCCTTGCCGACGGCGACCACCACGCCGCAGGCCTCGCGCGGGTACTCCGCGGCCGCGTGCGCCCGAATGGCGTTCAGGATCTGCTTGCGCATGGTCAACTCCGGGCGATCAGGGACACGGCAGGGAATCCGCCGAAGGGCAGCTGGTTGCCCTGCCCCCATCGCTTATTGCAGGACCGATAGAGGCCAGCGCACTGGTCCTTCGCCGGGTCGTCGGTCGGGTTGTCGTCGATGTCGAAATAAGGGCCGGTATAGCCGCAGTCGGGGCCACGATATCCGCCGGTCATGCACCAATGGCACAGCGTGGTCATCTGCCGGCCGACCGCTTCGTTGCCAACGTCGCCCGGACTGGCCAGCTCCCACTCCACCACCTGGTTGTCCTCGCCAGTCTTCTGGTCGAAGTACCAGATGCTGATCGACTCCTGAGTGGGGTCAGCGTCCGGGTTGCCGGTCGGGAAGTTCTCCGCGTCCAGGAACTCGGCCAGCGTCTCGCGGATGGTCAGCTGGAAGTTGGCCAGGTCGTCGAAGGCCAGGCAGAGCGCCGTCAGGCGCCCGCCGACGTTGCCCGCCGAGAACTTCGGGCGGACAGCTGTGCCATCACCGTTGGCCTCGATGCCGCTGATCTGCACCGGCCAGGCGGCGTACTCCTCGCCCTGCCACCAGATCGACTTCGCCGGCAGCTGGTCCGCGTTGGCGCCGGCTGCTGCCAGTTCCTGCGGAGTGTGCGGGATGGCATGGCCGTGAAAGCGCAGCACGTCGGCGCCGAACTCGCTGCCGTCCAGTTCGAACAGCATGATCTCGGCGCCGGGCTCCA
>NZ_MACM02000034.1:0-19696 GCF_001675465.2 Pseudomonas sp. AU12215
GCCGCAGCGCCGGCATGTGGACCGTGGCGCTGACCTGCTCGGGCAACGCCCTGGGCCTGACCTACGAGCAGTACAAGGCGCTGCCGGCGGAAAAGCTTGAGCAGGAACGCCGCCGCATCGGCCAGATGTTCGAGGGCTCGCGGCCGCATTACCTGATCGACACCATCGCCGAACTGCCGGCGGTGATCGCCGATATCAATGCGCGCCTGGCGCGGGGCGAGATGCCGCAGAGCAGCTGATCCCGAGCGAGAACGAAGAAGGCCCGCCTGATGCGGGCCTTCTGCTTTCTGTAGGAGCGAGCTTGCTCGCGAACATCGCCGCGGGGAATCGGTTCGCCAGCAAGCTCGCTCCTATATAAGGATCGGCCATGCATCCCGTGATATCACGGCAATAGCACTTCAGACCGTTCGTCAGGCCTCTGTAAACATTCGGAACAAAATTTCCGTCCTTCATCTCGAAACGTCGGAGCTGTCATATCCGCGTTACACATCCGACAGCGGTGTATCAACGGATTTACAGCGATTAGAACGGATTCACGGTCGGATTCAGGACTTTTCGTCATAATTTGACGAGTTATTGCAAGATATTTCACAAGGATGCGAAATGGCTCTTCTCTCTTGCCGTAGAGCGCTTTCGGCAGATTCGTGCCGTGCTCCACGAGCCCCATGGATGGGTATCGCTCTTCCCCTTCGAACTGCCCTGCACCTGGCTGCCCTGGCCATGGGCGCGTGCAGTGGCGCCACCGCCCTGGCCGCCGACCCGCTCCCCGCCCAGCAGCTTCTGCAACAGCAGGAACGCGATCGCGCGCTGCGCGAGCAGATGGAACCCTCGCCAGATGTGCGCCTGAAGCTGCCACCCAGCGGCCTGGAAGGCAACCGCCTGCCGCGCAACGAGGCACCCTGCTTTGCGATCCGCCAGATAACCCTCACCGGCGATGCCGCCGAGCAATTCCAGTGGGCCCTGCGCGCCGCCGACCCGAAGGACGACCCGGCCACCGGCCAGTGCCTGGGCGCCAACGGCATCAACCTGACGATGAAGCGCATCCAGAACGCGATTATCGAACGCGGCTACGTCACCTCCCGCGTGCTGGCGCAGCCACAGGACCTGAAGAGCGGCACCCTGGAGCTGACACTGGTGGCGGGGCGCATCCGCTCGATCCGCTTCGCCGAGGGCACCTCGCACCGCGCCAACGCCTGGAACACCGTGCCCGCCAAGCCCGGCGACCTGCTCAACCTGCGCGACATCGAGCAGGCGCTGGAGAACTTCAAGCGGGTGCCCACCGCCGACGCCGACATCCAGATCACCGCCGCCGAAGGCGCCGGCGCGCAGCCCGGCGAAAGCGACCTGGTGATCGCCTGGCGGCAGAAATTCCCGATCCGCTTCAGCCTCTCGGTGGACGACTCGGGCACCGACGAGACCGGCAAGTACCTGGGCACCACCTCGGTGTCGTTCGACAACTTCCTGACCCTCAGCGACCTGTTCTACTTCAGCTACAACCACGACCTGGGCGGCGGCGACTCCGGCGATCGCGGCTCGCGCGGCCACACCCTGCACTACTCGGTGCCCTTCGGTTACTGGCTGCTGGGGGTGACCTCCAGCGAGTACGACTACCACCAGACCATCTCCGGGGCGAACCAGGACTACAGCTACAGCGGCGAGAGCAAGAACGACGAGATCAGCCTCACCCGCATGCTCTACCGCGACGCCGTGCGCAAGACCACCGCCAGCATCGGCGGCTGGAGCCGGCGCTCGAAGAACTGGATCGACGACACCGAGATCGAGATCCAGCGCCGACGCATGGCCGGCTGGTCGTTCGGCCTGACTCATACCGAATACATCGGCGCCTCCACCCTCTACCTGAGCACCGGCTACCGCCGCGGCACCGGAGCGCGCAATGCCATGGCGGCGCCGGAGGAACCCTTCGACGAAGGCACCTCGCGCTCCAAGATCATCACCGCCGAAGCCCAACTCAGCGTGCCCTTCGCCCTGGGCGACCAGCGCCTGCGCTACAGCAACACCTGGCGCGCGCAATGGAACCGCACGCCGCTGGTACCCCAGGATCGCTTCACCATCGGCGGGCGCTACAGCGTGCGCGGCTTCGACGGCGAGCAGATCCTCTCCGCCGACCGGGGCTGGCTGACCCGCAACGACCTCGGCCTGGCGCTCGGCCAGACCGGCCAGGAAGCCTACGTGGGCGTGGACTACGGCGAAGTCGGCGGGCAGTCGAGCAAGTACCTGATCGGCACTCACCTGGCCGGTTACGTGCTGGGCCTGCGCGGCGGTTATCGCGGCGTGTCCTACGACGTTTTCGTCGGCCAGCCGATCAGCAAGCCCAAGGGCTTCGACACCGCCACCACCACCGGCGGCTTCAACCTGACCTGGTCCTTCTGAGGAGGCGCCCATGCATATCGACGGATTCGACATCACCGCGCCGGGCTTCTTCGACGAACCCTGGAGCGAAGCCGAGGCGCTGGGCTCGGCGGTCTGGCTGTGGCTGCACTCGGCGTCCCACCGCGACATCCCGCTGCACGCGCTCAACGCCCTGCTGCTGCCGGCGATCAGCCATCGGCAGTTCATCCTCGGCCGGCAGAACGGCCGCCCGGTGTTCTACGTCGCCTTCAGTAACCTGAGCCTGGAAGCCGAGGCGCGCTACCTGAGCCAGCCGGCCATCTGCATGCCGGCCGCCGACTGGAATAGCGGCGAGCGTATCTGGTTCAACGACTGGGTGGCGCCGTTCGGCCACTCCGTTCCGGTGTCGCGCGTCCTGCAGCGACACTTCTTCGCCAACCGCTGCGGCCGGGCGCTGTACCACCGTGGCGAACAACGCGGCCTGAGGATCAAGAAGTTCCTGGGTGTCGCGGTCATGCCCGCCGAAGGGCGCGCATGGTTCTCCGACCACCCGCTGGCCATCCAGCTCTGAGCGCGCCCCGCGGCCTGCGCCCTGAACCGACAAAGGGATTTGTATGAACAAGCACCTCTACCGCATCGTCTTCAACAAGGCTCGCGGCCAACTCATGGTCGTTGCCGAGAACGTCACCAGCAACGGCAAGGCACCGGGCACCACGGAAGGCCCGCGGGGCGCTGTTGGCTCCGCGCTGCTGGTCAGCCTGCGCCCACTGCGTTTCGCCCTGATGGCGACGCTCGGGCTGATCAGCCTGGCCGTC
Source organism: Pseudomonas sp. AU12215 (assembly GCF_001675465.2). Lineage (NCBI taxonomy): Bacteria > Pseudomonadati > Pseudomonadota > Gammaproteobacteria > Pseudomonadales > Pseudomonadaceae > Pseudomonas > Pseudomonas sp. AU12215. The sequence goes on from NZ_MACM02000034.1 coordinate 3,165, forward strand.
CCGCTGGCCCAAGCCGACATCGTCGCCGACCATGGCGCCCCACCCGGCCAGCAGCCGGGCGTGATCAACTCCGCCAACGGCGTACCCCAGGTGAACATCCAGACGCCCAGCGCGGCGGGCGTCTCGCGCAACACCTACAGCCAGTTCGACGTGAACCAGCAGGGCGCGATCCTCAACAACTCGCGCAATAGTGTGCAGACCCAGCTCGGCGGCTGGATCGACGGCAACCAGAACCTGGCCAACGGCACCGCGCGGGTGATTCTCAACGAGGTCAACGGCAGCAACCCCAGCCAGCTGCGCGGCTACGTGGAAGTGGCCGGCGACCGCGCCCAGGTGGTGATCGCCAACCCGGCAGGCATCGCCTGCGACGGCTGCGGCTTCATCAACGCCAACCGCGCCACCCTCACCACCGGTACCGCGCAGATCGTCGACGGCCAGTTGCAGGGCTATGAAGTGCGCGGCGGCCGCATCGCCATCACCGGCAAGGGCCTGGACGCCAGCCAGACCGACTTCACCGACGTGATCGCGCGCTCCGTGGAGGTCAACGCCGGCGTCTGGGCGAACGACCTGCGCGTCACCGCCGGGGCCAACCAGGTCAACGCCGACAACAGCAGCGCACGGCCCATCGAAGGCAACGGCGAGAAGCCCTCGGTGGCCATCGACGTCGCCCAGCTCGGCGGCATGTATGCCGGCAAGATCATGCTGGTCGGCACCGAATCCGGCGTCGGCGTGCGCAACGCCGGGCAGATCGGCGCCAGCGCCGGCGACGTGGTGATCAGCGCCGACGGGCGCATTGGCAACAGCGGCCAGATCAACGCCACCGCCAACGTCCGCCTGGACAGCAACGGCGGTATCGACAACAGCGGCTCGGCCTACGCCAAGGGCGACACCGCCCTGAGCAGCCGCGGCGACATCCACAACAGCGGCATCGCCGCGGCGCAGCAGAACGTCAGCCTGAACGCCAATGGCATCGTCAACGACAGCCAGGCCACCCTGGCCGCCGGCGTGCAGGCGGACGGCAGCATCGGCACCAGCGGGCGGCTCGACATCACCGCCACCCGGCAGGTGAAGAGCCAGGGCGCCACTCTTGCCGGTGGCGACCTCGGGATCGCCGGCGCCGACCTTGACCTCAAACAGGGCCAGGCCAGCGCCCAGAACATTCGCCTGAGTGCCACCGCCAATGCCGACCTGAGCGGAGCAACGCTGGACGCCGGCAACCTCCTTGCAGCGAACATCGCGCAGAAGCTGACCTCCGATTCGGCCAGGCTGGCCGGCACCAGCGTGCAGTTGCAGGCCCACGACCTGTCCAACCGCAAGGGCGAGATCATCCAGACCGGCAGCGGCGACATGACCCTCGCCCTCCCCGGCACCCTGGACAACAGCGACGGCCGCATCGCCAGCAACGCTGCCAACCTGACCCTGGGCGCACTGAACCTGAACAACCGACAGGGCAGGATCGAACACGCCGGCAGCGGCACCCTGAAGGTCACCGCGAACTCCGTCGATGGCCGCAGCGGCTCCATCGCCAGCAACGGCCAGTTGCAGGCCAGCCTGAACGACGCCCTGCTCGACGGCGCCAGCACAGTCGCGCGGCAGATCGGCATCGATGCCGCGTCGCTCTCCAACCGCCAGGGCGAAATCCTCCAGACGGGCGCCGGTACCCTGCGCGTCAGCACCAGCGGCCTGCTGGACAACAGCGGCGGCACCCTCGCCGGCAATGGCGGCGTGCAGCTGGACGCAGGCACCCTGCTGAACCAGTCCGGTACCGTCCAGGCCGCCGGGGGCAACCTCCAGGCCAAGGTGAAGGACAAGCTGGACAATGCCTCCGGCACCCTCGCGGCGACTGGCAACTCGCGCGTGGAAGCCGGCGAGCTGGTCAATGCCAAGGGCAAGGTCACCGCCAGCGGCACGCTCGACGTCAGCGCCGGCAAGCTCAACAACGACACCGGCACCCTCGCCGCCAAAGGCGCACTGACGGCCCGTGGCGGCAGCATCAGCAACCAGGCTGGCACGCTCGGTTCGGTGGACGGCAGCGTGGCCGTCGACGCCACCCAGGGCAGCCTGGACAACCGCAACGGCCGCATCGAGGGCCAGCACCAGATCACCCTGTCGGGCCAGGGCGTGCTCAACGGCAACGGCCTGATCAGTGCCGGCAACCTCAAGCTGGACAGCAACCGCGCGACGCTCGACAACCAGAATGGCGTGCTGATCGCCAGCGACGGTGTTGAGCTGCAGACCGGCACGCTGAACAACCAGGGCGGCCTGGTCCAGGCCGCCGGCCTGCTGCGCATCGACGCCCATGGCCAGGCCATCGGCAACACCGACTCCGGCGCCAGCGGCGGCCTGCTCGGCAAGGGCGGGGTGATCCTCGCCAGCGGCGACCTGGACAACAGCGCCGGCTTCATCGGCGGCAAGGGCGACCTCGACCTCACCACTGCGCAAATCAACAACGCCCGTGGCGGCCTGTTGACCAGCGAAGGCAACGTGCGCATCAAGGCCAGCGGCCTGGACAACCGTGGCGGGCAGCTGCAGACCCTGGGCGACGCCGTGCTCGACCTCGCCAGCGGCCGCCTGGACAACGCCGGCAGCCTGCTGCGCGCCGGCGGCAAACTGCTGGTCACGGCGGGTACCCTCGACAACCGCAACACCCTGGGTACCGACCAGGGCCTCGAAGGCCATTCGCTGACGCTCAGCGCCAGCCAGATCGACAACCAGTCCGGTGCGGTGCGCGCCGACGAAACCCTCACCCTGAACAGCAGCGGCCAGCTGGACAACAGCGGCGGCCTGGTCAGCTCCAGCAAGAACCTGAACATCCTCGACGGCGCGGCCAGCAAGTCCCTGGCCATCCTCAACCACAACGGCAAGCTGATCGCCGGGCAGAAGCTGAGCATCGACAGCAGGAGCCTGGGCGGCGACGGCCAGACCCTGAGCCTGGGCGACATCAGCCTGAAGCTGAGCGACAGCTACGTGCACAGCGGCCAGTTGCAGGCCAACGGCAGCATCGACCTGCAGACCGCCGGCAACCTCGACAACCAGGCACGCCTCGTCGCGGGCCAGGCGCTGAAGGTGACAGCCGGCAACCTGAACAACACCGCCACCGGCGAGCTGAGCGCCACCAACCTGACCCTCGACACCGGCGGCACCCTGACCAACCGCGGCCTGCTCGATGGCCAGACCACCCGTGTCAACGCAGGCACCCTGAACAACCTCGGCAGCGGGCGCATCTACGGCGACCAGCTGTCGGTATCCGCCGGCGCCCTGCGCAACGACGTCGAAGACGGCAAGGCCGCCGTGATCGCCGCGCGCAATCGCCTGGACATAGGCGTGGGCAGCCTGCTGAACCGCGAGCATGCCCTGCTCTTCAGCGCCGGCGACCTCTACATCGGCGGCGCCCTGGACGCCAACGGCCACGCCACCGGCAGCGCCGGCGAAATCCGCAACGCCAGCGCCACCATCGAGGCCCTGGGCGACATGGGCCTGGCCAGCGCCGTGCTGCGCAACACCAACGAACATTTCAGCACCCAGGAAGTGGAAGTCAGCCGCGAGAGCATCCTCGAGTACCAGCTCACCGGCTCCACCAACCGCTACCGGCCGGAGCAGATTTCCATCTACAACTCCGAGGTGGATTACCTGGTCACCCCGGAGGGCGAGCGCGAGGACTGGAACCTCTACAACTACACCCGCGTGACCCGCGAAACGCAGATTCTCAGCTCCGATCCGGCGCAGATCCTTGCCGGCGGCAACCTGCGCCTGGACGTCGCCGACGCGCTCAACGACAAGAGCCGGATCATCGCCGGCGGCACCATCGGCGGTAACCTGGGCCGTCTGGAAAACACCGAGGCCCCCGGCGAGCGTGTCACTACCGAGAGCGGCATCGTCACCCACTTCTACCGCATCCAGAAGAAGGGCCGGGACAAGCAGGGCGCCGATAACGCCGCCTACAACCCGGCGGCCAGCATCGTCGACATCTTCCTCAAGCCCGGCGCCTACCTGCAGAACACCGCCCACGTCGGCAGCGGCACCCAGGTCGGCGATCTCAACCTGGGCCGTGTCGACCAGCCGGCAAGCGGTGCCGGCGCCGCCCAGGTCAACGTCGGCAACGGCCGGGTGATCAGCCCGGTACTGGAAGTGACTGCCGTGCAGACCAAGAACGATGCCGGCGTCGCCGAGAGCATCCGCACCGGCGGCATCGACACCCGCGTGCCGGACAACAGCCTGTTCCAGGTCAACCCGCAGGCCACCAGCGGCTACCTGATCGAGAGCGACCCGCGCTTCACCAACTACCGCGCCTGGCTGTCCTCGGACTACATGCTCGACCGCCTGAAGCTGGACCCCGGCCTGACCCTGACGCGCCTGGGCGATGGCTTCTATGAGCAGAAGCTGATCCGCGAACAGATCGCCCAACTCACCGGGCGGCGCTTCCTCGATGGCTACGGCAATGACGAAACCCAGTACCGCGCGCTGCTCGACAACGGCCTGACCTATGCCCAGGCCTGGAACCTGGTGCCCGGCGTCGCCCTGACTCCCGAGCAGATGGCGCAGCTGACCAGCGACATCGTCTGGCTGGTGGCCAAGGACGTCACCCTGCCCGATGGCAGCGTGACCCGCGCGCTGGTGCCGCAGGTCTATGTGCGCGTACGCCAGGGCGACATCGACGGTTCCGGCGCGCTGATGGCCGGGCAGAACGTCGACCTGAACATCCAGAACGACCTGGTCAACAGCGGCACCCTTGCCGGGCGCGACGTGCTGTCGATCACCGCGCAGAACATCCAGAACCTCGGTGGCCGACTGACCGGCACCGACGTGGGAGTGAAGGCCGCCGGCGACCTGAACAACCTCGGCGGCCTGATCGACGCCAGCCATAGCCTGACCGCCGTGGCCGGCCGCGACATCAACCTGACCTCCAGCACCCAGGACTCCCAGAGCGCCCAGGGCAGCGCCACGCGCCTGTCCCGGGTCGCCGGGCTGTTCGTCTCCGACCCGGCCGGCGAGCTGATCGCCACGGCCGGGCGTGACCTCAACCTGAACGCCGCCCAGGTGGTCAACAGCGGCGCAGGCGGCAAGACCACCCTGGGCGCCGGCAACGACATCAACCTCGGCACCGTGGCCGTCCAGGAACAGCAGAGCATGACCTGGAACAGCAGCAACTGGCGCAAGGAGTCCAGCGCCGGCGAAGTGGCCAGCAGCGTGCAGGGCCAGGGCGACGTGCGCCTGATCGCCGGCCACGACCTCAACTCCCGCGGTGCCAGCGTGACCAGCGAACAGGGCGCGGTGCAGGCTTCCGCCGACCACGACGTCAACCTCACCGCCAGCCAGAACAACGCCATGGCCGACGAGGCGCACAAGGTCAAGAGCAAGACCGGCTGGTTCTCCTCCAAGACCATCGTCACCCGCGACACGGTCGACGAAAGCCTGTCCCAGGGCTCGACCTTCAGCGGCGAGACCACCTACGTCAGCGCCGGCAACGACATCAAGGTGGAAGGCAGCAACGTGGTGTCCAACGGCGACACCACCCTGGTGGCCGGCCGCAACGTCACCATCGCCTCCGCCACCGACCACCTGAACGAACAGCACAGCCGCGACGAGAAGAAGAGCGGCCTGTTCAGCGGCGGCGGCATCGGCTTCACCATCGGCAGCCAGCAGCAGTCGGTGAAGAACACCGACGATGGCGACAGCGCCGCCGCCAGCACCGTCGGCTCGATCAACGGCAACGTCAACATCAAGGCCGGCGAGGCCTACCGCCAGGTCGGCAGCAAGGTCAGCGCGCCCAGCGGTGATGTGAACATCGAAGGCCGCACCGTCGACATCGTCGAGGCGCAGAACGCCCACCTCAGCACCCAGGAAAGCAAGTTCAAGCAGAGCGGCCTTTCCGTCACCCTGACCAACCCGATCATCACCGCCGTGCAGACCGCGCAGCAGATGAAGAAGTCCGCCGAGCGCACCGACGACAACCGCATGAAGGCCCTGGCCGCGGCCAATGTCGCGCTGGAAGGTGCCGGCGCCGCCTCCGCCGTCATGGCCAATCCGGCCCAGGCCGGCGGCATCAACATCAGCATCTCCATCGGCGCGAGCAAGAACGAGAGCCGCAGCGAGCAGCGCGGCAGCACCGCCGCCGGCTCCAGCGTGAGCGCCGGGCGTGACGTGAACATCACCGCCAGCGGTGCCGGCAAGGACAGCGACCTCACCGTGCAGGGCAGCCAGATCAGCGCCGGGCGCGACGCCAATCTCAAGGCCGACGGCGACATCGCCCTGCTGGCCGCGAAGAACACCGTCGAGCAGCACAGCACCAGCAAGGGCAGCAGCGCCAGCATCGGCATCGGCTTCGCCGTGGGCGGCACGCAGAACGGCTTCACCATCAACGCCGGCGCCTCGCAGAGCCGCGGCAACGCCGATGGCAAGGACCTGGTGTGGAGCAACACCCACGTCGACGGCGGGCGCCAGGTCAACCTGCAGTCCGGCGGCGACACCCAGCTGCATGGCGCGGTGGTCAGCGCGCCGCAGGTCACTGCCGACGTCGGCGGCAACCTGAGCATCGAGAGCCTGCAGGACACCAGCACTTACGACGCCAAGCAGTCGAGCAAGGGCGTGGGCGTCAGCCTGTGCATCCCGCCGTTCTGCTACGGCGCTTCCAGCGGCAGCGTCAGCAGCAACACGGCCAAGCAGAACTCCAACTACGCCAGCGTCACCGAACAATCGGGGATCAAGGCAGGCGACGGCGGCTTCGACATCCGCGTGAACGGCAACACCGACCTCAAGGGCGGCCTGATCGCCAGCAGCGACGCCGCCATCGAGGCCGGGCGCAACCGGCTCAGCACCGCCACCCTGACCCAGGCGGACATCCACAACGCAGCGGATGCCAAGGCCACCAGCAGCGGCGTCAACCTCAGTTCCGACATGGTCACCCAGGGCAAGTACGGCGTCGGCAAGGCCATCGTCGGCAACGCGCTGAACTCGGGCAAGGACTCCGGCTCGTCGTCCGGCGATACCCGCAGCGCCATCAGCGCCGGCACCGTGGTCATCACCGACGATGCCCTGCAACAGCAACTCACCGGGCAGAACGGCGCGGACACGGTCGCCGGCCTCAACCGCGACACCGCCAACGCGCACACCGCCGCCGAGCGCCAGGACGTCGACGAGATGCGCCGCACCGCCGAGGCGGAACAGGCGATCAAGAACGAAACCTACCGCCAGGCCGTGCAGTTCACCGACGACGCCTACCGCAAGATGTTCCTGGAAAAGGCGCGGATGTTCGTCATCCTCACCGACGACCAGGGCAACGTACTGCGCGACAAGGACGGCGTGCCGCTGCGCCGCGAACTCGACGACAGCGAGAAGGCCAACCTGCAGGCCGGTGGCGACGGCCGCGTGCACATCGCCAACAACGGCATCTTCAACGACGAGAACGGCGCGGCCCGCTACGCGGCGCAGCACAGCACCGCCGATGGCCCGCAGTACTTCATCTGGTTCCCCGACGCCAGCAACTCCGTCTCCGAGCTGCTCATCGCCGGCTACCAGAAGTACCTGGAGAACGACTTCTGGGGCCTGGCCAACGCCACCGTCGAGACCCGCGAAGCGCTGCTGCGCTATGGCGAGACCGGTCTGCACATCGACGGCCACAGCCGCGGCTCGATGACCACCGGCAACGCCATGGAGTCCATCGCACGGCTGCCCGATCCCAGCGGCAGCCTGAGCAACACCACCCTCAACTTCTACGGCCCGGCCTACAATGCCGCCAAGGCGGACGACCTGCTGGCCATGCTGCAGAATCGCGACGCGATGAGCGACGAGAAGAAGAACGAGATGGTCGTCCAGTTGCAGAACCACAAGACCGACCCGGTGGGCGGCTGGATCGGCTGGAACCCCGGCACCGGCGGCACCATCCCCGACGACAGCAATGCGCTCAAGGAGATCAAGAACGTGGCAGGCGGCAAGTACACGGTGCACAACTGCTACGGCAACGGCGACCCTGCCTGCCAGAAGTTCTGGCAGGACATGCCGGACAAGAAACCGGTACTCACCCCGGTGAAGACCTATCCGCCGACCCCATGAGCCCGCAGACATGCTGAAGCGCAACGGCGGCCTGGCCGCCCTTCTGCCCTGCCTGCTCCTGGCAGCCTGCAGCCAGGCGCGGCCGTTGCAACCGCCACCGCCGCTGTACGAGCTGTGGGCCAAGTCCGGCGTGGACCGGCAGGGCGTGCGCAACGCCCTGCTCGGCTGCGGCTTCCCCGACTCGGCCTACGTCGACAGCACGACCATCACCACCAACGACTACGCGCGCGGCGAGCAGTGCATGCTCGGCCAGGGGTTCGCCTACCAGGATCGCTACACCCTCTGCGATACCAGCCCGCAGCTGCCCGCCTGCAAGGCCACCGGCGCCGCGCCGAAGGCCGGCCCGACGCAGCGCCCACCCGCCTACACGCAATGGACGCAGGCCGGCGCCGACAGCCAGGGCGTGCAGCAGGCCATGAAAGCCTGCGGCTACACCACGGTGATCGAGCCCGTCGACCAGATGCTCCTCAACGACATCGCCGCCGCGCAACTGTGCATGCTCGATCGCGGCTTCCACTTCACCCGCCCGGCCAACAACCTGCTGTGCAAGAACCCGCCCATGCTGCCCGCGTGCCGCGGCAAGGTCATCGACACGCGCAACTGCTGCGCGCCGCCCAAGGCCGCCGGGCAACGCTGATACCAGGAATCACCATGTACGCCACGCTGTTCCCCCGCATCGGCGCCCTGGCGCTGGCCACGCTGCTGCTCGCCGGCTGCGGCAACCTCGCCAACGTGCAGTCCTACTCCACGCCCTACTCCGCGCCGGCTGGCGGAGAAACGGCACGCTTGCGCGTGATCACCAACGGCATGGCCCGCGGCGTTCCCGCCAGTGCCTGTATCGACTGGCGCCGCGAAGGCGCCGGCGTGATCGCCGTGGCGCAATCCGGCTTCGCCAACCGCAACGGCCAGAGCCTGGGCATGCCGCCCAGCCGCCAGGCCGAACAACTCAGCCAGGGCGGCTTCGCCAGCAGCGAGGTGCGGATACCGGCGGGCCAGCCCTTCGCCTTCAACTTCCAGAGCCGGGGCATGGTCAGCAGCGGCTATTCGTATAGCTGCCAGCAATCCATGACCTTCACCCCCGAAGCCGGGCAGGACTACGAGCTGCTGCTGATGGAAAGCGGCCAATGCCTGGCACGGCTGGTGCGCCTGGGCGATGGCCGCAACCTCAGCGGCAGCCTGCAGGACACCCGCTTGTGCAAGGCCTCCGACGCGCTCTGAGCGCCGCTTTCAGGGTTGCGAATACGGCGGATAGCGGTCATCTGGCACACGCCGCTGGCTGCCGGGGTCCGGCCCATCCTCGGGAGCATGGGCCGGATGTGGCGGGTCGACCTGCGGGTCGGCCAGGTCCGGCGAATCCGGATCGAACCCCAGGTCGGGGTCCACGTGGTGCGAGCCATCGGCGGGCGCCTGGCCCGACGCGAACAGCCAGCGCTCGCTGGCGGCCACGGGATGCTCGCTGAGGGGGACATGGCGTTTCATGATCACCTCCTGCGTCTCTGGCAGTGACAAGGCAGTTTACGCGCAGCCATCCCCCTGGGTTTCCCCTGCACCGACAGCCGGCCGGTTTCGCTCGCCGCCTCAGGGAAACCCGCGATCTAGACCATGGTCGCAAAGACCCGACCGCCCATCTGTGACACCTTCGCGCGCTTTTTCAGTGCCCCCGGAGTCACCGTATGCCCTCGCCCCTCTCCTCCAGCCAGCTCACCCGCCTGAGCGCCCTCGCCCTGCTCGGAGGCATCGCCGCCCCGGCCAGTGCCGACTTCCTGGAGGACAGCAGCGCGCGCCTGGAATCGCGTACCTTCTACTTCAACCGCGACTTCCGCGACGGCAGCTCGTCCAACCCGCAGGGCGCCTCCAAACGCGAAGAGACCGCCCAGGGCTTCATCCTCAATCTGCAGTCGGGCTACACCGAAGGCACCGTCGGCTTTGGCGTCGACGCCCTGGCCATGCTCGGCGTCAAGCTCGACTCCAGCCCCGCCGACAGCAACAGCGGCCTGCTGCCTTCCAGCGGCCACGACCCGCGCCACTCTGCGGACCAGTACGCCAAGGCGGGCGTCACCGGCAAGCTGCGCGTGTCCCGCACCCAGCTGAAGTACGGCGCGATGCTGCCGGACATGCCGCTGCTCAAGTACAACGACGGCCGCCTGCTGCCCAACATGTTCCACGGCGCGCAGCTGACCAGCGAGGAAATCGCCCACCTCAAGCTCACCGCCACGCGGCTGGAGCGCTACACCGCGCGCGACTCCAGCGACGCCCAGGACGTGCGCCTGAACTGCAAGAACAAGCGCTACGCCTGCGACACCACCGGCAACCGCTTCGACACCTACCAGGCCGACTACCAGGTCAATGACCAACTGCTGCTGCAATACGCCCAGGGCGGGCTGGAGAACGTCTACCGCCAGCGCTACGTCGGCATCGTCGGCAAGCAGGCGGTGGGCGCCGGCAAGGTCACCGCCGACCTGCGCTGGTTCGACAGCGACGACGACGGCTCGGCCCGCGCCGGCGAAATCGACAACCGCGCGCTGAGCCTGCTGCTGTCCTACGCCCAGGGCGGCCATATCCTCAGCGCCGGCTGGCAGCGCATGAACGGCGACAGCTCCATGCCCTACCTCGACGGCAGCAACCCCTACCTCGCCAACTACGTGCAGGTGAACGACTTCGCCAATGCCCGGGAGCGCTCCTGGCAACTGCGCTACGACTTCGACCTGCGCAGCGTCGGCGTGCCCGGCCTGAGCTTCATGACCCGCTACGTCAACGGCGACCACATCGCCCTGGCCAATGGCGACGAAGGCAAGGAATGGGAGCGCGACGTGGAGTTCAAGTACGTGATCCAGGCCGGCACCTTCAAGGACCTCAGCCTGCGCCTGCGCAACGCCACCTACCGCACCAACTACGAACAGTCGGCGCGGGACGTGGATGAGGTCCGGCTGATCGCGAGCTACAACTTCTCGATTCTCTGAGCCAGCCGAACACCCCCTCTCACCGGGCGATGCCTGCCCACGCTTCGGTGACAGCTCCGGCCCGACGTTCCGTCGTGGCCGAGCCAGGGTCTGGGGCCCCCAGGGTTCGGACGAAGAATGCCGAAGCCTTGTCCCAGCCTTCCCGACGGTGAACGTAGCCCAGCAACTCGGCAGTCATCTCCCGAGCCTTGGCGATGGCAGCGCTGTTGCTCTTGTACGCCCCGTCCTTTTCACAGTGGGTCTTCCGGTTCTCGGCATCGTACGTATACAGATGCAGCAGCCTGCCGGTGCCGTTCTCGCGTTGCGTGTGACTGGCGCTGTAACTGTCCTGGATCAGGTGGGCGATCGCCCCTGCGGCCAGTGATCTCAGGTTTTCCTCCTGATCGCCCTGGCGATACATGTGCTTCATGTCGAAAACATCGAGCACCGTGCAGTCACTGGGGTTGGCCAGTTGCGGATTGCGCGAGCAGCCGACCTTGCCGAAGAACTCGTGGTAGGGCGTTGTCTTGCGAATGGTGTTGGCCGACACCTCCCCGATCGCGACCCGGTAGGTGTATTCCAGCCACCGATACATCTTCGCTCTGGCCTGCGCGTCGGACTCATCCGCAGCCCGCATCGCATGAAGGAATTGCAGATCACCATGGTGTACGCGGCGGGTCAGCGTATTGGGTCGACTGGCGTCTTCCTCATGGGCCTTGAACAGCCAGATATGCGCCGTGCCGTTGTAGTGCCAGGCCTTGCGCGTCAGCTCTTCCGGGTCATCGTTCCACTCCACGCCCCCCAGTAACGGCAGGAGCCAGGTCCTGCCGCGCAGGACTTTCGCGTATGCCGGCTGATAGGCCTGCCGAGTGATGATCTCGTGGATGGCCTGATTACGGCTGTCGAGGATGTAGGAACGCAGATGGCATTGCGCGGCGCTCGCATCGTCGCGGATTTCCAACTGCACCGCGCTGGAGCCGTAGTCATTCGCGCCACCTTTCCAACTGACTGGATGGATTTCGAACGCCATGGCCTGGCTGACCAGGAGGATGCCCAGAAAGCCCAACGGAATGCGCATGTTTTCTTCCTTGAAGTGAGGCGGGGGCTGCTGGCAGAGCCTGAACCCCCCCAAAGCGCCGGTCATCATCGAGATGAATGATGACCGGGCAACCCGCCAACGGCACTCTGGGTCAGGCGCGCACCTCCACCGAAAGACTTCTGCGCCGGGCCTGGGAGGCAATATGAAAAGGGAATTTCTGGTAACCGCCTGCCTGTTGATCGCGGGCTGCTCCAGCAACGCGCAGTTCCTCGTCGGCACAGATAGCGACCCGCAGGGACTGACGCTCGATCAACTCGAAGCGCAGAACACAGCAATCCGCCAGACCCTGGCCCCCTGCGACACCCTGTTCGGCGTGAAGACCGAGAAAGCCGAGCAGAAAGCTCGAACAGCCTGGTGGCTGAAGGTCATCGGCGTGACGTCGGCGTCCATCGTCGCCCCGGCCCTGACGGCGGCGAACGCCTCCGCCAACGCAGCCTGGATAGCCGGCGCCAGCGGGACCGGTGGCGCGGTGATCGCCGTGCTCGACAGCGCCGATTCGATGGGCATAAGCGGCGTCGCCGCATTACGCGGCCTGACCCAATTGGCCCAGGATATCGGGCCAGACATCGATATCGCCGAAGACATCGGCAAACCCTACAACGAACGCACAGCCGCCGCCGCAAGGGCCGCCCGCAAGTGCCGGTTCCAGGTTCCCACTGTGGCGCCGGCTGCTGCTCCAGCACCAGCTCCGACTCCAGCTCCTGGCGCCGCGAAGGGTTGACCTCTTTGCTCTTGCGCCGTGCGGCGAAGCCGGCTCCGCATTCACCTCTCCCACCCTGATCGCTCCTGCGTGTTTGGGGAAGGGACGAGCCCCGCTTCATTCTGTCGGCAATGTCCTGCCACTGCATCGCAGCAACCAACCGAGAAGCCTCACCGGCCATTAGCCTTAGCGCCGCCCCTGGCCTCTGAACCGCCGCAGCGTCATCGCGGCCGGGCGTAGGAAACCCCAGCAGTATCTCTCAGGGCACGGCAGCTCCGTAGCCACGACTCGGGGACGTAATCCGTTTGCGGACTCCTGTTTCATGGTGCCCGCGCGGGAGGCCTTCGGGCCTAGCGGGTCCCTGAGACCGGCGCTTCCTACCCTCGCACGGTTGCCTCTCTTCCCGCAGGAAGGGTTGATTGGCGGCCCTCATTCATTCTCGGGAAGAGCGAACGATCCCACCTCGCGGAGGATCGCCAAGCGCGAATTTCTCCCCCCGTCACCGTGACCGGCCAGTCCGGCGAGGAAGTCCTCTTCATCCACGCACTGGCCCCGCTGCTCAGCGAAGCCCGACAATTCTACGAGCTTGCCCTGGAGCGCCCCGGCTACAGGGCAGGGCCGGCCCACCTGGCGCCGGCCCGGCAAGCGCCGCCTCACTTCTTGGCGGTGAGCGTGCTGTAGCTGGTGATCAGGTTGCGGTAGTCGGGGATGTGGTTGGAGAACAGCGCGGCAAGGCCTTCGATGTCGTTGCGCCAGTCGCGGTGCAGCTCACAGGCCACGCCGAACCAGGTCATCATCTGCGCGCCGGCGGCCTCCATGCGGCGCCAGGCGGCGTCACGGGTGACTTCGTTGAAAGTGCCCGAGGCATCGGCGACGACGAAGACATCGAAGCCCTCTTCCAGCGCCGACAGCGCGGGGAAGGCCACACACACCTCGGTGACCACGCCGGCGATGATCAGTTGCTTCTTGCCGGTGGCCTTCACCGCCTTGACGAAGTCCTCGTTGTCCCAGGCGTTGATATTGCCCGGGCGGGCGATGTAGGGCGCGTCGGGGAACAGGTCCTTCAGCTCGGGCACCAGCGGGCCGTTGGGGCCGTTCTCGAAGCTGGTGGTGAGGATGGTCGGCAGCTTGAAGTACTTGGCCAGGTCGGCCAGAGCCAGGACGTTGTTCTTGAACTTGTCGGGCTCGATGTCACGCACCAGCGAAAGCAGGCCGGCCTGGTGATCGACCAGCAATACCGCGGCCTGGGACTTGTCGAGACGGACGTAGGGCTTGCTCATGGGATTTCCTCTGGATGAAGGTCGCCCGGTTCTGGGCGCCGGGCCGGTGATGAGTCAGCGGTACTGCGTGCTCGCTCAGTTCGTGCGCCGCCAGGCGCAGTGGCAGGTATCAAGCGTAGGCCATGAAGCCTGGCACGCCGGTGCAAAAAAGTTTGCACTTCGATTCCAGCCGCCGGTCCACGGTGAAGGAATTCTGAGAACGGATGATGACGACCGGGGCTTCAGACTTCCCTTACATATCTCACCCACGACAATTCCTTACCATTCGTCGACATTGTTGTTGTAAGCAGTTCTTCCCAATGGAAATATTCGCGAAATGTCTAAGCTGAAAACTGTAGGAAGCGTGTGGGGGAACTAGCGCCATGGCCAGGAACGTAAAAGAGCGCGCAACCGTGATTTGCCGGCTCGACGACAAGATTCTGTTCGTCCGCAAGGCCAAGTCGAAATGGAACCTTCCCGGCGGCCGTATCGAAGCCGACGAACGCCCAGGCCAGGCCGCCGTGCGCGAGCTGATCGAGGAAACCGGGCTGGCCATCGAGCAGATGAACTACGTGGCGCCGCTGGAGCTGTACCAGACGCTGCACTACGTGTTCGAAACGCCGGTCGACCCGGCGCAGCAGCCGACCCCGCTGAACGAGATCGCCGATTGCCGCTGGTTCACCCCCGAGGAGGCGAGCAAGCGCAACATCAACAAGTCGGTGCGGCGCCTGTTGCGTTCGTGTCTGAGCAAAGAGGCCGGCTGACGCCGGCCTTTTTCATCGCCCCCTCTCCAGCCCACGGCGGACAACGCAGGCGCGTTCGTCTCCCCTGTGCTGCTGACCACCGTTTCAGCTGCCCTGCCCTATTGCTCGATGATTCATGCACTCCAGCGCTTGCGCGCATTCAGATACGCCGCCAAGTCACCGTAGCCCAGGCGCTCGGCGATGCGCGTGCGACTTTCTCCCTGCAGTTCCAGGTGCTGCTCCAACTCCTTGCGCACCTGATCGAGCAACTCGCGAAATCCCAGATCCTGTTCCGCCAACCGCCTGCGCAGGGTGCGCGGACTCTGGTGCAACTGGTCTGCGACGCTTTCCAGCGCCGGGACCTCGCCGCGTTCGAGCATCCGTCGGGCGATACCCGCTGCCCTGGCCGCCCACCCGCTGAGTTGGCGCAGTCGGGCGAGGCGGCGATCAAGCTCCATCGTGAGCAGCTCCACCAGACCGGCATGACGCCCAAGTAGCGGCAGGGACAGCGTCTGCGCGTCGAAATACAGTCGGTTGCAGGTGCTCCCGAACTCCACCCGCTGACCGAACCACTGCGTGTACTGCGCGTGGTACTCGGGCCGTGCGTGGGCAAAACAGGCACGCACCGGGACGACGGCGCTGCCGGTACCCCGACGCAGTTGAGTCACCGCCATCACGCAGTAATGCTCCAGCAGGTATCGGCTCAGCGGTTCGGGGGCATCGATGACCAGTTCGACGGCGACGCTGTCGCCCTCTTCCAGCAGCCGGAAGGTATCGGTGTCCGCGGCCAGCGGCGCATAGCGCACCCAGCAGAGCACAGCCTGCCGCACATCGGCGCAGAACTGCGCGAGGTGGGCGATCACATGCCAGTCCTGAGGGGTGAACAGGCCGAACAGCTGCAGGCCGATGGCGGGCTCCAGGCTCGCCGCTTCAAGCCAGAGCTGCTCCAGCTCGACCAGGCTGTAATCGCTGTGCCGGCGCGCACGGTGGCTGCTCAGGTAGCGCTCCAGCACCTGGCCGAGCGGCCCGCGGTGGTAGCGCTGCGCCGCCGGGTTGGCCAGTTCTCGGATGTTTCTGTCCTTTTCGCGCATGGGTCGCCGTTCGGTCATGGGTTCTGATGGGCACGCCTTGTCCCATTGGACCCGAACCGAGAGTGTCATGACTACAACAACAATGCTCCCAGACAATCCGACCGTGATCGTGGCGGGGATATTCTTCGCCTTCATCGCCCTGGAAATGGCCTGTGCCACCTTCCGCCAACCCCATGGCCAGCGTCGTGACGCGCTGATCGAGATTTTCGGCTCCAGCCTTCTGCTGGCGGTGACCTTCCCACTGGTGATGTGGGCCAGCGGCGCCCTGCTCGACCTCGCCATTCCCGCCGCCGCCGGTTCCCTCGCGGGCATCCCCTGGCTGGCCGGCTTCGCGCTGTTCCTGCTGTTCGACGACCTGACCCAGTACTGGTGGCATCGCCTGGCCCACCGCGTGCCGTTCCTCTACGCCCTGCACCGCGCGCACCATTCGGCGCCGTACATGAGCATCCGCATCGTCTACCGCAACAACAGCTTCTACTACCTGCTGATGCCGGGCCTGTGGTTCTCCGGGGCGCTGATCCACATGGGGTTGGCGAACGTCTACTACGTCTACCTGATCCTGAAGATGTGCGTGATCTTCGGCGCCGACAGCAACCTCGCCTGGGACGACAGGCTCTATCGCATCCGCGTCCTGCGCCCGCTGATGTGGCTG
>NZ_MACM02000035.1:0-981 GCF_001675465.2 Pseudomonas sp. AU12215
GCGCTGGTGGCTATCGACGGCAGCAAGTTCAAGGCGGTCAACAATCGTGATCGCAACTTTACCAGTGCCAAACTGMAACGGCGGATGGAGGAAATMGAATCCAGCATCAGCCGTTACCTCACCGCCCTAGACACTGCCGACCGGCAGGAGCCTGCCGTGGCCCAAGCCAAGGCCGAGCGACTGCACAGCAAGATCGTGGCATTAAAAGTGAAGATGCAGGAACTCCAGGCCATCGAGAGCCAGCTCCAGACTGCCCCAGACAAGCAGATTTCACTGACCGATCCTGATGCACGCTCGATGATGACGCGCGGCACCGGGATGGTCGGTTACAACGTCCAAGCTGCGGTCGATACGAAGCATCACCTGATCGTGACGCACGAAGTCACCAACGACGGCGTCGACCGTGACCAACTGAGCAGCATGGCCATGCAGGCGCGGGAAGTGATGGCCGTGGAAGCGCTCTCGGTGGTCGCCGACCGAGGCTACTTCAAGAGCGAGGAAATCCTCGCCTGCCACGAAGCTGGCATCACCGCTTTCGTGCCCAAGACGCTGACTTCTGGAGCAACAGCGGCTGGCCGCTTTGGCAAAGGTGACTTCATCTATGACGCAGCAAGGAACGAGTACCGCTGCCCTGCTGGGCAAAGCCTGATCTGGCGCTTCTCACATGTCGAGAAAGGACTAAAGCTACACCGTTACTGGAGTTCGAACTGCCAAAGGTGTGCGTTGAAAGATCAGTGCACGCCGAGCGCACAGCGCCGGGTGAGTCGCTGGGAGCATGAGTCGGTGCTCGATGCGATGCAGACTCGCCTGGATCAGGCACCGGAGATGATGCGCATCCGCCGTCAGACGGTGGAGCATCCGTTCGGCACGTTGAAGGCCTGGATGGGCTCTACTCATTTCCTCACCCGAACGCTCGACCGGGTGAGCACCGAGATGAGCCTGCATGTGCTCGCCTACAACTTCAAACGCGTGTTGAACTTG
>NZ_MACM02000036.1:0-44179 GCF_001675465.2 Pseudomonas sp. AU12215
GTGACGCGCTCTGTGGCGCTGAGTTCGTGATAGGACATGGGGCAACACCTTACCGAAATGGTCGGGTGTTGCACTCAGTTTTTGCGGCCGCCAAGCTATTATCGGATTGTCAAATGATTTTGCTTTTTCCTGTATCTTCTCAATAACGTGTTCCGGCTTCTTGTTGTTTACAGTTCTTGCTGTCTTTATTAATTTTGATTGTTGTGGAGCAGAGTGGATAATGAACCAAGGATCGACTGCTATACAGTGACCTCCCACTCCTGGGCCTGGCTGAAGAACGTTGACGCGAGGGTGCCGATTGGCTAGTTTGATCAGCTCCCAAACATTTATATCCAGCTTGTCACAGATCATCGAAAGTTCATTGGCGAAGGCAATGTTCACATCTCGGAAGCTGTTTTCCGTCAGCTTGCACATTTCTGCAGTGCGAGCATCGGTAATGATGCAGTCACCCTCGACGAAGATCTTATAAAGTGCTACTGCTGCATCTGAGCATTTGGAGGTCATGCCACCAATGACACGGTCATTTTCCACCAACTCTCGCAGAACATGGCCTGGAAGAACGCGCTCGGGGCAGTGAGCTACACGAATGTCCGAGGCCTCGCCATGAGTTTGGGGGAATGATAGGTCCGGCCGCGCCTCTGCAAGCCAGGCGGCCATCTGCTCAGTAGCGCCTACTGGCGAGGTGGATTCGAGGACTATCAAGTCCCCTTTTTTCAATACTGGCGCAATGGATTTGCACGCCGATTCGATGTAACTCAAGTCGGGTTCGTGATCTCCTTTGAATGGAGTCGGTACAGCAACCAGAAAGGCATCCGCTGGCTCTGCGATAAGGGTTGCACGTAGGTAACCATTAGCAACAGCGGCCTGCACCACTTTATCTAGATCGGGTTCGACAATATGAATTTCCCCACGATTGATGGTCTGGATTGCTAGTGGATTCACATCGACGCCGATAACCATCTTATTTCGAGAGGCGAATACGGCAGCTGTCGGCAAACCGATGTAGCCCAGACCTACTACCGAGATTGTCTGGTAATGCATATTTGCGTCCTTATATAGGCTGAAGCAGAGAGTTGAAAATTGCTACTGCGAACTGTGCGAGGCCATCTGCTGCTTATTGGCGGGCGGATAATGCATCGAGAATGCGGCTGCAGGCTTTACCATCCCCGTACGGGTTGTGGGCAAAGCTCATGGCGCGATAGGCGTTCGGATCAGTCAGAAGTGTGTTAAGTGCTCGGACAATATTCGCACTTACAGTGCCAACCAGCTTGACCGTACCGGCTGCGATCGCCTCAGGCCGCTCTGTTGTATCCCGCATAACCAAGACGGGTTTTCCCAGCGAGGGAGCTTCCTCCTGGATACCGCCGGAGTCGGTAAGGATTATGTGCGCTCGGCTCATCAGGTGGACAAATGGCAAGTAGTCCAGAGGTGCGATCAAGTAGATGTTGGGTATGCCGGCCAGTAGGCGGTTGACGGGCTCATGGACGTTGGGGTTGAGGTGAACTGGGTAGATGATGTCGACCTCGGGGTGCTGCTGTGCCACTTCCATGAGGGCTTGGCATATGCGCTCGAAACCACCGCCGAAACTTTCGCGGCGGTGGCCCGTCACAAGTATGAACTTGCGACTCAAGTTGAGGTGTCCGAGGGGTATTTCTGCTTGGGTCCGAAGTGTTGTGTCGTTGTCGAGTCTGGAAGCTACATCCAGAAGGGCGTCGATTACGGTGTTACCGGTGACAATGACAGATTCTGGATCGATCCCTTCTTGCACGAGATTGTTTCTAGAGGTATTGGTTGGTGCGAAGTGTAGGTTGGCCAGAGCCCCGGTCAGCTTCCGGTTGGCCTCTTCTGGCCAGGGAGAGTAGAGGTCTCCCGTACGCAATCCGGCTTCAACATGCGCTACCGGAATCTGCTGGTAGTAGCTGGCCAGACTGGCAGCGAAAGTAGTCGCGGTGTCACCATGTACAAGTACTATATCTGGCTTATATGAGCTGAAAATGTGTTTCAGCCCCTGCAGGATAGCGGTCGTTACATCGGTCAGATCCTGTCCGGGCTTCATGATATTTAGGTCGAAGTCCGGACTTATATTGAAAAGCTGCAGAACTTGGTCGAGCATTTCTCGATGCTGCCCGGTTACACACACTTTAGATTCGAAGTTTTTATCACTTGCCAGAGCCAAGGCCAAAGGTGCCATTTTGATGGCCTCCGGGCGTGTGCCGAAAATGCAAAGGGTCCTGATTGTCACAAGTAAATCCTAATTGGTTTTCCAGTGCGGATAAGCTGATTAATTATTCATTTAATCGTGGTTTAAACGGTGTTTTTTTGCTTGATGGCGGCCGGCCAAGAAGTTTTTGCTGTTTAGAGTATTCCAGCAGGCAAGAGTAGATGGATCAGGGGTTACGGGGGTTACTGATATTAATGCACGCTACCGCCCCAGGATTATTCGTTAGCCCCTGAGACGTAGCTGTACAAGTCGACTTATGTATGTCTGATTTTCTAGGTGATGCTGGGGCTGAGTATTCAGACTACTCTTGAAATTCCGTGAAGTGATACGGTGACTTTCACTTCACGTTGGAGAATATTCATTAATAATATAACCCTTTCCGTACCATCCTTAGTCAGAAAAACAGCCTCGAGCCCTTGGCTTCCAGCCTGGTCTATTATCACTCTGTCTCCAGGTTGAAGTTCATGCTCTATAAGTTCTGATCTATCGCGTAGCCTGGTGATGATACTGATGGGGACCGGTAGCGGATTAGCCCCAAATCGGACGATCTGGTTCACTCCACGTGTAGAGCGAATGGGCATCCAATTGTCCTGGAAAGTGTCCAGTTCAATGAAGATATAACCCGGAAATAGTGGCTCTTGTTGGTGAGTCCATCGACCCTTACGTAGTCGTTCAATCTGGTGTATTGGTAGCAGACACTCGTACCCCTGGTGTTGCAGATGCTCGAGTGCACGAAAGTCCTGTTTTGGTTTGCACTGCACCAGGTACCAGCGTTTTTCATTTGTAGCTTGCATATCTCACTCCCCTGGTCAGGGATATCGCTCTCGGGAAAGTGTCAAGACTTATCCGAGAGGTACTCATACTGATAATTGCTGTAGGCGCCATTGCCGTAGTAATCCGCGGCACGCCGCTCGACTCCATTGAGAATGGCGCCCTTCAATTGAATGCCGTTCTGTGCAAAGCGGCGGATGGTCAGTTCGATCTCCCGCGGAGCATTGCGGCCGAAGCGGGTGACGATCAGGCTGGTACCTGCTTGGTGGCCGACGATGGCGGCGTCGGTGACGGCCAGGAGAGGAGGGGTGTCGAGGATGACGAGGTCGAACTCGCTGCTGGCTGCCTCCAGCAAGCTGGTAAAGTTCGGGTGCATCAGCAATTCGGAAGGGTTCGGTGGAATCTCCCCGCGGGAGATGAAGTGAAGGTTTTCCACTTTGGTTAGCTGCACCGCCTGTTGGAAGCTGCAGCGCTGGATCAGCAGGTCCGACAGACCGAACTTGTCGTTTGCGCCGAGTGTCTTGTGCAGGTAACCCTTGCGCATATCCACGTCTATCAGAAGGACGCGTTGGCCGGTCTGGGCGATTACGGCAGCAAGGTTCGAACTAACGAAGGATTTGCCGACATCCGGGCTTGGGCCGGAGATCATCAGCCGGTTGTCCCCCGATTCCAGCATGGCGAAGTGGAGGCTGGTGCGCAGGCTGCGCAGCGACTCGATGGCGAGGTCGGTAGGATGACTCGTCGCTAGCAGGGGAGCGACCGCACGGCTGTCTTTCTTGCCTGCCCCCAGTTGGTCTTCATCGGCTTTGTGCAGGGCACTGAAGGGAACGGAGGCGTAGACCGGAAGACCCAGTTGCTCGATGGCGTCCGCGGTTTCGATGCCTCGATTCAACGCTTTGCGCAGGAGCACCAGAGCAATGGCAATGAACAGACCCAGCAGGGTTGCGATCACAACGATCAGCGGCTTCTTGGGTTTCACGGGTTTGGTGACGTCGACGTCGGCGGTGTCGATGACACGCACATTGCCGACGGAGCCCGCACGTACAACATCCAGCTCCTGGCTCTTGTTCAGCAACTGCGTATAGATGGTAGTGCTGACTTCTACGTCCCGGGTCAGGCGCAACAGGTCCTGCTGTGTTTCCGGTAGGCCCTCGACGCGCTTGGCAAGGCCGTTCTGCTTGGCCGTAAGCTCACCGATCTGCCTGGCCAGCGCCTGGTAGGCGGGATGCTGGCGGGTGAACTTGCGGTCCATCTCGGCCTGCTGCAGCTTCAGCTCGGAAATGCTGGTATCCAGGGCGACGCTCTGGTCGAGCAGCGCCTTGGTTTCAAGGCTGATGTCGGCCGACTTGGCCCTGGTCTGGTAGCTGCTCAATGCGTTCTCGGCAGTTTCCAGATCGCGGCGAACATCGGGCAACTGGCCGCGCAGGAATTCGAGACTGGAAGCCGCCTCGGCGGAAGCGCGCTGCACGTTCTGGCGCACATACTGCTGGCTGATCTCGTTCAGTACGGCGAGTGCCCTGGCCGCATCATCGTCGTCCAGCGTCAGGTCGATGATGCCGGAGTCCTTGCCGGTCTCGGCTACCTTGAGTGCGTCCTGGTAGTCGAGGATGGTGCTGAGCCGACGTTGCTTGGTGAGAAGGAACCGAGTCCCGGCGTTGGCGTGCAGGGTCTTGACCTGCAGCTTGATACCTCGCTCGTCATAGGCCTGACCGACGGAGCCCTCGACCAGCAACTCATCGTTGTCATCGAGCAGCCGGAAACCTCCGGCTTCTTCGGCGACCAGCGTCAGGTTCTTTTCGAGAAGGCTATCGGGGACTTCCAGCTGGAAGATTTCCAGCGACTCGCCGCCCCACGCAAAGCGGCTCAAGCCTAACGGCGCTGGGGCAATGTCGCCGGGGTTGTCTGGCTGATAGCGTCGCTGGAGAAAGCTGCCGATTAGCGGGAACAACGACGGCTGGGTATCGATATCCAGGTGCAGATTGTCCACGGCCTTGCCGATCACGTTGCGCGAGGTCAGTAACTGAATCTCGGTCACGGCCTGGGATTGCGAGCCGCCGAGGATGTCGCTCATCTCGGTCAGCCCGGGAATTCCGGGTGCTTTCTGCTCCACCTGAATGGTCGCCGAAGCGCGGTAGATGGGGGTGGCGAGTACGGCATAGGCGATCCCTGCGAGCAGGAATCCGGCGGTGATGCCTGTGATCATCCACTTGTGATCGATCAGGACGCCGAACAGCCGGAGCAGGTCGATTTCGTCATCATCGACGGACGCTTGCGGTGCGAGGGATTGCGCATGTTGCATGAGGGGTACTTCGCGGTGAACGCTTATCGAGTGGTGCGGAGATATCGGGACCATGTGGCGACTGCCTCATCGATCAAGGCATAGGCATGCTCGAAGGCCGCCTCACCTTGCCGGTACGGATCTGGAATTTCACGATCGTGCTGCCATTTGCCGAGCAGGAAGGTCTTGCCTCGGGACTGCGGGGATTGTTGGTTGATGTCGCGCAGGTGATTGCGCTCCATGACCAGCACCAGATCGGCGTCCTGGAGAATCTTCGGCGTCAGCTGACGGGCACGATGCGATGCGGGTTGTTGGCCGTGCTGCGAGAGTGTCGCGAGGGCGTGCTGCTCGATCGGCTGGTCGACCAGTGCAGCCAAACCGGCGGAACCGACCACGATGTTGCAGTCCTGAACAGCCTGTCGCAGCAGGTGCTCTGCAGTGGGGCTGCGGCAAATATTGCCGACGCAAACGATGAGCACCTGATTGAACACGCTGAATCTCGCCATGGTGGTGGAGACCGGAGGCTGGCGAAATTAAGCCGCGCGGGAGGGTGATTCAATGCGCTTTCCCGCCGATTGGCGGCTTTAGGAATATTCCGGCATTGGCGGAGACAAGTGCTGGGTGGTTCGCGCGATGAATTCCCACAAGCCGGGAATGTGGCGCAATGGAACTATCGGGGGCGGGTGAGAGTGTGAAGAAGGTCTCCGCTGGCGATTCGCAAACGGAGTCGGGAGGGGCGATTATCTATCGGTTCGCCCGGGCAAAAGACTGTCCTCTCGCAGGGCATTTTCTCGGCAATGCTTCAGCCGATCGCCAGGTGATCGGCGGCGGGTCGCTGAGTGAAGCGGGAGTAGAGGTCCTCCAGGGACGACTGCAGTTGTTCACCGGAATGCAGACTCCGAATGCTGCTGCAGTTGAGTCGGAGGTCGGCCAGCGTGGAAGACTCGCCCTTGGCGAAGGCAATTACCGTCTTCCGGGCATCGTCCGCATCCTTTGCCGTGACCAGTCCTTCGGCGACAAAGGGGCCGATGCGCCGCAGTGCGATGGGCAGGTCGAGTTTCGCTGCTTCCAGCACTGAAATCGGAAATCCGTCCCACGCGGCAGTGTGGAAGTAGAGGTCCAGCCCCTGCATGTGTGCGATGACTTCAGCGCGTGGGCGCCATCCCGTCACTTCGATACCGGCGTGCTCCAGTTCCGCCATGGCGCGAGCATCGCCTCCGCCAATCCATTTGAAGTGGGCGATTTCCCGGCAGCTTTCGGCCATGGCGCGGAAGTATTCATGGCCCTTCTGCCGGTTGATACGCCCGACCATGCCGACCACAGGCTTGCTGGTGAGGCTGCGAACTGTCGGCACCTCCGGCAGTTCGTCGCAAACATTGACCAGCCCCAGGGTATGCCCCGGTTCGATCAGTTCCCCGGCAATGCGTTGTTCATCCATGCCGCAGCCGGCGATCACTGCGGTGCGCCGTGCCAGCAGCGACTCGATGGCGCGGTAGGCCTTCAGCATCAAGGGATGATCGCCACGCAGGAAGGCGAAACCGTGCGGGGTGTAGACGATCTTCTGCGCCGGGATGAACGGCAAGGCGCGGATCAGCGCGCCGGCGTAGGTGCTGTGCAGGTGGATGACGTCCGGCTGTATGCGATCGATGTAGGGCCTCACCCGCGCCAGGCTGGAAAGCCGGCGCGGCACCAGTTCCATGTGCTTGAACAGGCCCTGACTTTCCTCACCGGTGGTATCGCCCTTGCGCACCGAGGCCAGCAGGTAGTGCTCATGCTGCTGGGAGTTGAGGATGTAGGAGTTGATGGCCGAGGTGACGCCGCCGCCGAAGGACTCGGTGATGTGCAGGATCTTCATAAAGCGATGTAGGCCCCTGGAAAATTACTTGTCGTAACTGGGAGACCAAACAGCTGGATATGGTCTTGCTGGGCTAGAGCGTAGCCTTTTTCAACAGTGCAATGTAAGGATTTCTGACGCTTTTGTCGGATGGCGAATTAATTGCCAAATTACCGGCGAACTTGTACGCGACCGATCCACGGGGCGACCGCCGATTCGATCAGCGAGTACGCGCGTTCGAAGGCTTCCGGGCCTTTGCGGTAAGGGTCCGGAATCTCCTGATCGGTCTGCCATTTGCCCAGCAGGAAGGTCTTGCCGCGGGCCTCAGGCGCCAGGCGAATCACGCTGTCGATCTGCGATTGCTCCATGACCAGGATGAGATTGGCCTCATGGATCATCTCGGCGTTGAGCTGGCGGGCTCGGTGAGGTTGGGGGTGGTGACCGTGGCGGCGGAGGATGGCGAGGGCGGTGTTGTCGATGGGGTGGCCGACCAGCGCGCTGAGCCCGGCGGAGGCCACGGCGATATCGGTGCCCTGCAGGGATTCGCGCAGCAGGTGTTCGGCGATTGGGCTTCGGCAGATATTGCCGACGCAGACGATCAGAATCCTGTTGAACACGTTGAGCGTCCCTGACCGCGACCGATAATCGTCAGAAATCTATCGGTCGTGGTGCAGGGGCGTCAAGCCGCCGTCAGAGGGCAGCAGGGCTCAGCTCTAGCTGGCGGGCGGCTGCTCGGCGGGAGCGGTTTCTTCCTGGGGCGGGCGCTCCAGAGCGACCTGGCGGATGGATAGGCGAATTTCCGCTGGCAGCACGCGCTTGGCGGCTCCCTCGGCCAGTTCGCCGAGCAGTTCGTGGTAGCTCAGCTTGCCGTTCTCGTCCCTGCGCAGCACGCCTTCGTCCAGCAGGGTCTGGATGAAGTGACGGAACAGGCTCTTGTCGAAGAACTCCGGGGCATTGAGGCCATGGAGGACCGACAGGCGCTGGGCCATCACGGTGCAGAGGTTTTCCAGTTCCTCGGCGGTGAGCTGCTTCTGTCCGGCGTTGAGCACCAGCGATATGGACATGTAGAAGCGCTGCAGGGTCTGGGTGATGGCGCGGGCCAGCAGGGTCAGCAGCACATACTGGCGTGAGCTGGGGGCTGGGCGGATGAAGGTGTCGTTCTCCTGTTTGAGCAGTTCGCTGGCGACCATGGCCTGCAGCCACTGGTCGACCACCGCGTCCAGCTCGTCCAGGCTCCAGCGGATGAACAGCTCGGCCTGCAGGTACGGGTACAGCGCGCGGGTGTAGCGCAGGAGCTGTTCCCGACTGATTCGGCCGCTGTTCTGGAAGAAGCTGGCGATCAGCGCCGGCAGGGCAAAGATGTGCAGGACGTTGTTGCGGTAGTAGGTCATCAGTACCGCGTTTTGTTCATCGAGGTAGCAGATGCGGCCGAGGGCGTCCTTCTGCTCGCTGAGCAGGTTCATGCTCTTCACGTACTCGATCAACTGCTGCCCGTCGCCCTCGGGCAGTGTGGCGCTGGGCGAGTAGGGCACCTTGTGCAGCAGGTCGAGGTAGAGGTCGATCACCCGCGCCAGGGCGGTTTCGTCCAGTGCCAGCCGGGTAGTGGATAGCAGTGCCAGTGCCACCAGGTTTACCGGGTTGATCGCGGCAGCATCGTTGAGATGGCGGGCGACGTCGCGGGCCAGGTGGTTGGTGGTCTCCGACAGCCAGGCTGGGCGGTATTCCGGCCCCAGCTCCTGTTGGCGCCAATCCGGTTGTTGCTGATCGAGGAAGCGGTCGAGGTGAATCGGCTCGCCGAAGTTCACCCAGACTTGACCGAAGCGCTGCTTGAGTGCGCCGATGACCTTGAAGATATCGAATATCGACTCCTTCTTCTTCGCCGCTCCTCGCAGTTCACCCAGGTAGGTGCGGCCTTCGAGCACGCGCTCGTAGCCGATGTACACGGGGACGAAGACGATGGGACGGCGCGAGTCGCGGAGGAAGCTGCGCAGGGTGATCGCCAGCATGCCGGTGCGTGGATGCAGCATGCGCCCGGTGCGGGAGCGGCCGCCTTCGACGAAGTACTCGGTGGAGAACCCACGGCTGAACAGAGTGTGCAGGTATTCGTTGAACACCGCGGTGTACAGCTGGTTGCCCTTGAAGCTGCGGCGCATGAAGAAGGCCCCGCCGCGACGCAGGATAGAGCCCACCACCGGCATGTTCAGGTTGATGCCGGCGGCGATGTGCGGCGGGGTCAGGCCGTTGCGGAACAGCAGGTAGGACAGCAGCAGGTAGTCGATGTGGCTGCGATGGCAGGGCACGTAGACGATCTCGTGACCTTGGGCGACTTCCTGGACGCGCTCGATGTGGTTGACCTTCACGCCCTCGTAGAGCTTGTTCCAGAACCAGGTCAGGGTCACTTCGAGGAAGCGGATCACCGGGTAGGAGACATCGGCGGCGATCTCGTTGGCATAACGCAGGGCGGCGGCTTCAGCCTTTTCCTGGGAAATCTTCTGGGTTTCGCATTCTTCCTGGATCGCCTGGCGCACCAGCGGCGCACGCAACAGGCCCTTGACCAGGTTTCGGCGGTGGGAGAGGTCAGGGCCGATCACTGCGGTCTTCTGGTTGCGGAAGTGCACGCGCAGGATGCGCTGGACCATGCGCAGGGTGCGTTCGTGGCCCTTGTTCTGCTCCACCAGTTCGCGCAGATGGATGGGGGCGGAGAACTGCACGCGGGTCTTGCGGCCGAGGATGAGGATGCGCGCCAGCTTGCGCAGTCGGCCAGTGACGGCCCAGTTGTCGGCGAACAGCAGCTTCCAGGCGCTCTTTTCGCTGTCCGGCGATTGGCCCCAGAACACGCTGACCGGGACGATCTGCGCATCGTCGATGCCGTTCTGGCCGATGGCGCCGAGCATGCGCACCAATGCTGGCGGGGCGCCGCGTTTGTCCTGGCGACCCAGCCAGTCGGGCTCGGGGGTCAGGTAGAAGAAGGCGGCGGGTTCGATGGATTCACCCACTGCCACCGGCATGACCGGGCGCGGCAGGCCGGCCTTGCGGCATTCGGTATCCACCACGGCGAGGTCGCTCACCGAGGGCTGCTGCAGGACGTACAGGACCGGTTTGCTGCGGTCGATCTTCAGGCTGAAGGACGACTGGTTGATGGTTTCCGAGCGCACCCAGAGATAAAGCAGGCGGCGCAGGGCACCGAAACCGAAGCGGCGGAACGGGTAACGAGGCATACAGGCCCTATGGCTGGCAGAGATAAAACGAGCGATTGCTCAGACCGGCTAGTTTGCCGGATTAGGCCCCCGCCAGCAAAGCCGCGAGCGCTTGGTCGGAGTTGCGCGGATGCCCCGTGGGTAGCGGCTATCCTGCCCTTTGAGGGATGAACTTCTAGGGAGGTTCCGCGATGCGTGCGCTTACCTTGGGATGCCTGCTGGCGTTTTGCGCCGCGCTGCCTGCCCAGGCCCAGACAGTGGTTCCGCTCAAAGGGCAGAGCAGCCAGCAGATGCAGCTGGATATGGCCGATTGCAACGCGGCGGCGGCCAGCACTTCCAGTTCCGATCCGCATGTCGGCGGGCGGGTTCGCGGCGCGGCGAAGGGCGCGGCAGCCGGAGCCGTCGGCGCAGAAGTGCGCGGGCAGCAGCATGATGAACTCTACGACCGCGCCAGCGACGATGCCAAACAGCAGTACCGGCAGAACCGTGCCGGCGAAGTGGCGGCTGCCGGTGCGGCGGTCGGTGGCATGCGGCAGCGCCAGGAGCGTCGGCAGGATCGGCGCACCCAGAGTTCGGCTAGTGCCAGCGCCTATGGCGGTTGTATGCAGGGCCGGGGTTATCAGGTCAGTCCCTGAACTGCGGCAGTGGGTTGCCGAGACAAAAGAACCGCGATGGTGCACAGCCTGTCTGCAGTTTGCTGAGTGGAAGCGGAATTATCCGGGATATCTCCATTGACTTGGATGAAGAACGGAATGCCTATTCAGCAGCGGAATAGTCGGGCATATCGTCGCAGAGGCAACTGGAGCGCCGGCTGATCCGTTGTCTGAAAGATTTTTCGGAAGCTCGCTCAAGCGGACGAGCGGGAACGAAACTACCCGCCGCAAATGCGTGAAAGTGCGAAAAGGTCCACGTTCGAAACACTTTCGTTACGCGTGGTAACGAGCACCAAAATGGCTCTGCAGGCCCCGAAAAATGGCACTTTGTCCTCTTTGGTCATAGGGGCGCGGAGGGGATGAAAAAGTGCTTTTCAGCTGTAACTTTTGATTTATATACTCGGGAGCGCTGTCGCCCGTCGGCGTTATTCGAATTACCTTCCTACGTGCCATTCGGTGCGGGTTGGATGATAAGGAAAGCGTTCAGCCGGCGACTGCCGAAGTCCTCATTCCCGGGGGCCATCCAAAAATAATAGGCAAGTTGGAGAGTGTGGTAATGGCTGATCGTGAGGTCGGAACCGTCAAGTGGTTCAATGACGCCAAAGGTTATGGATTCATTCAACGCGATAGCGGTCCGGACGTTTTCGTTCACTACCGTGCCATTCGTGGCGATGGTCACCGCTCCCTGGTCGAAGGCCAGAAAGTGGAGTTCTCGGTGATCCAGGGTCAGAAAGGCCTCCAGGCGGAAGACGTCGCCAAGGTCTGAGCCCCCGAAAAAACAAAGGCCCGTCCATTGGACGGGCCTTTGTTTTTACAGCCTTGCGCAAGCCAGCGTTCAGCCCGTGCGCCAGGTGATTTCCTCGACGCCCGCGGCGGTCACTTTCAGCCAGCGGTCCGCGTCTTCCTCGCCCTGATCCTCGCTCCAACTGCCTGGTGCACAGCGCACTTCCACGTCCAGCGCGGCGCAGGCATCGCGGGCGCAGGCGGCGTCGTCGTCCCATGGCGTACGGTCACTTTCGAGGAACAGGCTGTTCCACTTGCCCACGGCTTTCGGCAGCCAGGTCGCAGGGATGCCACCGGCGGTGCACTTGAGGGTTTCGCCCTGTTTGCGCCATTCGCTGCAAGGGCCAAGTGCCTTTTCCAGCCAGGCGCTGACGGCGGCCTGGTCGGCATCCTTGATGTAGATCTCGATATCCGGTTGGCGCATGGCGTCCTCGTCAGGGTTCTTGGCGTTGCAGCCAATCGTAGCGTACCGCGACCGTCACCTCGAAGGGCTCGGCGAGGATGCGTTCGCGTCGCTCGGCATTGACCCGCCAGCCGTGGGGCGTCATCGCCAGCAGGTGCTCGCGGGCTTCGCGGGTTTCCAGCGGCAGCTTGAAGCTCAGTTGTTCGGTGTGCGCCAGCTTCAGTTCTTCAGGCAGATCGACGAGGTGCTTGTCTTCGACGTATTCGCGCACTTCATCGTACAGGCGTTCGCGCAGTTCCAGCAGATGGTCGCGTGCCGGGCCCAGGCGCAGCACGCCGCCTCCGGGAGTCAGCAGGCGTGTGGCTTCCCTCCAGTCGATCGGGCTGAACACGCTGGCCAGCAACTGGCAGGAAGCATCGGCCAGCGGCACGCGGGCCATGCTGGCGACCATCCAGGTCAGTTGCGGGGCGCGCTTGCAGGCGCGTTTGACGGCCTCGCGGGAGATATCCAGCGCATAGCCGTCGGCCTGCGGCAGGGCTTCGCCCAGCTGTGCGGTGTAGTAACCCTCGCCGCAACCGATATCCAGCCAGCGCCCTGGAGCACGCTCGGCAGCCAGTTCGGCCAGGCGCCCGGCCAGCGGGGCGTAGTGGCCGGCGCCGAGGAAGTAGCGGCGCGCCTCCACCATGGCGGCGTTATCGCCTGGATCGAGACTCTTCTTGTGCTGCACCGGCAGCAGGTTCAGGTAGCCCTGGCGTGCGCGGTCGAAGCGGTGCCCGGCGGGGCAGGCCACGCCGTTGTCGGCTTCGGTGAGTGCCTCGCGGCACAGTGGACAGATCAGCATCACTTCTTCCCCGGTCCCAGCGGCTGCGGCAGGTCGTTGCGCAGCACGGTGGGCAGCGAGCGGCGGCGCTGGGCAATCTGGTACACGCGCAAGGAATAGCGGCGCTCGGCGGCTGGCGCGGGCGGCGGGGTGTCGGGCTGGATGGCGCCCAGGCAGAAGCCTTTGTTCGGTCCAGTCATGCCAGCAGCCGCACCAGGGTCTGGTAATAGATTTCGGTCAGCACATCGAGGTCGCTGGCCAGTACACGTTCGTCCACCTGGTGAATGGTGGCGTTCACAGGACCGAGTTCGACCACCTGGGTGCCCATGGTGGCGATGAAGCGGCCATCGGAGGTGCCGCCGGAGGTCGACGGCGTGGTCTCGCGGCCGGTGACTGCGCGGATCGCCGCCGCCACGCCATCGAGCAGCTCGCCGGGCTGGGTGAGGAAGGGCAGGCCGGACAGCGCCCAGTCGATGTGCCACTCCAGGCCGTGCTTGTCGAGGATCGCCGCGACGCGTTGCTGCAGGCCCTCCACGGTGGATTCGGTGGAGAAGCGGAAGTTGAAGATCACCTTCAGGTCGCCCGGAATCACGTTGGTCGCGCCGGTGCCGCCGTTGATGTTGGAGATCTGGAAGCTGGTCGGCGGGAAGTAGTCGTTGCCGTTGTCCCAGTGTTCGGCGGCGAGTTCGGCCAGGGCCGGGGCGGCGAGGTGGATCGGGTTCTTCGCCAGGTGCGGATAGGCCACGTGGCCCTGCTTGCCGCGCACGGTCAGGGTGGCGCCGAGGGAGCCGCGGCGACCGTTCTTGACGATGTCGCCCACGAGGGTGGTGCTCGACGGCTCGCCGACGATGCACCAGTCCAGGCGCTCATTGCGGGCCTTCAGGCGCTCGACTACGGCCTTGGTACCGTGATGGGCGGGGCCTTCCTCGTCGCTGGTGATCAGGTAGGCGATGCTGCCGCGGTGGTCGGGGTGGTCGGCGACGAAGCGCTCGGTGGCGATGATCATCGACGCCAGGCTGCCTTTCATGTCCGCCGCGCCACGGCCGCAGAGCATGCCGTCGGCATCGATCAGGGCGTCGAACGGCTGGTGCTGCCAGGCCTGCTCTGGGCCGGTGGGGACGACGTCGGTGTGGCCGGCGAAGCACAGCACCGGGCCATTGGCGCCGTCGCGGCCCTGGCGCAGGGCCCAGAAGTTATCCACATCCTCGATGCGCATGGGCTCCAGGGCGAAGCCGCAGGCGTCCAGGCGCTGCATCATCAACTGCTGGCAGTCGGCATCGACCGGTGTGACGGAGGGACGGCGAATCAGCTCGCAGGCGAGGGCCAGGGTCGGCGAGAGGGACATTGAGGGCATCCTGGGGGTGGAACGGAAAAAGGCGCCCATCTTAAAGCAAAAACGCCGGCGTTTGGCCGGCGTTCTCGGGAGCGGATCAGCGGTACGGTTCACCCAGCGGGAGCGAGCTGGCTCGCTCCCGCAGGCTTTGCATCAGTTGGCCGGCGCGACATCCGCTGCCGGCGCCTCCTGAGCCTTGGGCGCGGCCGACAGCAGCGCCATCACCAGTGCGGCGAGGTAGGGCAGCGACTGCACCAGCAGCATGGCCACCCAGAACATCATGTCGCGGCTCGGTACGCCCTGCACCAGCACGATGCCCAGTGCGGCGCCCCACAGCAGCAGCATGATGAAGACCTCCTCGCGCGCCTCTGCCAGTGCCACCAGCAGGCCGTGGTTGGAGGCCATCTTCGGCGTGCGGAAGAACGGGATGGTCTTGGTGAACGCCCCGTAGAGCACCGCCTTGGCGATGGTGTGCGACAGCGCAAGGCCTGCCACCGCCGCCTGGAACGAACGCAGGAGGTTGACGCCCACGGCGCGGCGGTAGAGGAACATGATCTTGCCGAACTTGAAGAAGAACAGCGCCAGCGGCGGGATGGCGAAGATCAGCAGCGGCGGATCGACCCGCTTGGGCACGATGATCATCGCCGAGGACCAGAGCAGCGCGCCGACGGTGAAGAAGATGTTCATGCCGTCGGCGATCCACGGCAGCCAGCCGGCGATGAAGTGGTAGCGCTGGCCGAGGGTGAGCTTGCTGTCCTTGCCCTGGAACAGCGCGCGGGCGTGGCCCTTCATGATCTGGATGGCGCCATAGGCCCAGCGGAAGCGCTGCTTCTTGTAGTCGATGAAGGTGTCGGGCATCACGCCCTTGCCGAAGCTCTGGTGCGAGTAGGCAGCCGAATAGCCTTTCTCGAACACCCGCAGGCCCAGCTCGGCGTCCTCGCAGATAGTCCAGTCGGCCCACTTGAGTTCGTCCATCACGGTCCGGCGGATCATGGTCATGGTGCCGTGCTGGATGATCGCGTCGCGGTCGTTGCGGGTGACCATGCCAATGTGGAAGAAGCCCTTGTACTCGGCGTAGCAGAGCTTCTTGAAGACGTTTTCCTCGCCGTCGTGGTAGTCCTGTGGGGACTGCACCACGGCGATCTTCGGATCGCTGAAATGCGGCACCATCTGCTTGAGCCAGTTCGGCTCGACGCAGTAGTCGGCGTCGATCACCGCGACGACTTCGACGTCCGGCGCGGTGTGCGGCAGGATGTAGTTCAGCGCGCCGCCCTTGAAGCCGGCCAGGGGCGCGACGTGGAAGAAGCGGAAGCGCGGGCCGAGGACTTCGCAGTAGTCGCGCACCGGTTCCCAGACCGCCGGGTCCTTGGTGTTGTTGTCGATGATCAGGACTTCGAAATCCGGATAGTCGAGCCTGGACAGCGCATCCAGGGTCTTCTTCATCATCTCCGGCGGTTCGTTGTAGCAGGGCACGTGCACCGAGACCTTGGGCCGATAGCCGGTATCGGTCAGCACTGGGTCGAACGGCCGGCGGCGCTTGCGCACCCACACGGTCTCGGCCAGTTCATGGGCCTCGGTGAGCAAGACGATGAATACGCCCAGCGCGCCGATGCCCAGCAGGCCGCCGACGGTCAGGCTGAACCAGGTGCTGTATTGCTGGCTGTAGTCGTAGGCGATCCACACCAGCACCGAGCCGCCAGCAAAGGCGACCACGGTGAGGAAGGTCCGCCCGCGCTGGCGCAGGGCGCTGCCGTCGATCATCAGCAGGGTCAGGGCAAGCAGCGCCATCACCACCGAGGCGACCGCCAGGGCGCGCCATTGCGGGATGTTCACCACCGGCCCGGTGAAGTTGAACTTGGGTTGGCGCTGGGCGTTATACACGCCCCAGTAGGCACCCACCGAGCCTTCGTCGCCGACTTTCCAGGGTTGGTCGAAGGCCTCGACGACGAAGTAGTTGTAGCCCCGCTTGTTCAGCGCATTGGTCAGCGTGCGCAGGTAGATGGCCTGATCCGCCTGGGTGGCGTCGGCGCCGCCGCGCATGCGGCCGTTGCTCGGCCAGCCGACTTCGGCCAGCAGCAGCGGCTTGCGCGGGAACTTGGCGCGCAGCTCCTTGGCGCGCTCGAGGACGAACGGCACGGCGTTGTCCATCGGCGTGTATTCCCAGTACGGCAGCACGTGGGCGGCGATCAGGTCGACGTGCTTGGCCATCTCCGGGTATTTCTCGTAGATGTGCCATTGCTCGGCGGTCGTCACCGGTACCTTCACCGCCTTGCGCACGCGGTCCAGGTAGGCGGTGAGTTGCTCGACGGTGACCTCGCGGCGGAACAGCGCCTCGTTGCCGACGATGACCCGCACGACACTGCGCGAGTTGTTGGCGATCTCGATGCCGCGCTCGATTTCGGCCTCGTTCTCGGCCTCGTCCGGACCGATCCAGATGCCGAGGCTGACGCGCATGCCGAGCTCTTCCGCCAGGCGCGGGATGTCGGCCAGTGAGCCCTTCACCGAGTAGGTGCGGATGTTGTCGGTGTTCCTGGAGACCAGTTCCAGGTCCGAGCGGATCTCATCATCGCTGGGGAACTGGTCCTTCTGCGGATTCTGGTTCAGGCGGAAGGGCGAGAAGGAGAATCCGGAAATGCTTTCCGGCCAGTCGGGAACGCTGACCGGACGGTTGTAGAGAGCCCAGAAGCCGGTGAAGAGTGCCGCGAGGGCGACGAAAACCACCAGGTTGAGGCCGAACTTGCGTGAAGACATGGTGCGATCGGGTTCCAAAGGGTGGAACGGGGAGGGGCCGGGACAGTCTCCGCGGGAGACTCTTCGGTCGGGGCGCATCCTACCCCGCACTCCGGGGGCTGTACAGGTTGCCGGCACCTCCCGCCGAGACGGCGAGCGTGGGTATTTTCCGACAGTTTAGAATGTGTGGCAGGCGCGTGGCTGAGACTGCGGCAATCCGGCTTTGTTGCACGCTCGCCAAGGCTGGTCGTTATGGGCGACCGGTCGTTATAGAATGCCGGCCGTTTCGATGCGAGGTGTGGGCGATGCAACTGGATGAACAGCGTTTCGGCGGAATCGCGCGGCTCTACGGCCGTGAGGGCCTGGAGCGTCTGGCGGCCAGCCATGTGGCGGTGGTCGGGATCGGCGGCGTGGGCTCCTGGGCGGCCGAGGCCCTGGCGCGTAGCGGCGTGGGCGAGATTTCCCTGTTCGATCTCGATGACGTCTGTGTCACCAACACCAATCGCCAAGTGCATGCGCTGGCCGGCGCCGTGGGCAAGCCCAAGGTCGAGGTCATGGCCGAGCGCCTGAAGGCAATCAATCCCGGCATCGTCGTACACGCTGTAGCCGATTTCGTTACTCGTGAAACCATGGCGGACTACATCACCCCGGAGCTGGATTGCGTGATCGACTGCATCGACAGCGTCGCCGCCAAGGCTGCGCTGATCGCCTGGTGCAAGCGCCGCAAGCTGCAGATCATCACCACCGGTGGCGCGGGCGGGCAGGTCGATCCGACGCAGATCCAGGTCGCCGACCTGAACAAGACGTTCAACGACCCGCTGGCCGCCAAGGTCCGTTCCATGCTGCGCCGCGACTACAACTTCTCGCGCACGCCGGGCCGGCACTACAGCGTGCAGTGCGTGTTTTCCACCGAGCAACTGCGCTATCCCAAGCCGGACGGCACGGTGTGCCAGTCGAAGAGTTTCGTCGGCGAGGGCGTGAAGCTGGACTGCGCCGGCGGTTTCGGCGCGGTGATGATGGTCACGGCGACCTTCGGCATGGTCGCGGCGGCGCGGGCGGTGGACAAGATCGTCGCCGGGGCGCGGCGGCCTTCGGAGCGTTCCGCAGGCTAGGCGCCTTTGTAGGACTGAGGGGCGCCTAGCCCTTGCTCGCGAACGCTTCGGCTGGATGCCTTGGTGTCGGGCGGGTTCGCGAGCAAGCTCGCTCCTACGAAAAAGCAGGTGCTCAGTCGCTGACCAGTTCCTGCATGCGCTTCAGGACTGCATTCAGGCCGTTGCTGCGCGACGGCGAGAGTTGCCGGCCCAGGCCCAGCCGATTGAACCAGTCGGGCAGGTCGATGGCAGACAGCTCGTCCACCGGCAAGCCTTCCACCCGTACCAGCAGCAACGCCAGCAACCCGCGCAGCAGGCGCGCATCGCTGTAGGCGCGGAAATACCAGCGGCCATCCCGCGAGTCAGCCAGCAGCCAGACGTTGCTCTCGCAGCCCTGCACGCGGTGCCCGTCGCTGCGCTCGGTTTCGCTCAACGGCTCCAGGCGTTCGCCCCATTGCATCAGCAGGCGTGCCCGTTGCTCCCAGCCCTGCAAGGCAGTGAAGGCCTGCAGCGCCTCGGCGGCTGCGGCGGGCAGGCTCATCGCAGCAACTCCAGGGCGCTGTCCAGAGCGATGAAGAAACGTTCCAGGTCGGCACTGTCGTTGTAGAGGCCAAGGGAGACCCGCAGGGCACCGGCCACGTCGAGGGTCTTCATCAGCGGCATGGCGCAGTGGTGCCCGGCGCGCACGGCAATGCCCTGTTCGGTGAGCAGATGGCCGAGGTCGGCCACATGCACGCCCTCGACCACGAAACTGGCCAGCGCCACTTCCGGTTCGCCCAGCACGCGCACGCCATCACGGGCGCGCAGGCCGGCGAGCAGGCGGGCGTGGAGGAAATCCTCGTGGGCGCTGACTTCGGCCCTGTCCTGGGCGGCCAGCCACTGCAGCGTGGCGCCCAGGGCGATCACCGGGCCGATGGGCGGGGTGCCGGCCTCGAAGCCCATCGGGGCGCTGTGGAACTGTGCGTCGAAGTAGTCCGCAACGCGCACCATCTCGCCGCCGAATTGCCAGTGCGCCAGTCGCTCGAGCGACTCCGGGCGGCCCCAGAGCAGGCCGAGGCCTTCCGGGCCGTAAAGTTTGTGGCTGGAGCAGACATAGAAATCACAGCCGAGTGCCGACAGGTTGTGCCGGCCGTGGACAACGCCCTGGGCGCCATCCACCACGGTCAACGCGCCGTGCTGCCGAGCCATCTGCAACAGCTCCGGCAGCGGTTGCCAGGTGCCAAGCACGTTGGACAGCTGGCTGACGGCAAGCAGGCGCGTGCGCGGGCCGATCAGGCTGGCGGCGCGGTTCAGCTCGGTGCGGCCGTCACTGTCCAGCGGCAGGATCACCAGTTTCAAGCCGCGACGCTTGGCCAGTTGCTGCCAGGGCAGCAGGTTGGCGTGGTGCTCCAGGGCGCTGACGACGATCTCGTCACCGCTGTGGAAGTCCGCCTCCAGTCCGTAGGCCAGCAGGTTCAGGGCTTCGGTGGCGCCATGGGTGAAGATGATCTGCGCCGGGCTGCCGCCATTGAGCCAGCTGGCGGCCAGGCTGCGGGTCGCTTCGAAGGCGCGGGTGGCGCGCTCGCCGGGCAGGTGCTGGGCACGGTGTACGTTGGCGGCGCCACTGGCGTAGTAGCCGGCGAGGGCGTCGATCATGGCGCGCGGCTTCTGCGCGGTGGCGGCGCTGTCGAGGTAGGTCTGGCCTTCGGCCTCGAAGGCGGCGAGGGCCGGGAAGTCGGAGCGCCAGGGTGAGGGAATGGACATGGGCGTGCGGCCGGTTGCGGAAAAAGTAAAACGGGGGCCGCAGCCCCCGCTTCTCCAAGCTTAGTGCGTACCCCGCATCAGCGGGGCGCCCAGCTTAGTTGTGTGCGTGCAGCGCTTCATTCAGCTCGATCGCGGTCTTGTTGGTCTTGCACTCGACTGCGCCGGTCTGGGAGTTGCGGCGGAACAGCAGGTCGGCCTGGCCGGCCAGGTCGCGGCCCTTGACCACTTTCACCAGGTTGTTCTGGTCGTCCAGCACGGCGATCTTGGTGCCGGCGGTGACGTACAGGCCGGCTTCGACGATGTTGCGGTCGCCCAGCGGGATGCCGATGCCGGCGTTGGCGCCGATCAGGCAGCCTTCGCCGACGCTGATGACGATGTTGCCGCCGCCGGACAGGGTGCCCATGGTGGAGCAGCCGCCGCCCAGGTCCGAGCCCTTGCCGACGAACACGCCCGCGGAGACGCGGCCTTCGATCATGCCCGGGCCTTGGGTGCCGGCGTTGAAGTTGACGAAGCCTTCGTGCATCACGGTGGTGCCTTCACCGATGTAGGCGCCCAGGCGTACGCGGGCGGTGTCGGCGATGCGCACGCCGGTCGGGACCACGTAG
The DNA here is from genome assembly GCF_001675465.2 of Pseudomonas sp. AU12215. Classification (NCBI taxonomy): domain Bacteria; kingdom Pseudomonadati; phylum Pseudomonadota; class Gammaproteobacteria; order Pseudomonadales; family Pseudomonadaceae; genus Pseudomonas; species Pseudomonas sp. AU12215. The sequence continues at coordinate 20,463 of NZ_MACM02000036.1, forward strand.
TCGGTCATCTTCGGGAACTTGTCGACGGAGAAGACTTCCAGCAGCTTGCCCTTCAGGCGCGCTTCCAGTTGCAGCTCGGCCAGTTCGGCCAGGTCGACGGCGCCCTGGTTGGTCCAGGCCACGTTCGGCAGCAGCGGGAAGATGCCGGTCAGGTTCAGGCCGTGCGGCTTGACCAGGCGATGGGACAGCAGGTGCAGCTTGAGGTACGCCTCGGGAGTGGAGCTGGGGGCGGCGTCTTCGGCCAGCAGGGTGGCGACCAGCGGCTTCTGGCTTTCGGCCAGGCGGTTGAGCAGCGCGGCCTGGGCAGCGTCGACGCTCTCGACGGCGTCGGCCAGCTGGTAGGCCTGGTGGGCGGTGAAGGCAATCGCCTGGTTGCCGCCTTCATAATTCAGCAGCGGGCTGATGGCTGCGACCAGTTCGGCGCTGGGGTTGAGCAGCGGCTGCGCGTAGAAGACTTCCAGCCAGTTGCCCTGGCGGTTCTGGGTGCCGACACCGAAAGCGATGCTGAACAGGGATTTCGACATGAGGGGGATTCCTTGAAAGAGATTCTCGAAGAATGAATTCGGTCAGGCCGGACGGCGACTGAGCAGCAGGCCCAGCCCGGCGCTGCCCAGCAGCGCGGCACAACCACGGTTGAACAGGCGCCGGGCGCGTGCACCGGCGAGCAGCTTGCCGAGGCGGACCCCGGCGAGCCCGTAAAGGGCGATGGCCAGCCATTCCAGCAGCAGGAAGGCTGCGCCGAGTTGGGCGAACTGGGCGCCCACGGCCTGACGCGGATCGACGAACTGCGGCAGGAAAGCGGTGAAGATGAGGATCGCCTTGAGGTTCCCCAATGATTGCGAATATATACTCAGTGTCTCGCAAAGCATCACGCTTGTTCCTGGGGATCCTGACATGCCAAAAATTGGGGCGAAAGTATACAGCTATTTGAGGTTTTCGGACCCCAAGCAAGCCGCTGGACATAGTGCCGACCGTCAGGCCCAGTACGCAAAGGCTTGGGCCGCTGAGCGTGGCCTGGTGCTGGATGAGTCGCTGACCCTTCGAGACGAAGGTTTGTCCGCCTATCACCAAAAGCACATCAAGCAAGGTGCCCTCGGGGTATTCCTCCAGGCGGTGGACGCCGGGCGGATTCCTGAAGGCTCGGTGTTGGTGGTCGAGGGGCTGGACCGATTGAGCCGGGCTGAGCCGATTCTGGCGCAGGCGCAGCTCGCGCAGATCATCAACGCCGGCATTTCCGTGGTCACCGCCAGCGACGGGCGAGAGTACAACCGGCAAAGCCTGAAGGCTCAGCCGATGGATCTGGTTTACAGCCTGTTGGTCATGATCCGGGCGCACGAGGAGAGCGATACCAAGAGTAAGCGGGTGAAAGCGGCGATCCGTCGGCAGTGTGAGGGATGGGTAGCCGGCACCTATCGCGGGCTGATCCGCAATGGTGCAGATCCACACTGGCTGGAGTGGGATGGGGCTGCCTGGCAGTTCGTGCCGGCGAGAGTTGAGGCTGTGCGGTTCGCCCTGGACTGCTATCGCCAAGGGCTCGGGGCGAAGCGGACGTTGGAACTGATGCAAGAGAAGGGGATGGATCCTGCTGAGTTAAAGCTGGGTGGCCAGCAGCTCTATCGCCTGGTTCATCTGCAGCCGTTGCGTGGCGGCAAGCGGATCTCGGTTGATGATGACGAGTTCATCTTGGAGGATTACTACCCTCGTCTTCTGAGTGATACCGAGTTTGCTGAGCTGAGCGCCCTTACCGGCCAGCGCCATCGTCGGCGTGGCAAAGGGGCTATTCCAGGCGTCGTGACCAGCATCGGCCTCACCTGGTGCGGCTACTGTGGCTCAGCAATGGAGGCGCAGAATCAGATGAGTAAGGTTCGACCGGACGGGACGCTGATGCCAGGTCACCGACGCCTTGCCTGTTCGGTGACAGCTGAGCATTCGGAGTGCAGGGTTCATGGCAGCTGCAGTGTTGTGCCGCTGGAGCGCGCTCTGATGGACTATTGCTCCGACCAGATGAACCTGCAGCGATTCATGGAGCCGGTCGACCAGGCGACTGCCTTGAGGGCGCGCCTGGTGGAGGCGCGCACCGAGGTCCAGAAAGTGGAGCAGCAGCTGGAGCGGGTGACCGATGCCTTGCTGGCCGGTGAGAGCGAAGGTGCTGCGCCGTTGGCATTCGTTCGTAAAGCTCGTGAATTGGAGCAGGAGCTGCAGGTGCGGCAGGCCAGTGTGCAGCAGCTGGAGCGCGAGCTGGCTGGGCTGGCTCGGTACCAAAGCCCGGCCGATGCGGCGCGTTGGGCTTCTTTGGCCGAGGGAGTAATGGCGCAGGACGCTGAGTCACGGGAGCGGGTGCGGCAGATGATGATGGATACGTTCTCGCAGATCGTGATCTACCTGCGCGGTATCAGGCCGGCGGGGCGGAAGGCGCCCTTCATGGATGTGTTGCTGATATCGAGGTCGGGACAGCGGCGCTGGATGCGGCTAGATAGGAAGTCAGGGGAGTGGGCGGTCGGAAATGACCGCCCGGTTTGATCAGGCTGCTTTCTTGGTCTTGAACGTCTGACACGGCGGGCTGGTGTACACGATCAGGTGCCCTTTACCCTCCCAGAAGTTCTCCTGTACCTCGATGCAGACGCGCCAGGCAGCTAGCGCCACGTCCTCACCTACTTCAACAATGCTGCCTGCCTCGTCTACCAAGGCCATCCGCAATGGCTTGCCGTCCTTCGTGGTGAGGCGGAAGCCGGTGCTTACGTTGGCGCTGATGACTGCGTTTTCTAGGGGCGGGTTCGGGAAGGCTTCTTTCACAGGTGGCACCCCCATTCCAGTGCGACCAGAGCCGGCACCATTGGCAGGGCGATGTAGATGCCTGTCACGGCCAGGCCGAAGGTGATGAGGCCTCCGGTGTAGAGCAAGGCTTTACGCATTGCCTTTCGCCTCCTGCGCGTTTGCTGCGGGATCATCGTCCTGTTCGCACGGACAATCCGGGCACGGTGCAAATGTGTGCTCGCCGGTTTCCGGGTCGTACTCGATCCTGCCCGCATCGAGGCAGGTCTCACAGGCCGGTGTGTAGTCGTTGTTATCCCACACGGCCCCGAGTCCTCCGCATTCGCTGCAGCCGGAGCCGAGAGGGCATTTCATTGTCGAGCTGTGAGGGTACTGGCCGACCGGGTGTCCGTCTTCGGTTTCGTAGCAGCCGGAGCAGGAGTGCCAGAAGCCATTGCCCTCTTCGAGTTGAGCCGTGATGCCGACAAGTTCTACCGGCAGAGAGGGTCGCTCCTGCAGGAGCCTGATCGCCTTGGCCGCTACGTTGCGGCCGAGCTTGAGGTCCTTACGGATGTCTCGCACCAGCATCTGCGCTTCCGCGCTGCTCATGATGCTGTCGATCTCGACCAGCAGGCGCTGCAGTTGGTTGAGTTGGGTGTTCATGCAGCCTCCCGCATGGATTCTTCGGGGAATAGGGGGTTGGCCTTGAGGAGGGCGTAGTAGGGCTTCGGCGATACCGAGTTGCCACACATCCGCACCTTGGCCTTGTTGCTGAACCTGCGGCCGTCGTGACCGAAGTCGATCTTGTAGTCCGGCGGGAAGCCCTGGATCAGGTACAGCTCGCGCGGAGTGAGCATCCGCATGCCGATGTCGACGATCACATAGGGGCTGCCCTTGATCGTCACAGTCACCAGGGCAAGGCGGTCGCGGGTGGTGATGGTTGCGGCCGGATCTCGCGGGTCATAGGTGTTGTCGGATCCGTAGTACCCCATCAGGAAGGCCGCTACGCGCAGCGCCCCGGCTTCGTTCTCCGGCGACAGGGTGCACTCCATCAGTGCCAGGTCGTCGGCGCCGGCTGTGATCGCTGGGGCGCCGTCGCGTAGGTCGCGGCCGATGCAGCCGTTCCGCAGGGTTACCAGGTTGGCGGTCACGACGTTCTGCTGGCTGCCGGTGGTGGTCAGCGCGGTCGCCGGCTCCTCCGGGTGCCGGCCGAGCGTCTTATTGTGCCCCCCGTTGTGCTGTGCCAGGTACGCCACGCCGAGCGCGCGGTGGTTCTCGGTGAGGATCGTGCCGGCAGGCTGCTCGCAGCTGGTCGGCTTGCCGGCATAGGACGGACCGCCCGCGCCCACCAGTACCGGCGCGACGACGGCAAAGTGTCCGCCTTTCACCTCGCTGCAGATCGTTCGCCCGGGTTCGTTGGCCGGCATGTTGCGCTGGTTGCTGGCGTTCGCATGCTCGGTGACGAATGGGGCGAGTGTTGGGTGGGCGGTGTCGCTGACAATGAAGGGATCCGGGTGATCGAGGACGAACTTCTTCACCCCCTTGCGGAGCCTTTCCATGGTCTTGGCGGCCAGAGGGCGGCGCACACCGGCAGCCTTGCCGCCTTCCTCGTCGAGGAAGATCGACGGGCACGGCAGGCTCCAGTCGATGTGAGCGGCCTGGGGCACCCACGGTTGCTGCACATGGCGGGGATTCTTGGCGTGGGTTGCCTCCGGCCAGTTCAGCGGGACGCCATCGCGTCGGGCGATGAAGAACAGGCGCTCCCTGGTAGTCGCGGCGCCGTAGTCGGCAGCAACCAGCTTGTCGTAGTGGTGCTTGTAGCCCAGGTCGCGCAGCAGGTGCAGGAAGCGCGCCCAGGTCTTGCCCTTGCGCTTGGGGTCGGGCACCAGGTACTGCCGTTGTACGGGAACCCGCTCGCCGGGCTCTGCCACGCGGTGCATGGGCTTGCCGGTGATGGGGTGCGGCACCACGTCGAGGGTGATCACACGCCCGGTTTGCGCGCAGCGCTTGGCGATCAGCGGCCCCCACTGGAGGATCTGCATCACGTTCTCCATGGTGAGCATCAGCGGCAGCGTCTGGCCGACCCACTTGATCACCATCCACGACAGCGCGCGGCTTTCCTTGCTGCGAGGCTGGCCACCCCGAGCCTGGCTGTGGTGGGTGCACTCAGGGCTAGCGTGCAGCCTGCCCACCGGGCGGCCGCGAGTGGCAACGCGAGGCTCCACGCGGCGGATATCTTCGCGGTAGTGGGTGGTCTGCGGGTGGTTGACGATGTGCATGCTCACAGCGTCGTCGTCGTGGTTCACGGCGATGTCGACGCACTCGCCGGTGGCTTCCTCCATAGCCTCCGAGGCTCCGCCGCCGCCAGCGAACAGGTCGACGTTCAGGTATTCGCGGAGGTCGAGGGGGAGCTGGGCGAGGTAGACGGCTTGGGCGAGTTCGTGCCGGCGGAAGGCGGTCATGCTGCCACCCCCTGGACCGGCTGGCCCAATGCCTTCATGCTCCGGCCATTACTGATGGCAAGGAGATGGCCATGCTTCCGAACGAATTCACGATCAGATTGCGCCCGCGCAGCCTGTTGATCGGTGTGTTGTTGTCGCCGTTTGCTGTTGTGCTGGCGGTTTGGATTTTCAGTTGGCCATGGAGTAGCAGCAATGCGTCCGGGTGGGTCCAGGCGGTTGGTAGCCTCATCGGCTTGGGCATTGCCCTGTGGCTTCCCTGGCGAGAGGGCCGCAGGCGCGAGGCTGATGAATTCAGGAAGAACTTGGGTCTTGCTCGGCGCCTGTACTACACGGCTTATGAGGTCAGCGGTCGGTTGGGTTTCATGTTCCCGTACGGGCTCTACAAGGGCTTTGATGCTCGTAGTGACATAGAGTCGGTGAGCAGGGTGCTGGTTAGGCTGAACACTACGTTTGATGATGATCATGACCCGCGTCGAGTGGCCCTTACACACCAATTGAGGCAGAACCTGCCGGCCGTCATCGCGAACCTGGATAAGTTTTCCGGTAAGCAGGGAGATGGAGAGGCAGCGCTGCGGCACCTTTGGGAGTACTACAAGCGGAATGTCGAGTCGTGCTGGAAGGAAATCGTCAAGCTTGAGCAAGGGTTGCCTGCAAATGAGCGCACGAGAAACATGCACGACCCCGGCTAACTGAGCTTCACTGACGTGCTCATACCCCTCGACAGGCTGCGCGTGCGGCGCGCTGGGGGAGCGAAGCGTTGCAGCATCTTTTGCGCCTCGGCGCACGCGTGTCGTGGGGTATGCGACCCCCGCGCGGGCTTGGGCTTTGGGTAGGAATATGCCTGCTGCTGCGCAGCAGAGGCTTTTTATGGCGCCACCCTCGGGCATCGAAGGGTGGCCTGCGAGACTCAGAGTCAGCAGGGTGCGGCGTGCCAGGCCACCGCCGCGCTTTCGCGCGGCCGCAACTTGGGTGCCCGTGGTGGCGGGTGCCAGGGCGCCGCCCTGGTCTTGTGCCGCTACGCGGCGAGCCGGGTGGATGCGGGTCATGCGGCAGCCCTCGCGCGGTGGGTAGTGGCGAGCAGCTGCAGCAGGTCCTGCCAGTAGCGCAGGCGCGCCTCATCGGCTGACCAAGCCCTGATGAACTGTTGAATGGGCTGGGTGCCGGCAAGGCATTCCCACTCGTCCTGGTGCTCGGGCATGAGGTCGCGGCGCTCGGTTGCGAGCGCGATCATGTCGGCGTCGTGGATGCAGGCCGGCAGCACAGGGTCAATATCGAAGCGGGCGCAGATGGCGTGCCAGATCCGATGCTCAATCTGGCGCAAATCGGGCACGGCCTGTTTCAAGGGGCGCACGATATCGCCTATGTAGGCCTCGGTTGCATCGTGGAGCAGGGCCGCCAGCTTATGTTCGTCCGGCACGAGGCTGGCGACGATGATGCAGTGCTGAGCCACGCTGTAGAAGGTTCCGCAGTGGCCATTGAAGCGACACTGCATGGCCAGGCTATGGGCAATGTCTTGCGGGTGGACCATACCGCTGTTCGGTTCGAGGATGTCGAAGCGCTGCCCGCTATTGGTAAGAATCCAGCTCATGCCGATGCCTCCAGGGTTACCTGGTGGTTCTGCTCGATCTCGGTGCTCTGCTCCATGGCATCGCGCAGCAGGTCGCGGATGTGGTTGTAGCCCTCGGGCTTGCCGGCCAGCAGGAAGCGGAGTTCGCCGTATTCGAGTTCGGTGTGGACGGTCGCTTCCCGGTCCAGCCATTCAATCAGCTCGGTGTCCGGGTGGCGGTGCTGTGCGGTTGCCGGCCGGTTCGCCAGGTCGGTTGCATAGGAAGCGAACGCCCTGGCGAGACGCGCATGGTCATGGGCGCGCATGCCGGCGAACGTGCCGGCGGCTAGCGTGAGCTTTCCGGCGATGCCGTGGAGAGTGGCCCGGTCCTCCTCGGTCAGCGGTTCGACGCTGGCCAGGCGTTCGTGCAGTTCGCGGATGACAGCAGCGTTGTCATCGGCCTCGATCCGGATGTTGGCGCGCAACGCTGTGATTTCCCGGTTGCGGCAGTCGAGCAGGCGCCGGGCCTCGTCGCGCTCTCTTGATTCCCGTTGGAAAAGTGGGTGCCAGTAGTCGACGCCATCGGCGTGGCCGGCGCTATAACCCTTGGCGTGGCCAGCGCGATAGCCTACAGCGAGGGCCATGCCGAGCGTGATCAGCGCAAAGACAACGATCACGGCTGCGGCAATGAGTTGCGTGGTGCTGAGTTCCATGTGGTGTGCTCCTAGTGGTGGATGCGCCGGTGGTGGCGGCGCGGTGTTGGTTTCAAGCGGTGCCGATGCGGCGGGCCAGTTCCTCGTCGGCAAGGTAGGCACGTTGCTCGATGTAGGCGGCGAGGTGGTGGGCCTCGACGTACTGCAGAGCCTTCGCGCTGTCGTCCAGGGTGGTGATCGGCAGGCCGATACGCCCTTCCTTGATGGCCTTGGCGAAGTTGTCCTTGTTGAGGTTGCGGAAGTAGCGTTCGCGCAGCGCTTCCAGTGGAATCAGCACCTCACTGAAGGTGCGGTACACCAAGTCGACGGTTTCCCGCCTGGGCGCCGGTAGCAGGCGCAGCTCTGGCTGCTGGTCAGGACGCAGGATCATGCCGCCGCCTTGCCGGATTTCCAGCGGGACTCGGCGAACTGCGCGCCGGTATAGGGCTTTTGGTCGTAGATCATTTCGGTTGCACGCTGGCTGCGCGCGTTTGAGGCCAGATCCCATAGGGCGTTGTAGCTTTTCTGGTCGATGACGTCTGAGTAATACGCGAGCGTGATCGCGCCGTGGGCGCGCGCCATGGCTGTATCCCGGCTGTATTCACTCGTTGCCTCGCGGGCTTCTCGGCAGCCCCTCGCGACGATATCCAGCAGGCTCCTTTGGACGGCCTGCTTTGTGGTCGGTTTGCGTTTCATGCCTTGCCTCCTTTCGGGTGATTCCAGGCGATCTCTACGTGGGTCCGTACCAGGTCACGCCATTCCGCCGGCACGTTCGCTAGGGCGGCTCTGCGCTCCTCCTGCGAGCGCAGGCCAATGATCTGGCGGGCGTAGTGGCGGGGGCGCAGGCCTTGGTCAGCCGACATCGCGGCGATCCTGTACCGCTGGCGGTAGCGGCAGAGGAATGCCCAGCTTTTCGCGCAGCCAGGCGATGCCGGCGGGCCGCACGCGGGTTGAGTAGCTGTACTGCTGCCCAAGCTCCGGGTGGTGCCAGCTGCTCTCGTGCTTTTCGAGATAGAAGCGGTCCCGCAGTGGATGAGTCGGGAGGTTCTTGTCGTCGATCAGGCCTGCCTCGCGCATGCGCTTAATCAAGGCTGGGCGAGTGATCTCCAGTTCCTTGGCCGCTTCCTGTAGGGACTGATTGCGCATTGGGCACCTCTCAGGCCGCGCGCGCCGGCTTCGGCGTGGCAACAGTGACAAGGTGTTCCACGGACTCCTGCAGCCGCTTGGCGCAGTAGCTGTCGGTCTCGTTGCGGATCGTCCAGCAGACAGTCCTGGGTTTCCGCGCGCCGATGCTGAGGATCGTGCAGATGCCAGGGGTGTTGAAGGTTCGGTGAACCATCACCCGGATGGGGTGCTCAAGGCCAACTTCCAGCTCCAGGAAGCCCCCGCGGCGCACCAGGCCTCGGATGGACTCCTGCTGTTCTGTGCCCAGGGGAGACTCAGGTTCGGGAGTGTGCTGCAGGACGCGCGGGTTGGCCGGTGCGGCAGAGTCCACGCGGCCGTTGGCGATGGCGTCGATGTAGTCGGCCAGAAGTCGGTCGTTGTGGAGTACGCGATTGATGAAGCTGATGGAGTGCTTCTCGCCGCCCATGGTGATGGTGACGTTGGTCTTTTCGAGATCGCGTTCGACCTTCATCACCAGCTCGATCTGCTGTTGGCCATAGGCCGAGCGGCAGGTGTGTCGGAAGGTGCCGTTCAGCTCCAGTTGAGCCGACAGCATGCGTAGAGAGTTATCGGAGAGGGTGAATTGATTGCTCATGCCGCGTCACCTCCGAATGGAGGGTGATCGCTGACTACGATAAAGCGCCTGCCCTCCAGGTGGTCCAGGGCTTCGAGCTGAGCCTGGCCATTCTGAACGACGTGGAAGTTAAGGCGTGGTTTGCCGTTGGATACGACGACCAGGCAGCCGGTTTCGGCTTGGATGCGCTCGATCAGTCGGGGATTGGAGGCGCATGCCGGGTGGACATGCACCGTTGCGGAAGTAGCCATGATTGCCTCGCTCTGTGGTGGAGAGTCGAGGCAATCAAACAATATGTTTGGCGTTTAGGTCAACACATTTTGTTTGGTTAGATGAGCGGCCCTGATTTCATGGGGCGTATGGTCGACCACCAGAACACTCGGCCAAGCACGATTATCCGTTGTTCAAGGATCTTCTCGATTGAGAAGTCCTCCGGCGGAAACTCGGTGGAGTTGTAACTGTGCATCCGGAGCCCGTTGCCCGGCAGGCGCTCCAGAATCTTCACTCGCAGCAGGCCGTCATGGTCAAGAGCGTAGATCTCGCCATCGACGATCTGCGTCATCCCCTTATCGATCCCCAGAGTCGCGCCATGAAGGATCAGGGGGTGATTGCTGTGGCCAGAGTTGGTGGCGAAAAAGGCGTTGTCAGGGAGTACGCCGCATTCCCGGAGGGTAGCGTAGGAAAAGCGGAGTTTTCGACCTGGTACTTCCTGAACTGCTGTCCGGCCATTTCCGGATGCAAGCTCGACTTCCTTGTACAAGGGCAATGCGACCTCGTCGTCGTCAAGTGGGGTGTCGTTATCCCAAGGGTGAAGCGGCTCCAGCGCATAGCCTGCCCGCTCCTCTGCAAATGCGGAACCTTTGGGCTTTCCATGCATATTGCCGTGTCCGGTTTCTAACCAATCCCGCGACACTCCAAGGGCTAAGGCCACGGCAGATAAACGAGCCGATGGCACACCGCGCGACTTCCAGTTGGTGATGTTCTGTTCGTTGTCGATGCCAAGGCGACGAGCGAGGTCGACCCCCTTCATCTCGGCTTGTTCGAGAGCCAGGGCGAAGCGCTCTGCATTGTTTGATTTCGGGCGTGTAGTCATAAACAAAATGTTAATGCCCTTGTGCAAGTTTGATAACACACGTATTGTTTGGTGTGTTGTTTGGTTTGTTTGATCAAGGGTTGATGCCATGACTGAAGAACAAAAGCCGCTGGAGGCCCTTTCCAAGGCCATCAAGGCAGCCGGCTCCCCCACCGAGCTGGCCCGCGCCGTGGGTGTTACACCTCAGAACATTTTCAACTGGAAGCGCCGGGGGATCCCGCCGGAGAAAGTGCCCGCTGTAGTTCGGGCCTGCGGTGGCGTCGTTCAGGGGTACGAGTTGCGTCCAGACCTGCCTGAGCTGTTCCCCGCTCCGAACAAAGCCGCATAACACCCCCTCGTCACCACCGAGGGTGGGGTGGCGGGCCGGCCGGCGGGAGCACACCAAATACCCACCGCCAACCGGACCCGCTCCCCGAGCCAAGGCACGGATGCCTTGGGTTGCCTGCATCTCCACCACAGATCAGCAGGCTGTAACAGCAGAGCGAGCAATGGAATGTTCGCCCTGCCATTGGGGCGCGGATGGCCTTTCCACCACAGAGCAGCCATCCGCTTTTGTGACCACCTGACGTGACCACGCCACAACTCTACCAAGGGCTGTCGGCACGGTCACGGGCAGACTTTGGGGATTAATGCCATGAGTCGTGTAGCTCTCAGTTGCACCGAGCGCGCAAAGCGCGAAATTCTTCCGCTCAACCTCTCTCTCTACCACGCCAGCCGGGACTATCCCGGTGGTGCCAAAGCAATCGCTGCGATCTTCGGCCGCAACGAGACAACCCTGCAGCACAAGCTCAGCCCTACTCACACCAATAGCCACATGAACCCGCAGGACATTGAGGAGGTGACCACGGCAACCCGTGATCCACGAATCATCGACTCGCTGATTGAGGCGTATGGCGATGCGGCCTGGGTTGACCTTCGCGGCGTGATAGAGGAGATCCGGCGCGAGTTTAAGGAGGAGATGGATTCTGCCGCTTCGATCCTGAAGGCGATCAGTGAGACCTTGCAGCGCCAATCAATACTGACGCAGACCATCGCTAACCACCTGGCGAACGATGGTCTAATCGACCGCCGCGAGCTGGCCGAGCAGAAACTTCTGCTTCGCCGTGTGCAGGGTGCGTTGCTCGCCCTGGAGCTGCTGCTGGAGCGTGAGGCGGAGGTGGCCCATGGCTGACATCGCCGACCGTGCCAACGACGCAATGCTGGAGACCATGGATAATTTGCTGGCCGCGCGTCAGCCTGCCTTCGTTGGTCAATCCCTCAGCGAGTGCCTGGATTGTGGCGATGAAATTCCGTCCGCCCGACAGCTCGCGGCACCTGGTTGCACGCTGCGCACCTTCTGCCAGTCGATCACCGAGAAGCGGGGGCGTGCCAATGGCTGAGCAGGGGCTGGATGAAGTTCTGGTGCAGTTGCAGGACTACGGGCTGGAGCCGTTCAGTAAGCGGCGCCCTGATTGGGTGTTCGGCAAACTCACGCGCTGCAAGTCAGCGGGCGACAGTGCGGGGGAGGAGACCGGCTGGTATGTGCTGCATCCCTATACCACCGAGAAGGGGGTGACCCTTTACTTTGGGGCGTTTGGTGACTGGCGGTCTGGGGAGTCGCAGAAGCTCAAGATCAAGGGTGCAAAGCTCACCAGCGAGGAGCGCGAACTGATGCGCGCTCGCCAGGAGGACGCGAAGCGCCGAGCTGCTGAGCGTGCGGAGAAGGCCGCGCGGCTGGCTGCCCGCCGGGCGTCCGCAATGTGGGAGAAGTTGCCCGAGAAGGGCCGGAGCCCCTACCTGGACCGCAAGCAGATCGTCGGTATCAATGTCCGCTATGGTCGGAACGGCCAGTTGCTGGTCCCGATGAAGACGGTGAAGGGGATTGTCGGCCTGCAGGTGATTCATCCCGAACGCCAGGCTGACACCGGCCGTGACAAGCAATATTGGCCCTTCGGCATGCAGAAGGAAGGGGCGTACTGCTTGATCGGCCCCGTCCCTGACCCAGGTGCGCCGATCCTGATCGCGGAGGGGTATGCAACTGGCGTCAGCCTGCACATGGCCACGTCGCTGACGGTGTGCGTCGCCTTCGACGCGGGCAACCTGCTCCCGGCTGGCAAGGCGATGCGCGATGAGTATCCGGGGCGTCCGCTGATCTTCTGCGCCGACGACGACTGGAAGACGACCAAGGCGGACAAGGTGACGCCGTGGAACCCTGGCGTTGAGAAGGCCAATAACGCGGCGGTGATCCTCGGCGGCCTGTACGTTGTCCCGGCGTTCGATGGTGAGCGCGAGGAGAAGTGGACCGACTGGAACGACCTGCATCTGTCCGAGGGATTGGACGCCGTTCGCCGCCAGGTGATGGCGGTGGTTCGGCCGGCAGCAGATGAGGGGTGGCGCACGCTGCTGTATCGCACGCAGAGCGGCGGGCTGTCCGGGCACATGATCAACGTGAGCCTGATCCTCGGTAACGATGAATGCTGGAAGGGCGTGCTCGGCTTCGACCAGTTCAGCAGCAAGACGGTGAAGCTCAAGACTCCGCCCTACGGCGGCGAGCCGGGGGAGTGGACAGACCTTGACGACATGCTGACGACTGAATGGCTCGCGCAGCACTACAACCTGTTGGCCAAGTCCGGAACCGTGCTGGAGGGCGTCAGCGTCACGGCCAGCAAGAACAGCTTCCACCCGGTGCGGCGATATCTGAATAGTTTGGAATGGGATGGTGTGCCTCGCCTTGAGCGCTGGCTTCACGATGTGCTCGGCGTCACGCTCTCACCCTACAGTTCGAAGGTCTCCAAGCGCTGGATGATCGGCGCAGTCGCGCGGGTCATGAAGCCTGGTGCGAAGGTCGATAACGTGATGATTCTGGAGGGCCTGCAGGGCGAGGGGAAATCCACCGCGCTGGCAGTGCTGGGCGGTGAATGGTTCATGGACACACCTTTTACCCTTGGTGACAAGGAAGCTTTCCAGATGATCCGGGGTAAATGGATCGTCGAGCTGGGCGAGCTGGACGCCTTCAACAAGGCCGACTCGACCAAGGCCAAACAGTTCTTCTCCGCGTCGGTGGACACCTTCCGTGAAAGCTACGGCCGCCGCACGGCGGATGTTCCGCGCCAGTGTGTATTCGCAGGCACCACCAACCAGGAGGAGTACCTGAAGGACACCACGGGTAACCGTCGTTACTGGCCGGTCCTGTGCACTAAGGTCGACCTCGATGCTCTGCGGGAGATTCGTGATCAGCTATGGGCGGAAGCGGTGTTCAGCTACAAGGCCGGTGAAATCTGGTGGGTGACGAAGGAGGAGAAGGATCTGTTCGAGGAGGAGCAGGATGCTCGATACACCGTCGATGCCTGGGAGTACAAGATCCTGCCGTGGCTGGAGGACTATGTAGGCGAGACCGTGACCAGCGACAAGATCCTCGGGGAGGCGTTGAACCTCGACTATGGCCACTGGGGTAAGCCGGAGCAGATGCGTGTCGGCCATATCATGAATCGCCTTGGCTGGCACCGGAAGCGACTTAGCTCGTCGGGTAAGTCCACCGTCCGCCCTTGGGGATACGAACGTCCTCAGTCTTGGCGCCGGGGCGCGCAGCCTGTCCAAAAGGAGGCGGCATTTTGATCAAAGCCATTGATGAGATACTGAAGACATGGGCCGCAGAACTTCACCCGCCGGAGAATACACATGTTGAAGTTGGTGGCGGCGGGAGTATGATCGCAACCCTGATGGCAACTAAGGGCGAGTTGATCCGGACTACACGAAGTTCAACTTGCCATTGGGATCTTACGGCGGATATCGAGCTTATCGTAAATAAGCACTTGCCGCCGGATATGGAGCACCTGGTGCGCGTTCATTACACCGACTACGACAGCCCCGACTCTATGAAGTGGGCGTCCTGCAGGCTGGGTCGCACTCAGTACTACCAGCGCCTTAACGTCCTGCACGCTGCCATCGCCGAGCTGCTGCTCGGCCGGCGGGCCGCCTGATCGGCCTACTGCCTCTTCGCCAGGCGCAGTCCCGTGCGCCTGGCACCTCCTCCCTTGCGCTGTCCCACTGTCCCACTAAATCCCCTATGTAATGTGTGCGAGCATGAGCGTGCACGCGTTCGCGCTCGCGCGCATGCTTTTCTTTTTATTCTTTAGTTTGCGCGCACATATATAGTAAAAAGGTGGGACAAGTGGGACAGAGCCGTAGGCTCTGTAATGCCGTAATAAGATATTTCCGTTTCTCGCCGATACATTATCAGCGTGTACTCCACATATTGCCGCGTGGCATTAAGTTGCGCTTGCTGCCACCGGAGAACGCCTGTAAAAAGTCCGCAAGCTAGTTGAAGTGCGTGAGGGAATTGCCACTTCGACACCAACCAGAGACCCGGCCACCGCGCCGGGTTTCGCGTTTCTGGCGCTTGGGTTCCCCGCCCTGGTCACCGCGCCACGCCGGCTCCGTGCCGGCACCTACCCCTGGCCCGCTGATAGCGCGCCGGTTCAGCCCCCGGGATCGGGGGCGTCTTCTTCGAGGAGTCGACATGCCGTCCGAACAGCAAGCCCTGGCTGAGATGCCATTGTGGGTTGTGATCCTGCTCGCCATCGCTGGTGGAGTCAGCGGTGAGTTGTGGCGAGCCGACAAGGCTGGCCTGAGTGGTCGCGCCATTGCTCGCCGCCTGGTGCTGCGTTCCGGTGCGTCGGTGGTCTGCGGTGTCGCGGTGCTGTTCCTGGCCCTGGCGCTCGGTGCCCCGCTGATGCTGGCCTCGGCTATCGGCAGCCTGACTGCTGCGGCCGGTGCCGAGGTGGCGGTTGGGTTGTACGAGCGCTGGGCGGCAAAGCGTATTGGTGTCTGCGATGTGCCCGGCGATGACTCGGTCCGCGGCTCCTGAACGCAGAGGCACCAGCGCCAGTCGTGGCTACGGCCATCGTTGGCGTCTGGCTCGGGCGGATCACCTGCGTCGCCATCCCTGGTGCACGATGTGCAGCACTGATCATCGGCCCGTCGCGGCGGTGGTCGTCGACCACAGGGAAGCGCCGAAGCTCGGCGAAGCAAAGGCAAGCGGCGACCGTGATCGGATCGCCAATGCTTGGAGGTTGTTCTGGGATCGGGACAACTGGCAGTCGCTGTGCAAGTTCTGCCACGACTCGACCAAGCAGCGGCTGGAGCGGTCGGGCCGGCTGGCAGGCTGCTCGACGGATGGCCGGCCACTCGACCCTCGTCACCACTGGAACCGCTGAGCGCGGACAGGGGAGGGGGGGTTAAAAACTTCCACCTGGCCGATGACTAGACCGCCACTCGCCCTCTCCTCGCAACGCCGGGAAAAATGAGGGGGGTGGGGGTCTGATTTTGTACAACATTTAGCCAGTTTCTGCTAGTCCGAAAGCCTGTAATGGCGCGGCCTGCAGCGATTTCTGGAGGTGCCCATGGCTGGGAATGCCAACTCGGGTCGCCCGCCGCTTCCGGCAACGGTTCACGCGCTGCGCGGCGACCCCAGTAAGAAGGGGATGGCCGCGCTGCTATCGGCTGCGCAGGCCCCTGTAGTGCCCGTGGAGGCGCCACCCAAGCCGGACTTTCTTTCCGAAGAAGCATCGCAGGAATGGGACCGTGTGACCGCTGCGTTGGTTTCGCTGGGCTGGGTGAGCACCCTCGACATGATGGCGCTTGCCTCCTACTGCGAGGCCGTGGCGGATTGGGTTCGGTTCCGTCGCAAGATCGCCGAGTTGAGCAAGGTCGGAGACAGCGGAGACGTGCAGACGTACGAGAGCGGCGCAAAGCAAATCAGCGTCTGGCGGCAGCTCGCGAACGATGCAGAGCGCCGCGCGAACCAGGCTGGCGCGCTGTTTGGATTCTCCCCGGTCGCTCGCCGCGCCATGAAGGCGCTGGCCGGCCCGCAAGGTGAGCTGTTCCCCAATGAACAACGAGACGCTGCTGAGCGATATTTCAGCTGAGTGCAGGGTCAAGACTTTCGCCGTCGACGTGCTCGAACGCCGAATCGTCGCCGGCCCCGATGTGCGCAACGCCTGTCGGCGCCATCTGCGTGACCTCGAAAGCGGCGCGCTGCGGGGACTGGTCTGGCGCCAGGACATGGCCGACCGCGCGATCGGGTTCTTTGAGGACGTGCTGTGCCTGAACGGCGGCGACTACGAGGGGCTGCCTTTTCGGCTGGGGCCGTGGCAGGCGTTCGTTGTCGGGAGCCTGTTCGGTTGGTACGGGACTGACGGTTATCGCCGCTTCCGTACTGCCTACATCGAGACAGGCAAAGGTTCCGGAAAGTCGCCGCTGGTGGCCGGCATCGGGCTGTATGGCCTGGTGGCCGACGGCGAGCAGCGCGCGGAGATCTACGCTGCCGCGACCAAGCGGGACCAGGCGCAGATCCTGTTCCGGGATGCCGTGTCGATGGTCGACATGTCGCGCTCGCTTTCAAGCCGCCTGGAGCAGTCCGGGCGCAACGAGAAGGTCTGGAACCTCTACTACGCGAGCACGGCCAGCTTCTTCCGGCCCATCAGCTCCGATGAAGGGCAGTCCGGTCCTCGCCCGCACATGGGCATCCTCGACGAAGTGCACGAGCACAAAACGCCGTCGGCTGTGAACATGATGCGCGCCGGCACGAAGTCCCGCCGCAACGCGCTGATCTTGATGATCACCAATAGCGGGTCGGACAAGAACAGCGTCTGCGGTCAGTACCATGAGCTGGCGAAGCGGGTCTGCGCGGGGCAGGAGGATAACGACACCCTGTTCGGTTTCGTCTGCTCCCTGGATGAGGGAGACGACCCGTTCAAGGACGAGGCTTGCTGGCCGAAGGTGAATCCTTCGCTTGATTTTGTCGTTGAGGGTCAAACCGACGGGATCCCTGGCCGGAAGTACCTGCGCGAGCAAGTACAGGAGGCGCGCGGCCTGCCGGCGAAAGAGTCTGTCGTGCGGCGCCTGAACTTCTGCGAATGGACGCAGGCGGACTCCCCCTGGATCAGCTGGGACGTCTGGAGCCAGGCCGAGGAGCGGGTGCCCATGCGGGTGCTGCGCAATCGTCCAGCGGTGGCGGGGCTGGACCTGTCCAGCACCACCGACTTGACCTCGTTCGTGATCAAGTTCTACCCGGTCGCCTGGGATCCGCATTGGCGGATCCTGCCGTACTTCTGGATCCCTGACTTCCAGCTGGAGGAGAGGGAGCGCCGCGACCGCGTGCCGTACAGCGCCTGGATCCGCGAGCGTTATCTGGAGACCACGCCGGGCCGCGCGATCAGCAAGCTGCACGTGCTCCGGCGTCTGCAGACGATCTGCGACTACTTCCAGATCCTGAAGATCGGCTACGACCGCTGGCGGATCGAGGACTTGCTGCAGCTGATGGCTGAACACGGCATCACGTTGCCCGAGCTGGTGCCGTTTGGCCAGGGCTTCAAGGACATGGGGCCGGCTGTCGATGAGTTCGAGCGCCGCCTGCTGGGATTGGCGCCACCAACGGATGACGGCGAGGGCTCAGGGGACGAGCTGGAGCTGGTTGCGCAGGAGCCGGTTGAGGTGGAAACGCTCCGCCACGACGGCAACCCGGTGCTGACCTGGAACGCTGGCAACGCAGTGGTCGTCAGCGACCCAGCCGGAAACCGCAAGGTCGACAAGGCAAAGGCGATCGGCCGCATCGACGGCGTGGTCGCCGCAGTCATCGCAACGGGCATCAGTGGCCAGGCTACTGATTCCGGAACTTCCATCTACGACGAGGGTGTAGGGATATGAAGCTGGTCATTCTGGCCTGGCTGGCCGGCCTGCTGGGCTTCGCCCTGCTCGTTACCGGCGTGGCGCTTATCTATCAGCCGGCGGCATTCATCGTGGCTGGCGTCTGCTTGGTGGCCTGGGCTCGCCTGGCTGACAAGGCATCTGCCGCGCAGCGGGCGCAAGGGAAGGGGGGCTGAGCATGTTTTTCTCCGGCCTTCTCGGTGGTGGCAAGGGCAACCTGGTGGAGGCTGATACCAGCTTCTGGCGCGGGATGCTTGGCCGCCGCTCGAACAGCAGCGGGGTTGTGGTAACGCCGGAGTCGGCGCTAGCCCTACCCATTATTCAAAACTGCGTCACCCTGTTGGCTGAGAGCATTGGCCAGTTGCCGCTCGAACTGTACCGTCGCAAGGACAAGGGGCAGCGCGAGCCGGCGACCAATCACCCGCTGTACGACGTGCTGCGCTTCCAGCCTAACGGATTCCAGACACCCTACGAACTGCGCGAATGCGAGCAGATGTCGGTGGGGCTGCGTGGAAACTCCTACACCCTGGTGGAGCGGCGGGGAGATGGCAACGTCTCTGCGCTTTGGCCGCTGACCTACGAGAAGGTGGTGGTCTACAAGGGGGCCGACCTGCTGCCCTACTACCAGGTGGGCAACTACGCCGAGCGGTTGCCCATGCGCATGGTGCACCACGTGCGCTGGCACAGCCTGAACCACTACACCGGACTGTCGCCGATCGAGCTGCACGCAGAGGCAGTTGGCCTGGCGCAGGCGGTGCGGCAGTACACCGGCAAGTCCTTTGCCAATGGGGTGTCGGTGTCGGGTGTGATCGAGCGCCCGAAGGAGGCGCCTGCGATCAAGGATCAGGCGAGCATCGATCGAATCACCGACCGCTGGGCAGAGAAGTACAGCGGTATCGACAACGCCCATAAGGTCGCGCTGCTGCAGGAGGGGATGACCTTCCGGCCGCTGTCGATGACCAACGTCGACGCCGAAGTAGTCAACCTCCTGAAGCTCTCGGGGGCTGATGCCGCGCGGATCTACAAGATTCCGTTGCCGTTGGTGAACGACCTGGACAAGGCCAACTACAACACGACCGAGCAGCTGATGATCTGGTTCGTGGTGTTCGGCCTGCTGCCGTGGGTGAAGCGGCACGAAGAAACCATGATGCGCGACTACCTGCTGCCAGGTGATCGCCGCGACTACTTCATCGAGTTCAACCTGTCCGGCCTGCTGCGCGGCGACCAGAAAAGTCGATACGAAGCCTACGCCATCGGGCGCCAGTGGGGGTGGCTGTCGGTCAACGACATCCGCCGATTGGAAAACATGCCGCCCGTGGATGGCGGCGATGTGTACCTGCAGCCGCTGAACATGGTCGACGCGTCGAAGGGTATGCCCGACTTGAACAACCCCAACGTGCGCGCGCAGCTGGAGCTTCAGCAGCGCGAGATCGAGAGGATCCTGGCGCAATGAAACAGTACCTGCGAGCCGCCAACCTGCTTTTCAATCAGCCTTTGCTGGTAACGCCCGACATGCTGGATCTTGGCGTGCGCTGGGCCAACCAGGCGATGAACCTCAACATCATCAACATCGGCCCGGCAGTCTCCGACAAGCTGTGGCACGACGATGACGATGACCATTACGCCGCCCGGATGGAGCGCATGGAGGAACAGCGCCGCGCGGCCATCGGCAAGACCGGGGTGGAAGTCATCCCGGTGCACGGAGTGCTGGTGAGCCGTGGCAGCCACCTGAATGCCTGCGAGACGATGACCAGCTACGAGGATTTGCGCGCCCAGCTCAAGCAGGCGGTGGCGGATCCGCTTGTCGAGCGCATCGTGCTCGATATCGACAGCCCCGGTGGTGCGGCTGTTGGCGCCTTCGAGTTGGCCGCCGACCTTCGAGCCATGAGCCAGATCAAGCCCACAACGGGTCTGGTCAACTTCATGGCCTACTCCGGCGGCTACCTGATCGGCAGCGCCTGCAGCGAGCTGGTGGTGAGCCAGACCAGCGGCGTCGGCTCCATCGGTGTCATCGCCAGCCATATGGACCGCTCCGCAATGGAGGAGAAGGCGGGCGTCAAGGTGACGACCGTCTACCGGGGCGCCCACAAGAACGACCTGAGCCCGCATGAGCCGCTGACGGACCAGTCCATGCAGGTGCTGGAAGCCATAGTGCAGGAGAGCTACGAGCTGTTCGTTAACGCCGTGGCCGAGTATCGCGGCCTCTCTCCGGAGCAGGTCATGGCGACCGAGGCCGGTTTGTATCGCGGTAAACAAGCAATCGCTGCCGGTCTCGCCGACCGCCTGCAGAGCCCGCAGGACGCGGTGGACGAAATCTCGCGCGCCGTGGCCCTGAGCCGAGCCGGCCGGTCGGGCAGTATCTCGGTGCGCGCCAAGGCTGCCGCCATTCAATCTAATCTCTGACCGCGTTCGCGGCAGTAACCGAGCCCGCCTAGTGCGGGCTTTTTCATGCCCAGGAGGCACCATGTCCCTTGTACTTCAAATGCGTAGCGAACGCGCCAAGCTGAACGACCAGCTCCAGGCGCTGGCCAAAATCGAGGCCGAGGGCGGAAGCCTGACCGCCGAGCAGATGACCGAGTTCGGCAATCTGGAAAGTCAGATCACCGCCCTGACCGACAAGATCAGCCGCGCGGAGACCGCAGAGCGCGCCGCCGCTTCCGCTGCGGCCCCGGTCGATGAAGGTGCGCGCGGCATCACCGGTCCGCCGGCGAGCCGCGTGGAAGGCCCGTATGGTAAGCCCGTGGCCGGCGCCAAGGTGGCGCAGATGGTCCGCCTGCTGGCTGCCACTCAGGGCAACCAGAGTGAGGCCGCCAAGCTGGCCAAAGATGGCGGTTACAGCAGCGACGTGCAGATGGCGCTCAGCACCGTAACCCCCGGCGCTGGCGGTGTCCTGGTGCCGGAAAATATGGCGACCGAGGTTATCGAGTCCCTGCGCCCGCGATCCATCGTCCGTAAGATGGGTGTGCGCAGCGTGCCGCTCAACAACGGCAACCTGACCATGCCGCGTATCTCGGGCAACACCGTGGTGACCTACATCGGCACCGAGACCGACATTCCGGTTACCGGCATGACCTTCGACGACACCAAGCTGTCGGCGAAGAAGGCAGCGGCGATCGTACCGGTGTCCAATGATCTGATCCGCATGTCCGGCGTCAACCCGCGTGTCGACCAGATTGTCGCCAACGACCTGACTGTCAGCATGGGCCTCTCCGAGGATCTGCACTTCATCCGCTCCGATGGCTCGGGCGTGTTGCCCAAGGGGCTGCGTTACTGGGCCATCCCGGCGAACGTGCTGCCGGCACCGGTGGCGCCGACCCTGGAGCAGATCGACCTCTACCTGGGCGGCATGATGCTGCGGGTGGAAACGGCCTACATCGACATGACCGGCTGCGGGTGGCTGATGCACCCGCGCACCCTCCGCTGGTTGCAGGCGCTGCGCGACGGCAATGGCAACAAGGCCTACCCGGAGATCGATGCCGGCATGCTGAAAGGCTACCCGGTGGGCCTCAGCACGCAGATCCCGGTCAACCTGGGCGTCGACGGTGACGAGTCCGAGATCTACTTCGTGAACTTCGGCGACGCAATGATCGGCGAGGACATGGACCTGGTCATCAATTTCTCCGCTGAAGCTTCCTACAAGGACGCGCAGGGCAACATGGTCAGCGCCTTCCAGCGCGATCAGACCCTGGTGCGCGTGATTGCCAAGCATGACTTCGGCCCGCGCCACGTCGAGTTGGTGGTGGTGGGTACCGCCGTTAAGTGGGGCGCCGGCATGTAATTCACGCCCCGTCCTGATGGCGGGACTCTTTCTGATCTTCATCTGCAGGTGATGCGATGAGCAAGAATGTACCCGTGCGCTTCCTGAAGGGGTGGCGCACTTACTTCACGAATGACGTGGCGGGATTCGACAAGGAGCGCGCGGAGGAGCTGGTTGAGGGTGGCGTTGCTGAGTACGCCTCCGAAGCTGCATCTGCCGCACCGACGGTGCGCAAAAACAACCGGAAGCATCAAGTTCCGGCGCCTGCGCCAACCCCGCCTGCCACTTCGCCGGAGTCGTCGCCGCCCGTTGGTGAGGCTGGTGAAGGCAGCGACAGCGACGACGAAGAGAAGCCCTAACCATGGCCCGGCGTGTCGCGTATAGCGGCGATGCGCCGATCACCCTGGAGGACGTGGCTCGGCAGTGTCGGGTGGAGGTCGAGGACCTGGAGCCCGAGCTGATCGAGCACGTCATCATTCCTGGTGTGGTCGCGCAAGCGGAAGGGCGCACCGGGGCGGCGATCCGCCCGGCCGAGTATTCGGAGGAGTGGCCGGAGCAGTATGCCTCCGGACACGCGCTGGACGTCGGCCAGGCGACCGAGGTTCTGTCGGTGCATCGCATCGCTGCGGATGGTTCTGCTGCTGAGCTGGATGTGCCGCGATATCTGGAGCAGGGCCAGCGAGAGAGCTTTCTGCATTTCCCTGGTGGCCGACCCTCTGGAGTCCTCCGCATTCGTTACAAGGCCGGGCTCGATCCGAGTGTGTATCCGGGGCCTCGGCTGTGGCTGCTGATGAGTGCCGCCACGGCCTACGAGTTCAGGGAGACGATGGTGGCGGGGACGATACTCGCCGAACTGCCGTCGTCATTCCTCGACTCGCTCCTGGCGGAAATCGAAGTACCGGCGAGGTTCTGAAATGGCTAGAGCAGGAGCGTTCCGGCATCGGGCCTCGCTGCAGGCGCAGCAGAGCGTCCCCGACGGTGGCGGTGGTTTCACCGAGCAATGGGTGGAGCTGCGCAAGGTGTGGGTGGAGATCACCCTGCCCAGCGGACGGCTCGCTGACGTTGCTAGTCAGTTGCAGGCCTTGGTCACTGCAGAGATTCGCACGCGGCCCCGAAGCGATCTGATCGCGGGGCGCCGCCTGGTGCACGGCGGTATCACCTACGTGATCGAGGCCGCGCTGCCCGATAACAAGCGCAGCTTGCTTCGTCTGCTGTGCTCCAACGTAACCCCAACCCCGAGGTAAGACCGATGGTTATGCGAGCGACAGGGCGCCTGAGTGGCGCCGTGCAGGCCGAGAAAGGCGACGACCTGAGCAAATTGGCACCCGACGTGCTGGAACGGCTGAAGGCCAGAGGCTTGGCCAAAGATGACGATGTACCCGCCCCCGTGAAGTCTGCAAGGCGGGGCGCCGAAAAGGAGTAACCCATGGCTCGGCGATCGCGCATCAAGGGTGACTTCAAGTTGCGTGGTGTGCTCCGCCGGATTGCTGCCATCGAGCAGAGCGACCTGCCCAAGGCGATGGCGCAGGCCGCCGACCTGGTTTTGGCCACGCAGCAGAACCTGATCCCGCGCGACACCGGCGACGGTGCCGGCGCGCTGCAGGTCAAAGTTAGCAAGAACGGGTTGGACGCCCGGATCGGCATCATTGGCAAGGCCGACAACCGCGAGTTCTTCTACCTGAAGTTCGTCGAGTACGGCACCAAGGGTTACAGCGGCACGATCTATCGCCGGCAGGATGCCGATGCAATCGGCGGCGGCCACACGGTCAACCGCGACCGCAGCAAGCTCTCCGGCCGTAACCGCCTTGGCCGCCGAGAGACCGAGAACAAGTCGGACGGTACTCACTTCTTCGGCTACTACCCGGACATCCCGGCGCGGCCCGCGCATCCCTGGCTGCGCCCGAGCTATGACCTCAACCGCGACGACATCCTGATCATCATCCGCGGCGCCATCAGCAGCACCTTGGCGCGCGCGGCGAAAGGAGCCAGCAG
>NZ_MACM02000037.1:0-22251 GCF_001675465.2 Pseudomonas sp. AU12215
CCGCGCAACGTGGTCCCGGAATCGAAGATGCCCTCCTACCCCTGGCTGGTGGAGAACAAGCTCGACGGCAAGGACACCGCGAAGAAAATGGAAGCCCTGCGTACGCTGGGCGTGCCTTACACCGACGAAGACATCGCCGGTGCTCGTGATGCCGTCAAAGGCAAGACCGAGATGGACGCTGTGGTCGCCTACCTGCAAGGCCTCGGCACCATCATCAAGAGCAAACGGTGACAGTGATGGATATCGGGACCATTCGCGGTATCGGCACTGTAGTAGTGATGGTCGCCTTCGTCGGCGTCCTGCTCTGGGCCTACGGTGGCAAACGCAAGGAGCGCTTCGACGAAGACGCCCTGCTGCCCTTCGCGGATGACCCGGTCGCCAAAAAGCACGTCGAGCAAGAGCAAGCTTCTAGGAGCAACAAAGAATGACAACCTTCTGGAGTCTGTACGTCACCGTACTTACCCTGGGCACCATCTTCGCCCTGGCGTGGCTGCTGTTCGCCACCCGTCGCGGTCAGCGCAACGAAGCCACCGACGAGACCGTCGGCCATGCCTTCGACGGCATCGAGGAGTACGACAACCCGCTGCCGAAGTGGTGGTTCATGCTGTTCGTGGCCACCTTCATCTTCGCCCTCGCCTACCTGGCCCTGTACCCGGGCCTGGGCAACTGGAAGGGCCTGCTGCCGGGCTACCAGGACAAGGCCGAATTCGCCAACGGCGAACAGGGCTGGACCGGTGTGCACCAGTGGGAAAAGGAAATGGCCAAGGCCGATGAGAAGTACGGCCCGCTGTACGCCAAGTTCGGCGCCATGCCGATCGAGGATGTGGCCAAGGACGAGCAGGCCCTGAAAATGGGTAACCGCCTGTTCGCTTCCAACTGCTCCGTCTGCCACGGTTCCGACGCCAAGGGCGCCCACGGCTTCCCGAACCTGACCGACGCCGACTGGCGCTGGGGCGGCGAGCCGAAGGACATCATCGCCACCATCGAAGGCGGTCGCCACGCGGCCATGCCGGCCTGGGGCGAAGTCATCGGCGATGCCGGCGTTCATGATGTAGCAGCCTTCGTCACCACCAAGCTCGACGGCCGCAAGCTGCCCGAAGGCGTGACTGACGAGCAGGTCGCCAACGGCCAGAAGATCTTCGCCACCAACTGCGTGGCTTGCCACGGCGCTGAAGGCAAAGGCACTGCGGCCATGGGCGCGCCGAACCTGACCCACCCGGCCGCGTTCATCTACGGCTCGAGCTTCGCCCAGCTGCAGCAGACCATCCGCTACGGCCGCCAGGGCCAGATGCCGGCTCAGCTGGAGCGTCTGGGTAAAGACCAGGTCCACCTGCTGGCTGCCTACGTGTACAGCCTGTCACATGGCGAAGGTGAGAAGAGCGCCGAATAAGCCTCCCTTTCCTACACCCATAGCGACACCCAGCGGCGCCGGTTTCTACACCGGCGCCGCTCTATTTCTGGGTCCATAATTCCTTGCGCGACCAACTGTCGCACCGTTGCAACACCCACCACGCCGTATCATTGTTAGGCGTGCAAGCATATTTCTGACCCTCTCGGCATGTATCGACAGGGCGCCCTCCCGCTGCCGTGGAATGCACTGATGAGCAAACAGATTCCGGTCCAGGACGTCACTCCGCCCACCAAGGGCAAGGGTGAAAGCGTCGACCTTTATGCCTCCCGGGAAAAGATCTACACCCGAGCCTTTACCGGGTTCTTCCGCAACCTCCGCTTGGCCGGGGGCGCCCTCCTCTTCCTTCTCTATTTCGGCACCGTATGGCTGACCTGGAACGGTCGCCAGGCGGTCCTCTGGGATCTGCCCGAGCGCAAGTTCTACATCTTCGGCGCGACCTTCTGGCCGCAGGACTTCATCCTTCTCTCCGGGCTGCTGATCATCAGTGCGTTCGGCCTGTTCTTCATCACCGTGTTCGCCGGCCGCGTCTGGTGCGGCTACACCTGCCCGCAGAGCGTGTGGACCTGGATCTTCATGTGGTGCGAGAAAGTCACCGAAGGTGACCGCAACCAGCGCATGAAGCTCGACAAGGCCGGCTTCAGCGGCAACAAGCTGCTGCGCAAGGTCGCCAAGCACAGCCTCTGGCTGCTGATCGGCCTGGTCACCGGCCTGACCTTCGTCGGCTACTTCGCCCCCATCCGCGAACTGCTGATGGAACTGGTCACTGGCGAAGCCGACGGCTGGGCCTACTTCTGGGTCGGTTTCTTCACCCTCGCCACCTACGGCAACGCCGGCTGGCTGCGCGAGCAGGTGTGCATCTACATGTGCCCGTATGCGCGCTTCCAGAGCGTGATGTTCGACAAGGACACCCTGATCGTCTCCTACGATCCGCGGCGTGGCGAGAGCCGTGGTCCGCGCAAGAAAGGCGCCGACTACAAGGCCCAGGGTCTGGGCGATTGCATCGACTGCACCATGTGCGTTCAGGTCTGCCCGACCGGCATCGACATCCGCGACGGCCTGCAGATCGAATGCATCGGCTGCGCGGCGTGCATCGACGCCTGCGACAGCATCATGGACAAGATGAACTACCCGCGTGGCCTGATCAGCTACACCACCGAGCACAACCTGTCCGGGCAGAAAACCCATCTGGTGCGCCCGCGCCTGATCGGCTACGCCATCGCCCTGTGCATCATGATCGGCCTGCTGATCACCGCCATCCTCCTGCGCCCGCTGGTGGGCTTCGACGTCAGCAAGGACCGCGTGCTCTACCGCGAGAACGCCGAAGGCCGCATCGAGAACGTGTACAGCCTCAAGGTCATGAACAAGGACCAGAAGGACCATACCTACGTACTCAGCGCCAAAGGCATGGATGGCCTGATCCTGGAAGGCAAGAAGGAAATCTCGGTCGCGGCCGGGGACATCTTCAGCATGCCGGTGGAACTCTCCATCGACCCGGAGAAGCTGCCCTCCACCACCAACGAGATCAGCTTTACCATCCAGTCGGTGGACGACCCGTCCATCAGTAAGGAATCCACCAGTCGCTTCATCGGTCCGCGTGTTCGTTGAACCAATGCTGAACGAATTGGCACCCCATGTTGCACATGGGGTGCCAGTAGCGATCCAAGGACGTAGAATTCGCCCGCCCCTTCACCGGGCGGCGTCCCGCAAGGCGCCGCCAGCGAGAGATCAAAGAGCATGCAATCGGCCATGAAGACACCCGTGGAACCCTGGTACAAGCACCTCTGGCCGTGGATCATCATCGCCATGCTGGCCACCTCGATCTTCCTCAGCCTGACGATGGTCAATATCGCCGTGAACAACCAGGACTCCCTGGTCAGCGACAACTATTACGAAGCCGGCAAGGGCATCAACCGCTCCCTTGACCGCGAGCACCTCGCCCAGCAACTCAAGCTGCGGGCGAAGATCAGCTTCGACGAGCTGACCGGCGAAGTGGACCTGCGCCTCACGGGCGACAGCCATCCGGCCACGCTTACCCTGAACCTGCTCTCCCCCACCCTGGAATCCCAGGACAAGCACCTGGAACTGCGCGCCAGCCCCGCCGAGCCGGGCCGCTACACCGCCAGCCTGGATGCCGCCGTGAAGGGCCGCCGCTTCGTCGAGCTGCTCGGCGAGGAGAACGGCAAGACCTGGCGTCTGTTCGAGGAAGAAAAGGTCGCTCCCGGCGCTACCTTCGACCTCGGCGACGAGCCCCTCAGCGGAGATGAAGCCGAGCGCCCATGAGCGCCGCGCTGCTCTGTTACCACTGCGCGCTGCCGGTCCCGCCCGGCGGCCGCTTCACTGCGCCAGTACTCGGCGAAACCCGCGAATTCTGCTGCCCGGGTTGCCAGGCCGTGGCCGAGGCTATCGTTGCCGGCGGCCTGGAAGGCTATTACCGCCACCGCACCGAAGCCGCCCCCAACCCTGACGCCCTGCCCGAACAGCTCGTCGACGAGCTGAAGCTGTTCGACCGCCCCGACGTTCAGCAGCCCTTCGTCCAGCATCAGGGCGATCTCGCCGAGACCACCCTGATCATGGAAGGCATCAGCTGCGCCGCCTGCGGCTGGCTGATCGAGAAACACCTCAAGGGCCTGCCCGCCGTCGCCGAGGCTGGTCTCAACCTGTCCAACCACCGTCTGCATGTGCGCTGGTCCGACAACGAGCTGCCGCTGAGCGAGCTGCTTGCCGAACTGCGCCGTATTGGTTACGCCGCGCACCCCTTCCAGCCGGACCGCGCCGCCGAACAGTTGCACCAGGAGAACCGCAAGTCCCTGCGCCAGCTGGGCGTCGCCGGCCTGCTGTGGTTCCAGGCAATGATGGCGACCATGGCCACCTGGCCGGAATTCAACATCGACCTGAGCCCCGAGCTGCACGAAATCCTGCGCTGGGTGGCGATGTTCCTCACCACACCCATCGTCTTCTACTCCTGCCAGCCGTTCTTCCGTGGCGCCGTGCGCGACCTGCGCACCCGCCACCTGACCATGGATGTCTCGGTGTCCCTGGCCATCGGCGGCGCCTACCTGGCTGGAATCTGGACCGCCGTCACCGGCCACGGCGACCTGTACTTCGACGCCGTCGGCATGTTCGCCCTGTTCCTGCTCGCCGGCCGCTACCTGGAACGCCGCGCCCGCGAGCGCACCGCCGCCGCGACCGCCCAGTTGGTCAATCTGCTGCCCGCCTCCTGCCTGCGCCTGGACGGCAGCGGCCAGAGCAGCCGCGTACTGCTCAGCGAACTGAACGTGGGCGACCGCGTGCTGGTCCAGCCCGGCTCGGTGATCCCCGCCGATGGCCTGATCCTCGACGGCCAGTCCAGCGTCGACGAATCCCTGCTCACCGGCGAATACCTGCCGCAGCCGCGCCAGAGCGGCGACAGCGTCACCGGCGGCACCCTCAACGTCGAAGGCCCGCTGACCGTACAGGTCAAGGCCCTGGGCGGGGACAGCCGGCTGTCAGCCATCGTCCGCCTGCTCGAACGCGCCCAGTCGGACAAGCCGCGCCTCGCCGAACTCGCCGACAAGGCCGCGCAGTGGTTCCTCATCGCCTTGCTGGTGCTGTCCGCCGTGGTCGGCCTGTTCTGGTGGCAGCACGATGCTTCCCGCGCCTTCTGGGTCGTCCTGGCGATGCTGGTGGCGACCTGTCCCTGCGCACTGTCGCTGGCCACACCGACGGCCCTGACTGCCGCCACCGGCAGCCTGCACAAGCTCGGCCTGCTGGTGACCCGCGGCCACGTGCTGGAAGGCCTGAACCACATCGACACGGTGATCTTCGACAAGACCGGCACCCTCACCGAAGGCCGCCTCACCCTGCGCGCCGTGCGCCCGCTGGGCTTGTTGGACAGCGACACCTGCCTGGCACTGGCTGCCGCGCTGGAGAACCGCTCCGAACACCCTATCGCCCGAGCTTTCGGCCGCGCACCGCAGCCCGCCGAGAATGTCGAGAGCCACCCCGGCCTGGGCCTGGAAGGCCGGGTTGGCGAGCGTCGCCTGCGCATCGGCGAGCCGTCCTTCGTCTGCGCCCTGAGCGGCAGCGACGCGCCCCAGCATCCGCAGGAACCCGGCCAGTGGCTGCTGTTGGGCGATGACAGCGGCGCCCTCGCCTGGCTGGTGCTGGACGATCGCATCCGCGAAGACGCCGCCGACCTGCTCGAAGCATGCCGCGCCCGCGGCTGGCGCACCCTGCTGCTCTCCGGCGACAGCTCACCCATGGTCGACCGGGTCGCCGCCGAACTGGGCATCGACGATTGCCGTGGCGGCCTTCGCCCGGATGACAAGCTCGAAGTCCTGCGTCAGCTGCACCAGCAAGGCCACCGCGTGCTGATGCTGGGCGATGGCGTGAACGACGTGCCGGTACTGGCCGCTGCCGACATCAGCGTCGCCATGGGCTCGGCCACCGATCTGGCGAAGACCAGCGCCGATGCCGTGCTGTTGTCCAACCGCCTGGACAGCGTGGTGCAGGCCTTCGGCCTGGCTCGTCGCACCCGTCGGGTCATCATCGAGAATCTGGTCTGGGCGGGGCTGTACAATGGGCTGATGTTGCCCTTTGCTGCCCTCGGCTGGATTACGCCGGTGTGGGCTGCGGTGGGCATGTCGATCAGCTCGCTGACCGTGGTGCTCAACGCCCTGCGCCTGACCCGGCTGCCCAAGGGCGCCGGCGCCCCGACAGCGACCACCGCCCTGCCAGCCGCCCCACAAGCGGCGCAGGCGCTGCCACGGAGTTGAAATGCCCGCTCTCTACATAATGATTCCGGTTGCCGTGGTGATCGTCGGCATCTGCATCGCGATCTTCTTCTGGGCGGTGAACAGCGGCCAGTACGACGACATGGACGGGCCCGCCCACAGCATCCTGTTCGACGACGAGGATCCCAAGCACCAGGCCGGCATCGATGAAGCCGAGGGCGATGCCTCGCACAGCAGCCAGAAACAGGACAAGCGCGATGCCTGAACTGGCGCCGCTGCTGGCGTCCGCGCTGATTCTCGGCCTGCTCGGCGGCGGTCACTGCCTGGGCATGTGTGGCGGCCTGATGGGCGCGCTGACCATGGCCATCCCGCCGGAGCAACGCGGACGTCGCCTGCGCCTGCTGCTGGCCTACAACCTCGGACGCATCTTCAGCTACGCCTGCGCCGGCCTGCTGCTCGGCCTGGCCGGCTGGGCCGTGGCGCGCACGCCATTCGCCGCAGCGTTGCGGGTGATCGCCGGCCTGCTGCTGATCGCCATGGGCCTTTACCTGGCCGGCTGGTGGAGTGGCCTGACCCGCATCGAAGCGCTGGGTCGCGGCCTGTGGAAGCACATCCAGCCCTTCGCCAGCCGCCTGCTGCCTGTCGCCAGCGTCCCGCGCGCACTGCTGCTGGGCGCACTGTGGGGCTGGCTGCCCTGCGGGCTGGTCTACAGCACCCTGCTCTGGGCCACCAGCCAGGGCTCGGCCATCGACAGTGCGCTGCTGATGCTCGCCTTCGGCCTCGGCACCTGGCCGGTGCTGCTGGCGACAGGGCTCGCCGCCGAGCGCATCACCGCGCTGCTGCGCAAGCGCAGCGTGCGCATGGCCGGTGGCATCCTGGTGATCCTCTTCGGCCTGTGGACCCTGCCCGGCCCGCACCAGGCCTGGATCATGGGCCACGAGATGCACGCCAGCGCCGGTATTGCCCACCATAAAGCCGCTTGATACAGGTCAACAGGCCTCTATCGGACTCTCCCTAGACTGCGCAGGAAAAGCTCGCCACCGGGGAACATCGGCATGCTCGACAATATTCGCTGGGACGCAGATCTGATACGCCGATACGATCTGTCCGGCCCGCGCTACACCTCCTATCCCACAGCCGTGCAGTTCCACGAAGGAGTCGGACCCTTCGACCTGCTGCACGCGCTGCGCGATAGCCAGAAGGCGCAGCGCCCGCTCTCGCTCTACGTGCACGTCCCGTTCTGCGCGAACATCTGCTACTACTGCGCCTGCAACAAGGTCATCACCAAGGATCGTGGCCGCAGCGCCCCCTACCTCGCCCGTCTCATCCACGAAATCGAG
Organism: Pseudomonas sp. AU12215; assembly: GCF_001675465.2. Taxonomy (NCBI): domain Bacteria; kingdom Pseudomonadati; phylum Pseudomonadota; class Gammaproteobacteria; order Pseudomonadales; family Pseudomonadaceae; genus Pseudomonas; species Pseudomonas sp. AU12215. Next base: position 7,464 of record NZ_MACM02000037.1, read on the forward strand.
ATTGTCAGCCGTCACCTGGGCCGCCAGCAGCAAGTCGAGCAGCTGCACTTCGGCGGAGGCACCCCGACCTTCCTGAGCCCCGGCCAGTTGCGTGAACTGATGGCGCAACTGCGCACCCATTTCCACTTCGTCGAGGGTGACTTCGGCGACTACGGCATCGAGATCGACCCGCGCGAGGCCGACTGGTCGACCATGGGCCTGCTCCGCGAGCTGGGCTTCAACCGCGCCAGCATCGGCGTGCAGGACTTCAACCTGGATGTTCAACAGGCCATCAATCGCCTGCAGAGCCTGGACGAGACCCGCGCCATCATCGACGCAGCGCGCACCCTGCAATTCCGCTCGATCAACATCGACCTGATCTACGGCCTGCCCAGACAGACCCCGGACACCTTCGCCCACACCGTCGAGCAGGTCATTGCCCTGCAGCCCAACCGGTTGTCCGTGTTCAACTACGCGCACCTTCCCGAACGTTTCCCGCCACAACGCCGGATCCTGGCCGAAGACCTGCCCTCCCCTGGGCAGAAGCTGGAAATGCTGCAGCGCACCACCGAGCAGCTCGAAGCCGCCGGCTACCGCTATATCGGCATGGACCACTTCGCCCTGCCGGACGACGAACTGGCGATGGCCCAGGAAGACGGCACTCTGCAGCGCAACTTCCAGGGCTACACCACCCACGGTCACTGCGACCTCGTTGGCCTGGGGGTTTCCTCGATCAGCCAGATCGGCGATCTCTACTGCCAGAACAGCAATGACATCGCCGACTACCAGAACACCCTCGACCAGGGCCAACTCGCCACTCGCCGCGGACTGCACTGCAACAAGGACGATCTCATCCGCCGCGCCGTGATCCAGCAACTGATCTGCCATTTCCAGCTGGACTTCGAGGACATCGAGGACCTCTACAACATCGACTTCCGCGGCTACTTCGCGGAAATCTGGGACGATCTCGAGCGTTTCGCCCGCGATGGCCTGATCACCCTCGGCCCGCGCGGCATAGACGTCAGCGCTTCCGGCCGGTTGCTGGTGCGTTCGCTGTGCATGCTGTTCGACCGCTACCTGCCCATGCAGAACCTGCAGCGCTTCTCGCGGGTCATCTGACGCCCGAGTTCCGCGCAGACGACCGACGGTGCGAGACCAACTGTCGCACCCATTGATACAGGATATGTCGGTCGTCCGAGGGTGTAGGAACAGCCCTGCCCTAGTACTTTTCGAAAGGATTCAAGCCCCGATACCCCGCCGCACTTCCTCATCCCCGTCGCTGGAACCAGCGATTCAGACAGGTCGCCAACTGGCGCGCGACTTGCAGTCTGCGGTACCCTTGGTTTTTGTGTGCCATCCCATTCAAGGAACACTCATGGCCGAAACCATCAAAGTGCGCGCACTGCCACAGGCGCACTGCAAGGATTGCAGCCTGGCTCCCCTCTGCCTGCCCCTGTCGCTGAACCACAGCGACATGGACGCCCTCGATGAGATCGTCAAGCGCGGCCGCCCCCTGAAGAAAGGCGAGTTCCTGTTCCGCCAGGGCGATGCCTTCGGTTCCGTCTTCGCCGTGCGTTCCGGCGCGCTGAAAACCTTCAGCATCACCGACGGCGGCGAAGAGCAGATCACCGGCTTCCACCTGCCCAGCGAGCTGGTCGGCCTGTCCGGCATGGACACCGAGAGCTACCCGGTATCGGCCCAGGCCCTGGAAACCACCTCGGTGTGCGAAATCCCCTTCGAACGCCTGGACGAACTCTCCGAGCAGCTGCCGCAACTGCGCCGCCAGTTGCTGCGGGTGATGAGCCGGGAAATCCGCGATGACCAGCAGATGATGATGCTGCTGTCGAAGAAGACCGCCGACGAGCGCATCGCCACCTTCCTGGTGAACCTCTCCGCGCGCTTCCGCGCCCGTGGCTTCTCGGCCCAGCAGTTCCGCCTGGCCATGTCGCGCAACGAAATCGGCAACTACCTGGGCCTGGCGGTGGAAACCGTCTCCCGCGTGTTCACCCGCTTCCAGCAGAACGGCCTGATCGCCGCCGAAGGCAAGGAAGTGCACATCCTCGACTCCATCGAGCTGTGCGCACTGGCAGGAGGCCAACTGGAAAGCTGATTTGCCCGAAAGCTGACCACCCGGTTGACTTTCCGGTCATCGAAAACGGGCTCGCCACACGGCGGGCCCGTTATACTTTGGCCTCTGCAAAAACCGCATCAGGTGCACATCCAGCATGATCCTCAACCCACTCGACCTGAAGTCCGTGATCCGTGCCGTTCCCGACTTTCCCAAGCCCGGCGTCATGTTCCGCGACATCACCCCGCTGTTCCAGTCGCCGCGAGCCCTGCGCTTCGTCGCCGACAGCTTTATCCAGCGCTACGTCGAGGCCGACTTCACCCACATCGGCGCCATGGATGCGCGCGGCTTCCTGATCGGTTCGATCATCGCCTACGAACTGAACAAGCCTCTGGTGCTGTTCCGCAAGCGCGGCAAGCTGCCGGCCGACGTACTGGCCCAGGCCTACGAGACCGAGTACGGCGAGGCCCTGCTGGAAGTCCACGCCGACAGCCTGTGCGAAGGCGACAGCGTGCTGATCTTCGATGACCTGATCGCCACCGGCGGCACCCTGCTGGCCGCCGCGCAACTGGTACGCCGCATGGGCGCCAGCGTGTTCGAGGCCGCTGCGATCATCGACCTGCCGGAACTGGGCGGTTCGACCAAGCTCAACGACGCGCAGATTTCCACCTACAGCCTGACCGCCTTCGCCCTCGACGAAGCCTGATCGGCGCTGTTTCCGAAAACGGGCGCTACGGCGCCCGTTTTCGTTTCCGGCCTTCGCACGGGCGCCCCATCCAATGGCTGGTGATGACCGCTTTGGCCTGATTCGACCCCGCCGCGGCCGGAAATGACCTGGCGATTGTCCGACAAGACTCCGAACATGACATCAACCGATGACACATTCGAAGGTGGCATCGCGAACTAACGACAGGGCTTGCCTGGGTGCCGTACCTGCCACGCACCTCGCTCCCGCCCGCACAACAACAAGGAGTTAGTCATGAACGCCAGTACCACGCCGATCCGCGCCAACTTCCCGGTCCGCCGCATGGATTTCACCTTCAGTGAAACCCCGAAGTACTGGTGGGACGGGCAGCCCTTCATGACCCACTTCATGAACAACCTGTCTTCGCTGTTCCCCTACGGCGAGAAGTTCTTCGTCGACAGCGTGCGTGCGGTGCGCGAGCGCATCCAGGACCCGCAGCTGCAGAAGGACGTCAGCGCCTTCATCGGCCAGGAGGCCATGCACTCCAAGGAGCACGCGGCCTACAACGAATACGCCGACGAGCACGGCATCGACCTGGAAACCCTGGAACTGCGCATCAAGGTGCTGCTCGAATCGATCAGCAAGGTCACCACCAAGAAGCATCAGCTGGCGATCACCTGCGCCCTGGAACACTTCACCGCGACCATGGCCGAACAACTGCTCAAGCGCGAAGACCTGAGCGGCCAGATGAAGTCGGACAAGATGTACAAGCTGTGGATGTGGCATGCCGTCGAGGAGAATGAACACAAGGCAGTGGCCTACGATGTCTACCAGCAGGTCTACGGCGGCTACTTCACTCGCACCGCGGTCATGCTGCTGACCACCGTGATCTTCCTCAGCGTCATCGCCGGCTTCCAGATCAACCTGCTGCGCCGCGATGGCCAGCTGTTCAACTGGCGCAGCTGGAAGCATGGCCTGGGCGTGCTGCTGCACCCGCGCCGCGGCTACTTCGTCAACCTGATCCGCCCCTGGCTGGACTATTTCCGCCCCGGCTTCCACCCCTTCGACCACGATACCAAGGCGCTGGAAACCCGCTGGAAAGAGCAGCTGGACTTCGCCGGCTGATCACCGCCAAACCTCGCTCAACGTCGAAAAACGCCAGGCATCGCCTGGCGTTTTTCATTTTCACCGCGCACCGCGACAACCAGTCACTACACTGAGCAGGGTTTCCGGAGTCCAATGGAACGCGCAGCTCATGCAGAACCATGTCACGAATTGCGAGCCAAGGAGGTTAGATGCCCCACCAAGCCCCCTCCCCTTGGAAGGTTCCGCTCGTCCGTGAGCTGACCCTCATCCTGCTGATCAAGCTGACCCTGCTGCTGGTCATCAAGGCCGTCTGGTTCGGCCAGCCTACCGTCCCCGGTGACGGCTCCCGCGTCACCAGCCAGCACCTGCTCGGCGACAGCCGCCCGAGCGACGCCGAGAAGGAGAGCGCCCGATGATTTCCGAAGCCGTCGTAGACCTGTCGCGCCTGCAGTTCGCGATGACCGCCATGTACCATTTCCTGTTCGTGCCGCTGACCCTCGGCCTGGCCTTCCTGCTGGCGATCATGGAGTCGGTCTACGTGATGACCGGCAAGCAGGTGTACAAGGACATGACCCAGTTCTGGGGCAAGCTGTTCGGCATCAACTTCGCCCTGGGGGTCACCACCGGGCTGACCATGGAGTTCCAGTTCGGCACCAACTGGGCCTACTACTCCCACTACGTCGGTGACATCTTCGGCGCGCCGCTGGCCATCGAAGGCCTGATGGCCTTCTTCCTCGAATCGACCTTCATCGGCCTGTTCTTCTTCGGCTGGGACCGCCTGTCGAAGGTCCAGCACCTGTCGGTGACCTGGCTGGTGGCGTTGGGCTCGAACCTTTCGGCGCTGTGGATCCTGATCGCCAATGGCTGGATGCAGAACCCGGTGGGCGCGGAGTTCAACTTCCAGACCATGCGCATGGAGCTCACCGACTTCGGTGCGCTGCTGTTCAACCCGGTGGCCCAGGTCAAGTTCGTCCATACCGTCGCCGCCGGCTACGTCACCGGGGCGATCTTCGTCCTCGCCATCTCCAGCTACTACCTGCTGAAAAAGCGCGACCAGGGCTTCGCCCGGCGCTCCTTCGCCATCGCCTCGGCCTTCGGCCTGGCCTCGATCCTCTCGGTGATCATCCTTGGCGACGAGTCGGGCTATGAGATCGGCGACGTGCAGAAGACCAAGCTGGCCGCCATCGAGGCGGAATGGGAAACCCATCCTGCCCCCGCCGGTTTCACGCTCATCGGCCTGCCCAACCAGGAGGAGCAGCGCACCGACTATGCGATCAAGATCCCCTATGTGCTCGGCCTGATCGCCACTCGCTCACTGGACAAGGAGGTCACCGGGATCAAGGACCTGCTGGCGCAGCACGAGGCGCGCATCCGTCACGGCATGACCGCCTATGCCCTGCTGCAGAAGCTGCGCGGCGGTGACAAATCCGAGGCTACCCTGGCGCAGTTCAATCAGGTGAAGAACGACCTCGGCTACGGTCTGCTGCTGAAGAAGTACACGCCCGAGGTGATGGACGCGACCGAAGAGCAGATTCGCCTGGCCACCCTCGACACCATCCCCGATGTGTTCACCCTGTTCTTCAGCTTCCGCATCATGGTCGGCTGCGGGTTCCTCATGCTCGCTCTGTTCGCCTGTGCGTTCTATGCCTCGGCGCGCAAGAACGAGGAGCGCAAGCGCTGGCTGCTCAAATGGGCGCTGTGGAGCCTGCCACTGCCCTGGCTGGCCGCGCAGACCGGCTGGTATGTCGCCGAACACGGCCGCCAGCCCTGGTCCATCGGTGAGGTACTGCCGGTGCACCTGTCCGCTTCCAGCCTCAGCACCGGCGATGTCTGGGGCTCGCTGCTGGCGTTGATCGCCTTCTACAGCCTGCTGCTGGTGGTGGAGATGTACCTGATGATCAAGTTCGCCCGCCTCGGTCCATCGAGCCTGCACACCGGCCGTTACCACTTCGAGCAGGGCCATGCGGCCAGCGGCGCGGCCACGGCGTAAGGAGACGATCATGGACTACGAAACGCTGAAACTGACCTGGTGGGTGCTGATCGGAGTGCTGCTGATCGGTTTCGCCCTCACCGATGGCTTCGACATGGGCGCCATGGCACTGATGCCCTTCGTGGCGAAGACCGACAGCGAACGACGGGTGGCGATCAACACCATCGCCCCGCACTGGGACGGCAACCAGGTCTGGTTCATCACCGCCGGCGGCGCCCTGTTCGCCGCCTGGCCGATGGTCTATGCCACCGCGTTCTCCGGGTTGTACTGGGCGATGCTGCTGGTGCTCTTCGCCCTGTTCTGCCGCCCCGTCGGTTTCGACTACCGCAGCAAACTGGAAAACCAGCGCTGGCGTGCGGTCTGGGACTGGGCGCTGTTCGTCGGTGGCTTCGTCCCGGCGCTGGTGTTCGGCGTGGCCTTCGGCAACCTGTTCCAGGGCCTGCCTTTCAGCCTCGATGAGATGATGCGGCCGTCCTACCACGGCAGCTTCTTCGCCCTGCTCAACCCCTTTGCCCTGCTCGCCGGAGTGGTCAGCCTGAGCATGCTCTGCCTGCACGGCGGCGCCTGGCTGATGCTGCGCACCGACGGAGAACTGGCTGAGCGTTCCAGGCGGGCCGCGCAGTTGTGCGCACTGGTCTACCTGCTGACCTTCATCGCTGCCGGTGCCTGGGTCAGCCTAGGCATGAACGGCTTCGCCCTGCTCTCGAGCATCGACGGCAATGCGGTGCTGAACCCGTTGAACAAGGAAGTTGCGCTGTCCAACGCCGGCTGGCTGGCCAACTACCACGCCTACCCCGCGACCATCGCCGCCCCCATCGTCGGCATCCTCGGCGGCCTGCTGGCCCTGGCCGCGGCCAGCGGCGGGCGCGGCGGCCTGACCTTCCTGGGCAGCGCCCTGGCGATCATCGGCACCCTGTGCACGGCAGGCTTCGCGCTGTTCCCCTTCGTCTTCCCCTCCAGCGAGAACCCGGCGGCGAGCCTCACGATGTGGGACGCGGTTTCCAGCCACAAGACCCTGGGCATCATGTTCGTCGTGGCCTGCATCTTCGTACCGCTGATCCTCTGCTACACGCTGTGGGGCTACGTGAAGATGTGGGGCCGCCTGAACCGCAAGCACATCGAAGCCAACTCCCACGGACTCTACTGAAGGAGCAACCGCATGTGGTACTTCACCTGGATACTCGGCGTCCTGTTGGCCTGCAGCTTCGGCATCATCAATGCGCTGTGGCTGGAAACCACCCAGGATCTGGACAGTGACGACGACTGACGCAACCTTCCTGCGCCACCCCGCCAGCCGCACCTTGTCACTGCTGCTGGCGATTCCCCTGGCGCTGGTCCTGCTGATCCATCCCGCCGCCATGCTCGACACCCAGGGCCGCTACAGCCATGGCCTGCTGATGCTGGCGATGCTCGGGGTCAGCGCCGGTTTCGTCCACGGGGTGGGCTTCGACCCACGCGGCCTGCCCTGGCGCTGGGTGTTCGGGCCGCTGTGCGGCTGGGCACTGATGGCGCTGGGCTACGCGCTCCTGCTCAAGGCGCAATTGGGCCTGTAGAACCACGACGGGCTCATTTCAGCCCTCGGAGCGCCGCGGCAGGTCATCGACCGTGTCGAACCAAGACAGTTGCGACGAACACCATACGTGGCACTGCGGCTCGATCCGCTCCGGCTCGTCCAGGGTGACGATGTTCAGCCCTACCGTTTCACCGTCACGCACGCGGAACTCCATGGGCGTACCGCACTTCACGCAGAAGCGCCGCTCGCCGTCTTCACTGGAGCGCCACAGGCCGAGTTCGCCGGCGGTGTAGGCAAACCCCGCCAGCGGAATCACCGCCCACGGAACAGCCGGCGCGGCATTGGCCTTCTGGCAGATGCGGCAGTGGCAATAGCCGATTTCCTCCGGTTGCGCATCCACGCGGTAGCGCACCGCGCCGCAGGCGCAGCCGCCGAAGAGGGGAAAAGGCAACATGGTGAGGCTCCCGTGACAGCCTAAGCAGACTCAGAGCCTATCCAACATTCCCAGGGTCTGCAGGACCGCGACACCGGTGAAGAGCAACAGGATTTGTCGCTGGGCCAGGGCGCAGACCTCCTCGCGCAACTCCGGCGGACGCTCCAGGTAGTCCAGCGACTGCTGGAACAGCTGCCGGCTGATCAGCCGCGACAGCTGGTCCAGTTCGCCCACCTCGACGTCCGGTAGCAGATGGAATTGGCGGATGTCCTCGGCCATGTCCTCGCCGAATTCGTCCATCACCCGCGCCAGTGCCTCACGCAGTACCGGCGACGGCCCGTGCAACTCGCGCACGCCGATGATGAAAGCCTGCGGGTTGCGCTCGACGAAATCAAAGAACAGCCGCACAGTCTCCCGGGTGACGCGCTGGCCGCGCTCCAGGTCCAGGCCGAACGGCACACTGGCCGCGCTCGCCCCCGGTAGCGCGCGCTCGGCCGCCTCACGGCGCAGGTCGCGCAACGGCTGGCGCAACTGGGTAGCGATGTCGCGGATGATCGCCAGGCCCAGGTCGTCCACGTCGCTGAAATGCCGGTAGAAGGTGTTCGGGTTCAACCCCGCTTCCCGCGCCAGCTCCCGCAGCCCGAGGTTGCTCAGGCTGCGCCGGCTGGCCGCCAGGCGCAGCGCCGCGTCGATCAGTGCGCGCTTGCCGGCGGCCTGCGTTGGCCGTTCTTCCTGTTCGATTTCCATGTGTCTGGCGGCCGACCCCATCTAAGGTTGGTTGTTCCTGAAGTATACAGATGTCTACATTCCATCACGTAGACAGTTGTATACGCCAGCAATAATCATAACAGGAGCATGGCCATGAGTACGGTTGTGAGTACCCAACCAAAGACTGCCCCCAGACATTGCAAGGTCGCCATCATCGGCACCGGGTTTTCCGGGCTGGGCATGGCGATCCGCCTGAAGCAGGAAGGCGAGAACGATTTCCTGCTGTTCGAAAAGGATGCCGGCGTCGGCGGCACCTGGCGGGTCAACAACTACCCGGGCTGCGCCTGTGACGTGCAATCCCACGTCTACTCCTTCTCCTTCGAGCCGAACCCGGACTGGACGCGCATGTTCGCCCGCCAGCCGGAGATCCGCGCCTACCTGGAGAACTGCTGGAAGAAGTACCGACTGGAAGACAAGACGCTGCTCAACACCGAGATGGCGCGTTTCGAGTGGAGCGATGAGCAGCAGCTCTGGCACCTGTTCGACGCCGCCGGCAACCACTACACCGCCAAGGCCGTGGTCTCGGGCATGGGCGCCCTGTCGATTCCCTCTATCCCGGCGCTCAAGGGCCTGGAGAATTTCCAGGGCAAGGCCTTCCACTCGCAGCAGTGGGACCATGACTACGACCTCAAGGGCAAGCGTGTGGCGGTGATCGGCACCGGCGCCTCAGCCATCCAGTTCGTCCCGGAAATCCAGCCGCTGGTGGCCAAGCTCGATCTCTACCAGCGCACCGCACCGTGGATCCTGCCCAAGCCGGACCGTGCCATCAGCGAGAAGGAACGTGCGCGCTTCCGTCACTTCCCGGCGGTACAGAAGCTCTGGCGCGGCGCCCTCTACAGCATGCTAGAAGGCCGTGTGCTGGGCTTCACCTTCGCGCCCTGGGCGATGAAACTGGTGGGCAGGCTGGCCGAGCGCTTCATCCGCCAGCAGGTCAAGGACCCGGACCTGCGCCGCAAGCTGACCCCGGACTACACCATCGGCTGCAAGCGCGTGCTCATGTCGCACAACTACTACCCGGCGCTGGCCGCCTCCAACTCCTCGGTGATCGTCGACGGCATCCGCGAGATCAAGGCCAGCAGCATCATCAGCGCCGACGGCCGCGAGCGGCAGGTGGACGCCATCATCTTCGGTACCGGCTTCACCGCCAACGATCCGATCCCGCGTGGCGTGGTATTCGGCAAGGACGGCGTGGACCTGCTCGATACCTGGAAGAACGGCCCGGAAGCCTACAAGGGCACCATGACCCGCGGCTTCCCCAACCTGTTCTTCCTCATGGGCCCGAACACCGGTCTGGGCCACAACTCCATGGTCTACATGATCGAGTCGCAGATCACCTACGTGCTGGGCGCCATCAAGCTGATGGACCGCCGCGAGCTGCAGAGCGTGGAGGTCAAGAGCGACGTCCAGGACCAGTGGAACGCCAAGCTGCAGCGCGGCCTCAACCACAGCGTGTGGAACACCGGCGGCTGCAAGAGCTGGTACCTGCACCCGGTGAGCGGGCGCAACTGCACCCTGTGGCCGGGCTTCACCTGGCGCTTCCGCGCGCTGACCAGCCAATTCGATCCCAGCGCCTATCATTTGAAGTCCAAGCCGCTGCCCAGCCCTGTCGTCCAACCCCAACGCCACGCAGAAGAGGTGCCGGCATGAAGAACTTCGAGAACAAGGTTGCCGCGATCACCGGCGCGGGTTCGGGCATCGGTCGCGCCCTGGCCATCGAACTGGCCTCCCGCGGCTGCCACCTGGCTCTGGCGGACGTGAATGCCGCAGGCCTCGAGGAAACCCGCCAGTTGCTCTCCTCCACCGGCGTGCGCGTGTCCATCGACACCGTGAACGTCGCTGACCGCGAGCAGGTGCATGCCTGGGCCGACAAGGCCGCCCGCGAGCACGGCAAGGTCAACCTGGTGTTCAACAACGCCGGCGTCGCCCACGCCGGCACCGTGGAAGCCAGCGACTATGAAGAGTACGAGTGGATCACCAACATCAACTTCTGGGGCGTGGTCTACGGCACCAAAGCCTTCCTGCCGCACCTGAAGGCATCCGGTAACGGCCACATCGTCAACGTTTCCAGCGTGTTCGGGCTGTTCTCCCAGCCTGGCATGAGCGCCTACAACGCCACCAAGTTCGCCGTACGCGGTTTCACCGAATCACTGCGCCAGGAGCTGGACATGGAGCGCGCAGGCGTTTCGGCCAGCTGTGTTCACCCCGGCGGCATCAAGACCAATATCGCCAAGACCGCGCGGATGAACGACAGCATGGTCAAGGTCACCGGGCAGAACGCGGAAGCTGCGCGTACCCAGTTCAACGACCAGTTGCTGCGCACTACGCCGCAGAAAGCTGCGCAGGTGATCATTCGCGGCGTGGAGCGTGATTCGCGGCGCATCCTGATCGGCCCGGACGCCCACGCCATCGACGTGATGTTGCGCCTGCTGCCGGTCTGGTATCAGAAGGTGGTCACCGGCAGCATGAAGCTGGCCAAGCGCTTCGCTCCGAAACCCAAGCGCAAGTCAGCCGCCGAGGGTTACGAGGCCAAGTAAGGCTCTGCCGCAACGAATCCCTTTTCCCTGTCGGACCGGCGCCCATCCCCCTTACCCCCGGATGGGCGCCGCTTTTTCAATTGTCGAGTCGGGCTGTCATCCACTAACCGCTGTTTATACTGGCTAGCCGCTGCCAGGCAATAACACCAGGGATGACGACCATGAGCCAGACACTGCCCACCTTCCGCTACCACCCCGAACCGCTTTCCACCGGCAGCGTGGTGGCCTCGGCAGAAACCTGCCGGTGTTGCGGCCAAAAGCGCGGCTACGTCTACACCGCCTCGGTGTACACGCGACACGACCTGCCGGAAAACTGCCTGTGTCCCTGGTGCATCGCCGACGGCAGCGCTGCAGAGCGTTTCGAGGCCAGTTTCGCCGATGACTATCCGCTGCTGGACGCCGGAGTACCCGATGCCGTGGTGCGCGAAGTCTGCGAACGCACGCCGGGGTTCGCCTCCTGGCAGCAAGAGCATTGGCTGAACTGCTGCGGCGACGCCTGCGCCTTCCACGGCGACGCCAGGCGGGAGGACATCATCGCCCTCGGCGCCGCCGAGCTGGCCGGGCACTTCGCCGACTTCGGCTGGCCGGAAAAAACCTGGCTACAGGTGATCGAGCACTACGAGCCAGCGGGCAACCCGGCGATCTATCACTTCCGCTGCCTGCATTGCGGCAAGACGCGCTACGGTATGGACTTCACCTGAACCCCAGGGCATCTCAAAGCCCCATCTGCTTGGCGATGATCTCGTTCATGATCTCCCGCGTGCCGCCACCGATGGAGAGGATGCGGTTGTCGCGGTACAGCCGCTCCACCAGGCTCTCGCGCATGTAGCCCATGCCGCCCAGCACCTGCACCGCGTCGTAGGTCACCCGGTCGGCGATGTCGGTGGCGAAGTTCTTGGCCATGGAGATTTCCTTGATCACGCTCTTGCCCACCGCCATCTTCGCCGCCTGCCGATAGGTGAACTCTCGGGACACTTCGACCTGAGTGGCCATTTCCGCCAAGCGATGCTTGAGCACCTGGAACTTGCCGATCGGCTTGCCGAACGCCTCGCGCTCGCGGCACCACGCCAGCGCTTCGTCCAGGGCGAGTTGCGCAGTCATGTTGGCCATGATCGCCAGCGCCAGGCGCTCGCTCTGGAAGTTCGCCATGATGCAGGCGAAGCCCATGTTCTCGGCGCCGATCAGGTTTTCCGCCGGCACCTTGCAGTCGTCGAAGAACAGTTCGGCGGTGTCCGATGCCCACCAACCCATCTTCTTCAGCTTGCGGCTGACCGTGAAGCCGGGAGCGCCCTTCTCCACCAGCAGCAGGCTGACGCCACCAAAGCCGTCGCCGCCAGTGCGGACGGCCACGGTGTAGTAGTCGGCACGCACGCCGCTGGTGATGAAGGTCTTGCTGCCGCTCACGCGGTAGTGGTCGCCATCACGCACGGCGCGGGTCTTCAGGCCGGCCACGTCGGAGCCGCCGGACGGCTCGGTGACCGCCAGCGCCATGATCTTCTCGCCGGCCAGCACCTGCGGCGCGATGCGTTCACGCAGCTCCGGGCGGCCCCACTTGATCAAGGGCGGCAGGCCGATATCCAGCGAGCCCAGCCCCGCCACCAGCCCACCGGAGCCGCAGCGCATCAGCTCTTCGCTGGCTGCCACCTTGGCGAACAGATCGCCCTCGTGGCTGCCGCCAAGCGCTTCCGGATAACCAATGCCAAGGATGCCCGCCTCGCCGGCCTTGCGGTACAGCTCGCGGGGAAACTCCTCGGCCTCCTCCCAGTCAGCGACATGGGGCAGGATTTCCCGCTCGACGAAGCGCCGTACGCTGTCGCGGACCAGGCGGTGGCTGTCATCGAAGTACTCGGTGAACACGGACATGGCAAGGCTCCAGACGGTTTGCGTGAAACTTACCTAGCGCTTGCTTGGTTTACAAGGCGAGACACCCGCCATCGGCTAGGACAGATACGCCGTCCCGAATCGCTCGCGGTAAATCGATGGTGCCACCCCGGCCGAGCCACGAAAGGCGTTGCGGAAGCTCTCCACGGTGCCGAAGCCGCATTGCTCGGCGATTCGCCCAACGCTGTCGGTGCTGCCTTCCAGCAGTTCACGGGCTCGCGCCATACGCTCGTGCTGCAACCACGCCTTGGGCGTCATACCGGTGGCTTCGCTGAAGCGGCGCAGGAAAGTGCGCTCGCTCATTGCCACGCGGCTGGCCAGTTCGCCCACCGAGATGGATCGGTCCAGACGCTGGCGGGCCCAATCCAGCAGCCCGGCGAGATCGTGCCGGGGCGCCTGGGCCACGGGCGCGGGGATGAACTGCGCCTGGCCGCCAGCGCGTTGCGGCGACATGACCAGCCGGCGAGCCACGTTATTGGCCACCTGTACGCCGAAATCCCGCGCCACCAGATGCAGGCAGGCATCGATGCCCGCTGCACTGCCAGCGGAGGTAATCACCTGTCCGGCATCGACATAGAGCACTTGCGCATCCACTTCGATGCCAGGGAAGCGTTCGGCCAGCTCCTCGGCATAGCGCCAGTGCGTGGTGGCACGCTGGCCGTCGAGCAAACCGGTGGCTGCCAGGACGAAGACGCCCGAGCAGATCGACAGCAGCCGTGCGCCCTGGTCGTGGGCCTTGCGCAGCGCCTGTACCAGCTCGGCGGACGGCGCCTCGGCGCGGTCCCGCCAGCCCGGCACGATGATAGTGCCAGCCGTTTCGAGCGCCTCCAGCCCGCCATCGGCCAGCACGTGGATGCCGCCCATGGCGCGCATCGGTCCGGCGTCGACGGCAACGATGCGGTGGCGGTACCAGGCAAAGTCGAATTCCGGGCGCGGCAGGCCGAAGATCTCAACGGCGATGCCGAATTCGAAGGTGCACAGGCCGTCGTAAGCGAGAACGGCCACTGCGAGGGGATCACGCTGCATTTGGCGGAAAACTTCCGATCACTGTCCAGGCCGCCACTTTAGCCGGCTTTCGCGGCTGCATACAGTGGTCCCATCTTCCCCAGGAGCCTTGTCATGCCCAGCCTTGTCAGCCAATTCCCCGCCGCCCTGCCCGCCGACGCCCTTGTCCATTTCAGCCATCGGCTGGCCTTCGAGACCGACTGCTCGGACGTGAACGACGCCCTGCAGAATGGCGAGCAGGATTTCGTCCTGCTCGATGTGCGCAACGCCGCTGCCTTCGCCCATGGCCATGTACCCGGCGCGCTGAACCTGCCAACACGGGAGATCGACGCACGACGCATGGCGCAGTTTCCGGCGGGTACCCTGTTCGTCGTCTACTGCGCAGGCCCGCACTGCAACGGCGTGCACCGCGCTGCCGCCAAGCTCGCAGCGCTGGGCCTGCCGGTGAAGGAGATGATCGGTGGCGTGACTGGCTGGCTGGACGAGGGGCTGGCGCTGGTTGGCGCAGTGGAAGAATCGCGGCGTGCCGACAGTCAAGGCATCAGCTGCGCCTGCTGACCCCGAATGCAACAAGGCCGGAATCTCTCCGGCCTTGTTCGAATCTGTCAGTTGCTGATCGGCCGGCGTCCTGCCAGGGCGTGAGCCAGCGTGCCGCCGTCCACCAGTTCCAGTTCGCCACCCAGCGGCACGCCGTGGGCGATGCGCGACAGCACCAGGTCACCGCCGCCCAGCAACTGGGCGATGTAGTGGGCGGTCGCCTCGCCTTCCACCGTGGGGTTGGTGGCGAGAATGATCTCGCTGAAACTGCCGGCCTTGATTCGCGCCTCAAGCTCAGGAATGCCGATG
>NZ_MACM02000038.1:0-53689 GCF_001675465.2 Pseudomonas sp. AU12215
TGATCCGCATGTCCAGCTCGCCCTTGGCGTGGCGGTAGAGCAGGTCGGACAGGCAGTGGTCGAACTTGCTCACCATCAGCAGCACGCGCATCGGCTGGTTGCCGTCGTGCAGCTGCCAGTGCATGTCGAAGGGCACGGCGATGTCCTCGAAGCCGTCGCGCAGGGCCTGGATGTCGCCCTGCGCGCCGGTGTCGAAGCGGAACACGGCGCGCATGAAGAAGCGTCCGGTGATCTCGTCGTCGAACTGCGACAGTTCGCTGATGTAGCACTGCCGCCCGACCAGGTAGGTGCTGACGGCGGCGACTATTCCGGAGCGCGCCGGGCAGTCGATAGTGAGGATGTAGTGGGGACTCATGGGGGTTCTCGCGTCGGTGTGGGGACCGCCCGGCGCACCGGGCGGGCAAGGCTCAGCCCTTGGCAGTGCGCTTCTTCTTCTCGGGGTCGTCGAAGGGCAGGGTGTGGGCGATGGCGTTCACCTGCAGGCTGCCGCGTACCTGCAGCGGCATGCCCTGTTCGGCGCAGTCGGTGGTCATGCGGGCGATGGCCATGGAACGGCCCGTGAGGCGAGAGTGCATGGCGCAGGTGATCAGGCCGACCTCCTGGCCGGCGTGCCAGAGGGTGTCGCCGGCCTGGGCCGCCTGTTCGCCGTCGAGCAGCACGCCGAAGATGCGGAAGCGCTCCTGGCCCTTGAGCCGGTAGTGCTCGCCGGCGCCGCGGAAGTCCTGTTTGCCAGGCGACACGGTGAAGTCCAGGCCCAGCTCCCAGAGACTGTCGCCGGCCTTCTCGTCGGCGAAGGGGTACATCTGCGAGTTGTCGTAGGGGTAGAACAGCAGGTAGCTCTCGACCCTCAGCCAGTCCAGGGCGGTGAAGGCACAGGGGATGATGCCCAGGTCCGCACCCTTGGCCAGGATGCCGTCCCATATCACCGGAGCGTCGGCGGCCTTGCAGAAGATCTCGTAGCCGCGCTCACCGGTGTAGCCGGTGCGCGAGATCATCACCGGGCGGTCGAACAGCTTGCCCTGCAGGTGGTGGAAGTAGGGCAGCTCGCGGATGCCTGGCACGTGCTCGGCGAGGAAGTCAACGGCGCGCGGGCCCTGCAGCGATAGGTCGTGCAGGTCGTCGTCGAACAACACCGCCACCTGCCGGCCCTGGGCCGAGCGGATGAGCATCTCGTGGCCGATGCCGGCGCCGTGCACCACCATGAAGGCGTTGGGGCCGGTGCGGTAGACGATGCAGTCGTCGGCGAACTTGCCGTCCTCGTCGAGCATGCAGGCGTATACCGACTTGCCCGGATAGAGCTTGGAGATGTCACGGGTAGTGGCCCAGTCGAGCAGGCTTTCGGCATGGGGGCCGACGTAGTGCACCTTCTTCAGGCCGGAGACGTCCATTAGCCCGGCGCGGGTGCGGATTGCTTCGTGGTGGTCGGCGAGGTCGGTGGCATAGGTCCAGGCGGTGCCCATGCCGTTCCAGTCTTCGAGTTGCGAGCCGAGCGCCAGGTGGCGGTCGCGCAGGGCGCTGGTGCGCCAGGAGTTGGCCATGTGGGAATCCTCTTGTTGGGGGCGTTTCAGGCTTGGGAGTCGTAGGGCCGCAGCCAGTCGAGAAGGGCGGCGCGGTAGCGGGTCAGGCCCTTGTAGTCGGCGATCGGGTCGGGCAGGTCGCGCAGTACGCGGTGCAGGCGTTGCGCCCAGTGCGGCTGGGTGGCCAGCTCGGCCATGCTGATCAGGTAGGTGCGGATGCTGAACATCACGGCGTGGCTGCGCGGCAGGCGCGCCATCGTCTGCAGTTCGACGCGCAGGTGCACCAGTTCGCCGGCGTTCTGCGCGGTAACCTTGCCGCGATCGGCGCCCCACTCGTGGTAGGTCTCGGGCGAGGTGTCCAGGCGCGGGTTGATGGTCATGGTCCAGTTCAGCCGGCGCACCGGCTGGCCGACCTGGAGGTTCAGCAGGTACTTCAGCGCGCGGTCGAACACGCCCATCTGGTGTGCCATCGGCACCGGCGAATGCCATTGCTTGAAGCTCATGCCGGCATCGAAGGCCAGCGACCAGTCGGCCGGCCCGGTGACCATGCCGGCGTCCATGTACAGGTCGCCATCGCGCTGGTCGAGCAGAGCGAAGTCGCCCTGCACCTGGCGGGTGATGTACTCCAGTGGCTCGTAGGGCAGGGTGGCGGCGTCGCCGTAGGTGAAGCGCTGGCGGATGCCCAGCACCAGGTTGTACCACTCCCACTGATCGCCCTCGCGGTGCAGCTGGAAGTACTGCGGATAGTCAGCCGCAAGGGTTTCCATCAGCAGCGCCAGGGCGTCCCAGGCGGCCGGCTCCATATGCGGCATGACCAGGCAGCGCGCAGGGTCGCGCTCCAGCACCAGGCCGCGCTCGGTCACTTCGGAGCGATAGTGTTCGTCGATATCGAACAGGTGCTCGAACACCGCACCGGGATCGCGTGGCTTCGCCGGCTCGATGTTCACCGAGTACTGGTACTGGTCTTCCGGGAATGGGAACGGAAAGCGGCGAATGGCCTCCGGGCTGTTGGCGAAGGTGAAGGCTTCGCGGTAACGCTCCACCGGCTTGAGGGTCGTGGGCATGGCGTCGGATCTCCTAGAGGTCGAGCAGGATCGGCCCGCAGCCGCGCGAGACGCAGGGCATCAGGCTGCTGGCGCGTTCGCTGGCGTCGAGGAAGTGGTCGCGGTGTTCCACCTCGCCCTTGAGGTAGCGTGTCTGGCATTGGCCGCAGACGCCGCCGCGGCACAGGTTGGGGACGTCGACGTCGGCCGCTTCCAGGGCCTCGAGCAAGCTCTGCTCGGCCGCGACCTCCAACTGCCGGCCGCTGCGTGCCAGTTCGACGCGGAACGGCAGGCCTGGCTCGGGCGCGGCGAAGGCTTCCCAGTGCATCCGCGAGTCGCACCAGCCCAATGCGGCGGCTTGCTCACGCAGGGGCAGCAGCAGGCGCTGCGGACCGCAGGCGTAGACGTGGCTGCCCAGCGGGCGTTGACGCAGGATCTGGTTGAGATCCAGAGGGCGCTGCGCGCTGTCGTATTCGTGCAGGCGCTCACCGAGCAATTCGCGCAGTTCGCCGCGGTACGCGTCGCTGATGCCGGCGCGGTAGGCGTAGTGCAGCTCGAAGTCCGCGCCCCGCCGCAGCAGCTCGCGGCAATGGGCGATGAAGGGTGTGATGCCGATGCCGCCGGCCACCAGGATGTGCCGGCGCGCCTCGCCGTGCAGGGCGAACAGGTTGGCTGGGGTACCCAGGCGCAGCTGTTCGCCGACCTGCAGTTGCTCGTGCAGGTAGCGCGAGCCGCCCCTGGATTGCTCCTGGCGGCGCACGGCGATGCGGTAGTGGCTGGTCTCGGCGGGGTCGCCAAGCAGCGAGTAGGCATTGCGCACGCCATTGGGCAGGCACAGTTGCACGTGACTGCCGGCGGAAAAGCCCGGCAGCGAGCCTTCCACGGCCTCGAGGGTGAATTCACGGATGACCGGGGTGAGGGCGCGCACGGCGCTCACCCGCACATCGAACCAGGCGCTCATGGGCGGCCCTCGGCGTAGGGATGGTCGGCATCGGCGCAGACGCCCAGGTAGGCTCCCAGGCGGCGGGAAAAATGGCGGCGCACTTCCAGGCGCACACCGCACTGCTGGCAGTCGTGCTGCTCGGCGGGACCGCCGCTCTGCAGCGCAGTGCAGTGCACGCAGTAGATGGCGCGGCGTGCTTCGCCCTGGTGCAGCAGGTGGATTTCCTCTGGGCGCAGTCCGGCCTGACGGGCCAGGGCATGCAGGGGCCAGAGGTAGGCTTCGTCGCCGCTGAGGAAGAGCTGCAGACCCACGCTGGCGCCAGCCAGGACCTCCAGCAGGGCAGGCCCAGCCTGTTGCGCATCCGCCAACAGCACCTGCAAGGCGTCACCACCGAGGCCCAGGCGTTCGGCGAGGGCCGCGGCCCCGACGGGGTCGTCCACCTGCTGCAATAGCACCACCTGACTGCCGGTCAGGCGCGGCGGCGCGTCGTAGCGGGGCAGGCTGGGTAGCGGCAGAGCGCTGTCGGGAAGTGCGGTCGCAGTCATGGCTTCCTCGCGGGTTAGTCGACGGCGTGCCCGATCCTGAGGCGCGCAGCCTTGAGTTGGTGCGCATTGACAGGGAAAGCGGGGGTGTCCGGTCGTGTTTCGTACTGGGGAAGATATTTTCCTGATGCGAATAACCGCTCAATCCGCAAGAGGTGATATCTCCAAAGGGGTAACGGCACCGGTGACGGACGCTGCGGGGCATGAAAGTTGCTGCCCGCAGGATAGGCAGATGAGGAACGTGCATGGCGAAGGCAGGAGGTTGGCTGGAGCACTGGCGGCGACGATGGTGGACTGGTGTCGGGGCGGGCGCGCCGCGACGGGCGGAGGTCGCCCTGTTGCAGGGGCTGCTGGATGAACCAGGAAGCTGGGCGCCGCTTGCGCGCCTGCTCGACGAATTGACGCTGGAGCATCCGGCTGCGCTGCCTTGCCTGCTGCTGGACGAGGCCGGACTGGTGGCGCCGCTGCAGCGCCCGGCTGATTTTTGCGCCGGCGCGGACTGCCCGCTGCGCCACCTTTCAACCCTGCAACCCGGGATGTGCGGGCCGTGCCGGGACCGCGGTGAACGGCGGCGCTTCTGGCCGTTGCAGGATGACAGCCAGGCCATCCTGGTGACTCGGGGGCGCGAGAGGCAGAGGCTGGCCGACTGGCTGCCGCTTCTGGAGGTCTGCGTTCACGGTGTAGCCCGCCAGCGTGCCCGGCAGCGGCTGCAACAGCACGGCCAGGACACACTGCTGGCCCGCGAGCTGCACGACTCGGTGGCGCAGCAGCTCGGCTTCCTGGCGTTCCAGGCGAATCGCCTGCAGGGTCAGCTGCGCCAGCCGCAAAAGGCCGAGCCGCTGCTCGACGAACTGCGCCATGGCCTGCAGGGATTGCAGCGCCAGGTTCGCGAGCTGATCGGCAATGCCCGGCTCAGCCTCGACGGCCGCAGCCTGCGTCAGTCATTGCTGGACTCGGTAGAGGAGTTCGGCCGGCGCAGCAACATCGTCTTCGAGCTGGACAATCGCCTGCCCGACGAACTGCTCGATGACGAGCAGGCCCTGCAGGTGTTGCAGATCGTCCGCGAGGCGCTGGCCAATATCGTCCGCCATTCCCATGCGCGCACCGCGCGTATCGATCTGCGCCTGCTGCGTGATGAGTTGCAGGTGGCGGTGGAGGACGATGGGATCGGCTTGCAGGGCGGCTCGGCCCACGGGCATTTCGGCCTTTCGATCATGCGCGAACGGGCCCTGGCCATCGGCGGCAGTCTGAGCGTGCAGAGCATCCAGCCGCGTGGAACGCAGGTCGCCCTGCGTCTGTGCGGCCTGACCATTACCCCGGAGGACAATGCCGATGCACAGCGCCACCTTGCTGCTGATCGATGACCATCCGCTGTTCCGCCGCGGCCTGGCCGAGCTGTTCGGTGAGTGCTGCGGCTTCACCGTGGTCGGCCAGGCCTCCAGCGGCCGCGAGGGCATCAACCTGGCCTGCCAGCTGAGCCCGGAGCTGATCCTCCTCGATCTGCACATGCCGGGCCTCGGTGGCCTGCAGGTGCTCGACGAGCTGCGCCAACTGGAACTGGACAGCCAGGTGATCGTGCTGACTGCCCAGGCCGACCGCACCGAACTGGTCGCCGCGCTGCGCCTGGGTGCCGAGGGCTACCTGCTCAAGGACACCGAGCCCGAGGCGCTGCTCGATTATGTTCGCGCCTGCAACCGGGGGACGGTGCAACTGGACGACAGCCTGATCGCGCTGCTGGCCGAGCCGACGCTGCCGGTGCCGGGCGCGGACGGCCTGACCGAGCGTGAGGGGCAGACCCTGGCGCTGATCGCCGATGGCCTGAGCAACAAGCTGATCGCCCGTGAGCTGGGCATCAGCGACGGCACGGTGAAGATCTACGTGAAGAACCTGCTGCGCAAGTTCAACCTGAACTCGCGCCTGGAGCTGGCGGCTTGTGTCCATCGCGGCAGCCGCCAGCCGTGAGGGGAGCAAACATGGACCCGCATCCGACAGAAATTGCCGATCTGACCGACCGCTATCCGATCGCATTGCTGCGACTCGACCGCCAGGGCCGAATCGTCCACGCCAATGCAGCCTGGATGCGGCAGATGGGGCGTCCCGGCGGCAGCCGGGAGCTGCTCGCCCAACTGCACCGTGAGGACGCCGCGGCCTGGCGCGCGGCGCTGCGCCAGGCCGCCGAAGGGAAGGATCCGGTCAGTTGCTGCTTGCGCTTCATCGATCCGAATGGCCGCCTGCGCTGGTTCGACCTGCAGGTGAGCGCCGGACCCGGGGCCTTCTACCTGGCGCTCAACGACGCCACCAGCCGACGTCGCGCCGACGCCCGTATCGAGGCCAGCCAGCGCGGCGCGCTCAGCCTGCTCGATGGCTTGCCGGGGCTGATCTACCGAGGGCGCAACAACCGTCAGTGGACCATGGAGTTCGTCAGCGCGGGATGCCTGCAACTGACGGGCTACCCCGCCGCGTACCTCACCGACACGTACGAGCACAGCTACAGCACGCTGATCCTCGAGGAATACACCGAATATGTCTGGTCCGGGGTACAGCAGGCGCTGCTGCGCCGGGAGCCCTACGAACTGGTGTATCGCATTCGCTGCGCCAATGGGACCATCAAGGATGTTTGGGAGAAAGGAGCGGGAATTTACGCCGAAACCGGCGAAGTACTGGGCATCGAAGGCGTCATCGTCGATGTGGCGGGTGGCAAGTTACCGACGGCGTGAAGCTGGCCGCCCAGCTGAGACGCAAATCCGCTTTTGCAGGGGCGATGCGCTCTGGATTGAGCAGTTGCTGCTGCAGTAGGTCTCTCCGGACCTCGAAATCGAGCCGTGCCGGAGGTCTGCTATCTGGCCGATTGCTGGCGCTGGCGAGAGGCAGCTACCGACCCAGAGCGGACACTCGTGTGCGGCTCAGACCTGCCGTTACCGGGTAAATGCATTTGCTCTGCCTAGGCACGGCCGATATGGTCAGTCGATAACCGCGGAGCTCTATGATGCCAACTGATCCACTATGCCTCGTTTTTATTCCCCCGTTGGTGGCCCTACTCACCGCCGCCGAGAGCAAAAAAGGCTCCCCACTCACAGAAGATGAGGTCTGCGCTATTCGCGACCAGGCGACCTGCGTCGCAGTCCCTTTCAGCACTGCACTCGAGATGGAAGGCAAGCGCGGTTATGCGGATATTGTCGCGGAGGACTGTTGGAGCGAATGGCGAAAGCTACGCGCTTAGCAAGTCTGACGCTGGTCGGGTCTCGTCCAAGGCTGCGTCGGTATATGCCCGCTTTTGGCCGGAAGCAGCCCTTTGTGGTTGGTAACCATTGGCCAAAATGATCTCGGGCTTGCCCCTCAGGCAGAGGAGCTTTAGCTCGCCCCCGACGGGAGCCGAAGGAATCGCCTGCGGAAATGAGCCGGTGAAATGCCAACCCTCTGGCAGAAAAGGCGGCGGAACGAATTGCTGTCCTCGTAACCGACTCTGCTTGTGATCACCTCGAAATTCAGGCGTGTGGTTTCAAGCAGCTGTTTGGCCTTTTCCAGGCGCAGCGTCT
Organism: Pseudomonas sp. AU12215; assembly: GCF_001675465.2. NCBI lineage: Bacteria > Pseudomonadati > Pseudomonadota > Gammaproteobacteria > Pseudomonadales > Pseudomonadaceae > Pseudomonas > Pseudomonas sp. AU12215. The sequence continues at coordinate 7,582 of NZ_MACM02000038.1, forward strand.
GAAGGTAGGTCAGTGGCGCGTAACCAGTGGCCTCCTTGAAACGGCGCTTGAAGTTGCGCACACCGAAGCCGAATCGCTCGGCCAGCTCGTCAATTCCGCAAGGTTCGGCGAAGTTGGCCTCCATCCAGTCCTGCACCCGCAGTACCGCTTCGTCAGCATGGTCACGTGGCATCGACCAGTTGACGTAAACGGACTGCTCGCGGCGCACGCCGTCGATCAGCAGATAGCTGCAGCACTGTTGCGCCAGTTCGCGTGAGGCAAAGCGGCGGATCAGATGCAGTAGCAGGTCCATGGCCGCACTCGCGCCCGCACTGCTGATCAGGCGCCCATCCTCGCAAAGGATACGCCGCTCATCGAGACGAACCCTCGGATAGTGGCGGCGCATAAGGCCTGCGAAAGCCCAGTGTGTGGTGGCCTCGACACCGTCGAGCAGGCCTGCTTCAGCGAGCATGAACGCGGCGGTACACATCGAAACGATAACAGCACCTTGCTGGTGCTGGCGACGCAGCCATGTGCGATAGCCTTCAAAGGCAGGCAGGGCTTCACGCAAGCTGAAAAGAAAACCGGGGATCAGTACCAGATCGGTTCGATCAAGGGTATCCAGGCCAGCCTCCACAGGCATGGCGTAACCCAGGGCGTTATTTACCGGCAGTCCATCAAGTGAAGCCACACATACGGTAAAAGGGCGTTCAGACGGTTCAGCCAAGCGATTCGCAGCATCCAATACCTCAAGCGCCAGAGCGGCAGAGGCCTGCGAACTGTACTCGGCTAATAGCAGCGTTACGTGCATGTAATACCCGTTGCGTAATCGGCATTAAATAAGTCATTTCTGCATCTACCTTAACCCGAACGCACTACCTAGAGTGCAGCACTCGTCGCTGCAACAGGTATTACCCGTATGAACCTATGGTTTCGCCTTCTTCTGATGCTGTTACGCCGCCCATGGCACAGTCCAGTTCACGCCCTCAGCACCACCGTGGTTCGGTTTCGAGTCTGGCCGCTGGATTTGGACTTCAACAGGCATGTCACCAACGGCCGCTACTTCACCCTGGCCGATGTCGGTCGCATGGATTACGTGCTGCGCAGTGGTGCCTTTCGAGTAGCGCTAAAGCACCGCGCGATACCGATTGTTGGCGATGTATGGGGCAAGTTCCGTCGGGAACTGAAGCTGTTCGAGCGCTTTGAAATTCATACGCGCATGCTCGGCTGGGATCACAAGTGGAGTTTTGTCGAACATCGCTTTGTCAAAGACCAGCGAGTGATTGCTGTCGTGGTGATGCGCGGGCTGTTCCGGGGAGCGAAGGGTACTGTCGCACCTGAAGAGTTCGCCCGTGCGCTTGGATTGGAAGAACAGTCTCCGCCCCTGCCCCGATGGGTATCTGAATGGTCAGCCAGCTGCGACGATCTGAGCTCTGCGCTGCGCGAAGCGGAGTACACAGAGCCACAGCGAAAAACGGGCTGACCACTACAGGCTATCTCGCAAGAGCGTCTTGAGGCGGTATTGATGGGCTGCTTCTGCCTTGGTTTATGTACAAAGGCCGGCATCGCCTTGCTGTAAATGATTGAACTCAAACCAGCGGGCATGTCGGCGAAACGTTTGTCGCATTGGGCAGCTACTGGCCGTTTTTGGCCGATTTCCGCCCTAGCCGAGAGGCAGCTTCCAACCCAATACGACGCTCTATGGTCGTCGGGCTATACAGCTACAGCTACAGCTACAGCTACAGCGCTCAGCCGCTCGGCTTCGCCGCGTTTTCGCGCAGTGCGGTGATATCTCGTTTCGGCGCAACGCCGAACATACGTGCATACTCGCGGCTGAACTGGGATGGACTCTCATATCCGACTTCGAACGCTGCCGTCGAAACGTCCCGGTGCTCGTTAAGCATTAGGCGCCTTGCCTCATTGAGGCGCAGCCACTTCTGATACTGAAGCGGGCTCATCGATGCTAGTTGCCGAAAGTGGTGGTGAAACGAAGGCGTACTCATCTGAACGCGGCTCGCGAGGTCATCGACCCGCAGCGGTGAGGCAAAGTTGAGCTTCAGCCAATCGATTGCCTTGGCTATTCGGTATCCATGACCATCGACGGCGGCAATTTGTCTTAACCGGTCAGACTGGTCACTCATCAACAAACGATAGTGAATTTCCCGCTGAACGAGCGGTGCGAGAGTCGGGATCGCTTCGGGCTCGTCCAGCAAGGAAACCAAGCGGAAAAACGGGCCCAGTATTGCGTCGGTGACCGTGCCTATGCCGACGCCGGCCGTTGCTGCGCGATCCCTCCTCGGGGGCAAAGTGCCGCTGGCAATGAGCTCGGCCAAGATGCGCTGGTCCAGCTTGAACGCCAGACCCAGGCACGGGCGATCATGACTCGCCTTGATTACTTCGGAGTTTGCAGGCAGGTCGAGCGAGGTCACCAGAAACCGCGACGGGTCGTAGTCATAGGCATCGCCCCCAATCCACATCCTCTTCGCCCCCTCTACGACCAGGACGATGCTCGGCGGCACCATGCAGCTGTACGGGGGCGCCGTCTCATTACGACGAAAGAGTTCCAGGCTCGCTATTGCCGTACCGAAGTCACCGGTATCAGGCGTTCGCCTGCCGATATGCCTGATGAGCGCGTTCAAGTTATCACCCACTGGATTTCCAGCGGTCGGTGCAGATTTCATGTGGCTCCTCCCGTCTGGATAGCACTGTATCTGCGCGAGCTTCGCCAGCCTACAAAACACCAGCACTTTCATAGGATCAGGCAAGTAAGGCAGAGAAATCCGCTACTGGCCGTAGAGGCCCTCCCTCCAAAATGCCCATCTAAACGGGATCAATAAGCCCGGTCTGCCAAGGCGATGAGTACATGGGGCATTCCGGACGCCCCAGCCCGGTAGCAGAGCCTCGATGGGGCAAAGCCCGTTGCCAGCAGCCAGGTGGATCACATCGCTCTGTCGCGCTGGGCGTTTCCAGCGTTCCCGGGCACGATTCATGAGGGTAGAACCAGTGTTGCCACAGAACATTTCACAACATGATCGCGGCGAAGAACGGCAAGCATGGGGCGCCGTAGTGGCGATGTCTCTTGCCGCCTTTGCCCTGGTCGCCTCGGAGTTCATGCCGGTCAGCCTTCTTACGCCCCTGGCGAGCGACCTGCGGATTTCCGAAGGTCAGGCAGGTATGGGCATCTCCGTATCGGGCCTGTTCGCCTTGCTCGTGGCGCTCGTGATCGCTCCGGTGGCCGCCAAGATGGAGCGCAAGCGAGTGCTCATGTGCATGATCCTGGTCATGGTCATCTCTGGGACGGTGGTCGCGTTTGCTGCCAACTACGAGATATTCATGGTCGGGCGGGCACTGATCGGGGTGGCAATCGGTGGGTTCTGGTCTCTGAGCACCGCGACGGCGATCCGTCTCGTGCCTGCCCGGGACGTGCCGCGCGCCCTGGCTCTGGTCAACGGCGGAAACGCACTCGCTACGGTGATCGCCGCGCCGGCGGGTAGCTACCTCGGCGCCTTCATCGGTTGGCGCTGGGCGTTTTTCACCGTCGTACCGGTTGCCATTCTGGCGCTCGCCTGGCTGATGATCAGCATGCCGAAGCTGGCGCCGCGTCCCGTATCGTCGGGATCAGGCAATGTTCTTTTGCTCCTGAAGAGGCCACCGGTTGCCCTGGGAATGCTGGCGGTCGCGGGCTTCTTCATGGGCCAGTTCATGCTCTTCACCTACCTGCGTCCGTTCCTCGAGAGCGTAACGCAGCTTGACGTCTCCCTGGTTTCCTTCGTGCTGCTACTGATCGGGATATGCGGTCTTGTGGGTACGTTCCTGATCGGTTCCTTCCTCAGAGAAAGCGGCTTGTTCCGAATTCTGGTCGGCGTTCCGGTGGTGATGGCGGTGATCGCCATGGCGCTTGTGGCGTACGGCGACACCCTCATTGCCACAGCTACGTTGCTTGGATTCTGGGGCCTGATCGCGACGGCGACGCCGGTGGCCTGGTTCACCTGGATTGCGCGCATTGTGCCGGACGACGTCGAGGCGGGCGGTGGTCTGTTCGTTGCCATCTGCCAGCTCGCGATTGCCCTCGGAGGCACCGTGGGCGGAATCATCTTCGACTCGGTTGGCTACCGCGCAACATTCGAAGTGAGTGCTCTGCTGCTCGTGGTCACCAGCGTTCTTGCCTACCTGGCAGGTCGCTCAGCAGCCAAGGCTGCCGAAGACGCTGAGAATCGCCCTGCAGGCCCGCTTGTGGTGAGCGAGCCGTGACGCGGCTCGTATTTTCCCTTCGACAAATACAACATTTCAAAAGGAGTCAAAATGAATCCGTTCAGTTTCTATAACCCAACGCGAATCGAATTCGGCTCCGGAAAGGAAGCCACCATTGGCGAACACCTTGCTGCCAGCAACGTGAGTAAAGTACTGCTCTGCTACGGAAGCGAACGCATCAAGAACGACGGGCTTTTCGATGTGGTGGCCCACAGCCTTGCGGGGCAAGGAATCGAGTTCGTGGCGCTGGGCGGCATCGTCAGCAACCCCGTTCTCTCGAAAGTACGTGAAGGCGTAGAGCTCGCCCGTGCGCATGACGTCGGTGCGGTGCTGAGCGTTGGCGGTGGATCTGTCCTCGACAGTGCGAAGGCGATTGCGGCTGGAGCCAGGTATGCAGGGGATGTATGGGACCTGTTCATCGGCGAAGGAGCTCTGACGTCGGCACTCCCGTTGTTTGCCATCCTGACGCTCGCAGCAACCGGTAGTGAAATGAACCCGTACGGTGTTGTGACAAACGAGGCGACCAACGAAAAGCTGTCGATCGGCAACGACCACACTCGACCGAAGGTCTCCATTCTCAGCCCTGCGAGAATGGCCGGCGTAACACGTGACTACCTCGTCTATTCCGCCGCGGACATCATCTCCCACCTCATCGAGGTGTACTTCACCGCCACGGTTCAGCCCAGGCTCCAATCGCGTCTGGTGGAGTCGCTGATCAATACCGTTATCGACACCACGCAGATATTGCTGGATAACCCTGCCGACGAGTCGGCACGTGGGGAGTTCGCGTGGGCCGCCACGCTTGCGCAGAACGGTCTTACCTTCTCCGGCTGTGCCGGCTTCAGCTACCCCAACCATGCGATCGAGCATTCATTGTCGGCCCTGTTCAACGTGCCGCACGGGGCAGGGTTGTCGGTCGTCATGCCTGCCTGGATGAAGTGGTATCAGGATCAGAACAAACCGCAATTCGAACGCTTTGCGAAGTCCGTTTTCGGTCTGGAGTCGGCCGAAGAAGGTATCGCAGCGCTTGAACGTTGGTTCGATGAAATCGGTACGCCGACTCGCCTCCACCAGTTGGATATTGCGGAGCCGGACCTGCCCGCCATCGTCGGCAACGTCCAGATCAACGTCAAGGCGTTCGGCATCGCGGATACCTATCCGCCCCACGTCGTCACGGACATTCTCAAGCGCGCCTTGTAAGGCAAGCCCAACACAGTCAGCACTTGAAAGGAGAACGATCATGGCCTCTTGCCTCGATCCCGCGCGTCTTTTCAAAGTCGGCATCATCACAAGTGTTGTAGCGATGATGAGCGTACAGTCTGTCAACGTTCAGGCCCTGGCGAGTGCGGATGTCACCGCAGCACAGCTGGTCCAGACATGGGACAAGACGTTTCCCATGAGCAGCAAGGTTGATCACCAGAAGGTCACCTTTAAAAATCGCTACGGGATCACGCTTGCCGCAGATATGTACTTGCCGAAGAACCGTGGGGATCAACGACTGCCAGCCATCGTGGTGGGCGGCCCCTTCGGTGCGGTAAAGGAGCAGGCCGCAGGGCTGTATGCGCAGACAATGGCCGAGCGTGGCTTCGTGACCATGGCCTTCGACGCGTCTTATACAGGGGAAAGTGGTGGTGAGCCGCGCAACATCGCCTCGCCGGACATCAACACTGAGGACTTCATGGCGGCGGTGGACTTTATCGGGCTGCAGTCCTATGTGGATCGCGAGCGTATTGGCGTAATCGGCATCTGCGGCATGGGGGGAATGGCATTAAACGCTACGGCGGCTGACAAACGTGTCAAAGCCGTTGTCGCCAGCACCATGTACGACATGAGTCGAGTCATGTCTAAGGGCTATAACGACAGCATGACTGCAGATCAGCGCGCGCAGGCGCTGGAGCACATGAGCCTGCAGCGCTGGGAAGATGCCGCCAGCGGAAAGCCTGCCTATCAACCGGCGTACAACAAGCTGAGCGGTGGGGAAGCACAGTTCCTAGTGGAGTACGCCAACTATTACATGACTCCGCGCGGCTATCACCCACGGGCAGTCAATTCCGGTAACTCCTGGTCAGTCACCACACCGCAGGCATTCATGAACATGCCGATCCTGAGCTATATCCAGGAGATTTCTCCCCGGCCGATCCTGTTCGTCCACGGAGAAAAAGCGCATTCGCGCTACTTCTCCGAAACCGCCTATGCGGCTGCTGCACAACCGAAAGAGCTTCTGATCGTCAAGGATGCCACCCACGTCGATCTGTACGACCGCCTGGACAAGATTCCCTTCGATGCAATCACTGCGTTCTTCACCAAGAGCCTGCAACGTTGATCGGCGTTGAGACGAAATGAAATGAGCAAGCTTCGTCGTGATGCCGGTTTATCCGTGAGCGGCAGCCTTTCCGCTCACCACCCTTGGGAGCCTGCGCTTGGCTTGACGGTTGCGGTGGATTGGCAGTGAAAGCCCGATCAATTTGGTCTGCATTCAAAGCAATGCAATTTTCCTGACAGGAGTTCGCTCATGATACGTCTTCAAATTAATGGCCAATCGAAAGACGTTGATGCGCCCGACGAGATGCCCTTGCTCTGGGCGTTGCGCGATGAGTTCGGCATGACAGGCACCAAGTTCGGTTGCGGCATGGCAATGTGCGGAGCCTGCACAGTGCACATGGATGGGGTAGCCATTCGTTCGTGCGTCACGCCGATCTCGGCTTTGGTGGGTCGAGCGATATCGACCATCGAAGGCATGCAGGGCGACCCTGTCGGTCAGGTCGTGCAACAGGCCTGGATCGAGAACAACGTTGCCCAGTGCGGCTACTGCCAGGCGGGCCAGATCATGACGGCTGTCGGTCTGCTGAAGACCAATCCGCTCCCCAGTGAGGAGCAGATTGACCAGGCAATGAGCGGCAACATTTGCCGATGTGGCACTTACCCGCGCATCCGCGCAGCCGTCCAGCAGGCGGCCGGCCAACTGGCGCAGGGAGAACCGCAATGAGCATCAATTCTGGACTCTCCCGTCGGGGCTTTCTGCAAGGCAGTATCGCAGCGCTGACATTGGCAGTGACGGCCAAGGGGTTGATTACGGCCGCCTGGGCAGAAGAGGGTACCCCGAGATATGGTGCCGATGGCATGTCGGGAGGAACGGTGGACGATCCGCTGATCTTTGTTTCCATCGCCGCCGATGGGACTGTCACCATCGTTGCGCACCGCGCAGAAATGGGCACAGGCGTGCGCACCAGCTTGCCGATGGTGGTTGCCGATGAGATGGAAGCCCGCTGGGAGCAGGTCAGGGTCGTGCAGGCCGAGGCCGACGAGATACGCTACGGCAACCAGAACGTGGATGGCTCTCGCAGCGTGCGGCACTTCCTGATGCCGATGCGGCGTGTCGGGGCCGCGGCGCGGCAGATGCTCGAGGCTGCTGCGGCAGCACGTTGGTCGGTCCCCCTATCAGAGGTCAAGGCCATTCAGCATGAGGTGGTTCACGAGCGCACTGGTCGTCGCGTGGGATACGGCGAACTGGCAGTCGATGCAGCCAAGCAACCTGTGCCCGACGCCAAGGCGCTCAGGCTCAAGGATCGGAAAGACTTTCGCTATATCGGCAAGGATCAGGTACGCCTGGTCGACCTGGAGGCCATTGGCAAGGGGCAGGCTACTTACGGCATGGACATGCGCCTGCCCGGCATGGTGTATGCCGTCGTAGCGCGGCCACCTGTGGTGGGTGGCAGGCTGCGTCGCTTCGATGCCAGCAAGGCGCTGGCCGTAGCCGGGGTGCTTAAGGTCGTGGAGATACCGGCCATGAGCGGCGCGCCGGCCTTCCAGCCACTGGGTGGCCTGGCGGTGGTCGCGCGCAATACCTGGGCTGCACGGCAGGGGCGTGACGCCCTGCAGATTGAATGGGACGACGGCGGCAATGGCGGTTACGACTCTGGGGAATTTCGCCAGACTCTGGCCGCCGCCGCCCGCACATCTGGCAAGGTGGTGCGCAACCAGGGTGACGTCGCGCAGGCTTGGAGCCAGGCGCCCGAGAACCGACGACTGGTTGCGGAATACCATGTGCCGCATCTGGCACATGCCTCGATGGAGCCGCCGGTAGCTACCGTGCGAATAAATGACGGCAAGGCCGAGGTCTGGACTTCAGTGCAGAATCCGGTGGCGGCGCGTGATGCGGTTGCGGCGCGCCTGAAGCTCAAGCCGGAAAACATCAGGGTCAATGTACTACTGCTGGGCGGTGGTTTTGGCCGCAAGTCCAAGCCTGACTTCGTGGACGAGGCCGCCGTTGTCGCGCAGGCAATGCCCGAGGGCACCCCGGTCAAACTGGTTTGGACGCGGGAAGATGACATTCGGCATGACTATCTGCACACCGTCTCGGTCGAGCGCCTGGAGGCAGTGATCGATAGCCGCGGGCAGGTCAGTTCCTGGCTGCACCGCAGTGCCGCGCCCACCATCGCGTCACTGTTCACACAGAACGCGATGGGACAGCAGATTTTTGAATCTGCCATGTCGGCGATCAACATGCCCTACCGCATCCCCAACGTGCGCGTGGAAACTGCCGCGGTTCCTGCTCACGCTCGTATCGGCTGGTTCCGCTCGGTGGCCAACATCCCCCATGCCTTTGCAGCGCAGTGTTTTATCGCTGAACTGGCCCTGCGAGCGGGCAAGGATCATCGAGAGTTCGCCCTTGACCTGATCGGCCCCGCGCGCCGGATCGACCCGGGAGTGATGGCCGACACCTGGAACTACACCGAGTCGCCCGAACGCTACCCCTACGATACCGGGCGCCTGCGCGCGGTAATCGAAGCCGCATGCGCGGGCGCGGGGTGGGGCCGCAAGCTGCCCGAAGGCCACGGCCTGGGACTGGCGTTCTGCTACAGCTTCCTGAGCTATACCGCCACCGTGGTTGAGGTGGCGGTGGACGACAAGGGCGAGGTGCACGTGCTGAGCGTCGATATGGCAATCGACTGCGGCCCGCAGATCAAGCCCGAGCGTATTCGCGCGCAACTCGAAGGCGGCGCCATCATGGGGTTGAGCCTGGCGCTACTGGGCGAGATCACCTTCGCGAAGGGGCGCGTCGTCCAGAGCAACTTCCACGACTATGAGGTGTTACGCCATAACGCCTCACCACGCACGATACGTACCCATCTGGTCAACGACGATCATCACCTGCCGCCTGGCGGTGTCGGCGAGCCGCCGGTCCCGCCGGTGGCGCCGGCGCTTTGCAACGCAATCTTTGCCGCTACTGGCAAGCGGGTGCGCAGCCTGCCGGTGCGCAAGGTGGTTTAAACCCCCGTCGGGACCTACTGCCCTTTCCAATAGCCAAAATTTGCACGCTCAGAGGATCAGGCAAGTAATCCAGCGAATTGGGTGCTGAATCAGCCGCGCCTGCCAAGACAATAGCCTTCTTGAAGTGAGGAATATTCAACTCCATGCATGTCAAGGGTGGCGCCGCCCACGTGGGCAATCCGCTTCATATAAGGCACCGCCGCGTCATGGTCGGGAATACGAGCGTGCTGCTCGCGGGAGCTGTCGTATGTATGGTGCCGGCGCAGTGAAATTCGCCTGCGTGGGATGCGGTGCCTGCTGCCGTGGCCGATTCGTACCGCTGACCCAGGACGAAGCCTTTGCCTGGCTTGCCCGGGGTGGGGAGGTGGGGATCTTGCTCGAGGCATTCCTGGTCGAGCCCGCGCGAAGCCATGAACCACGCTACGCCCATGACAGTGGTCGCGCTGGCATCGGCCGGTCGGGATATGCAGACCTCAATGTCATCGCCATATTCGCCGGCGTGGCGCAGCCACAGTGTCCTAACCTGGGCGCAAATAACCGTTGTTCAATCTATGCGGAGCGGCCCTTGGTTTGCCGGATCTATCCGATGGAGATCAATCCTTTCATCCAGTTGAACCCCTCGGCGAAGGATTGTCCGCCGGAATCCTGGAGCAGCGCCGACAGTGAGGTGCTGATAGCCACCGACCGCCGTGTAAATCCCGAGTTCGCGACGTTGATCGAGGATTCGCGCGAGGCGGATCGACGCGATGCGGCATCGAAGCTGTCCATCTGCCAGGCCTTGGGTTATTCGGTTGCGGGTTGGAAAGGCAATGGGCTGACTCTTTATCTGCCAGAGCGGCAACGTCTAGTCGAAGCCTATTCCGCCGTGGCGCAGCGGTCGGTCATCGCTTCGCAGTGGACCGTACAGGTGCAGGGGACGGCGTTGGAGGACTCACTGCAGCGCCGGGGAATCCGATTGAACGACACCGCCGGCGAGCACGTTTTTGTGCCGGCTGGGCAATGAGGTTACGGAGCCTGGATGGAGAGTATCGATCTGTTGGTCCTGCGAACCGCCCGTGACTGGCTGGCCGCGGGCGAGCGCGTGATGCTGGTGACGGTGGCGCGAACCTGGGGTTCTTCTCCGCGGCCGGTGGGCTCGATGATGGCCCTGCGCAACGACGGCCGCGTTGTAGGCAGCGTGTCGGGCGGATGCATCGAGGATGACCTCATTCATCGCCATACCACTGCCTACGGTGGAGCAGGGTTGCCACAAGCTCGCCCCCAGCTGGTTCGCTACGGCGTGAGCGCTGACGAAGCACACCGTTTTGGCTTGCCTTGTGGCGGCACGCTGGAGCTGATCCTTGAGTTCGAGCCCGACCTGGCTGCTCTGCAACAACTGCTGGGGCGCCTCGATCAGGGGCAACTGATGCGGCGCAAGCTGGACATCGAGACGGGGCGAACGAGCCTCGAAAGCACGGCAACACCGGATGAGTTCATCTTCGACGGCCGGCGGATGGTCAGCACGCTGGGCCCGGGCTACCGCATGTTGCTGATCGGCGCCGGCGCGCTGGCCGAGTACGTCGCCACGATGGCGCAGTTCACTGGGTTCCAGGTCACCCTCTGCGACCCTCGCCCGCAGTACCTGGAGAGTTGGAGCGTTGCTGGTGTGCAGCGCATTCAGGACATGCCGGATGACGTCGTCAGAGCTTTCGCGCCGGATGTCCGCAGTTGCGTCATCGCGCTCAGCCACGATCCGAAGCTGGACGATCTGGCCTTGCTGGAGGCGCTGCGCGGCCCGGCGTTCTACATCGGGGCCATTGGCTCGCGGCGCAACAGCGAAAGCCGGCGCGCTCGTCTGATCGAGCATTTTGGCGAGACGCAGGAGTCGCTCCAACGACTGCGCGGGCCCATCGGTATCTATATCGGCAGCAAGACCCCGCCGGAAATCGCAGTCAGTGTCATGGCGGAAGTTCTCGCTGCCAAGAACGCCGTCGCTCTGCCTGCGGAACTCGCAGTATCCCATGCCAAGCAACTGCAGGATCGGCGCCGCCGGGACTGATCGATCACGCAAACCTATCTTCGGAGATGACCAGCATGAGCAAGAAAATTGTCGATGCCGTCCTGTGCGGAGCGGCCATGCAGGCTGCCGTGGCCAGCGCTGCTGAGCCGGCAACTGCAAACACGCAGCAGATCAGCCGTGCCGGGACGCAGGCGTCAATGGCAGGTCCGGAGCAGTACTTCACCGGGCGCGTGCGGATCGATCCGGTCTGGCCTGCCGACGATCAGATCAATGCCTCGGGTGGTCTGGTGACCTTCGAGCCCGGAGCCCGTTCGGCATGGCACACCCACCCGGCAGGGCAGCGGCTGTTAGTCACTACCGGGGTCGGCCTCACTCAGGAGTGGGGCAAGCCGGTTCAGGTCATTCGCCCTGGCGATGTGGTCTGGTGCCCGGCCGGCGTCAAGCATTGGCATGGCGCCGCACCGGGGACCGCCATGACCCACCTGGCGGTCACTGGCTCGGTGAATGGAAAGAATGTCGAATGGATGGAGAAAGTCACCGATGAACAATACAACGCCGAGCGGGCTGACTGACCCGCGCCGGGCGGCCCGCGCACCCGGGGTTGCCCTGGGCCTGGTGTATACGCTGGGCGTCATGACACAGATACTGGCCGCACAGGAGAGCCGATCCATGGCTGAGAACGACACATCAACCCCTCACAGTGACACGCTCGATGATCGCCAGCGAAGCATCGTGCCCATCGCCGCCTTCGCGGCAGCGGGCGATATTGCTGTTCTGAACCGTGCGATCAATCAGGGACTGGATGCTGGGCTTACCATCAGCGAGGCGCGCGAGGTGCTGGTCCAGCTGTACGCCTATGCAGGCTTTCCCCGAAGCCTGAATGCACTGGGCGAGTTGATGAAGGTGGTACAGGCACGCAAACAGCAAGGAATCGTGGACCAACCGGGGCGCGGACCCGGCAAATCGATTCCCAAAGGGGATGAGCTTCTGGCGGCGGGTACCGCAAACCAGACCAGGTTGTCCGGCGCCCCGGTGGAAGGTGCTTTGTTCGACTTCGCGCCGGTCGCCAATGAATACCTGCGCACGCATCTTTTCGGCGACATCTTCGAGCGTGACAACCTGGACTGGCAAAGTCGGGAAATTGCCACCGTGGCGATGCTCTCTGCACTGGAGGGCGTAGCGCCACAACTGCAGGCCCATATCCGTATCGCCATGAACACGGGGGTTACGCCGCAGCAACTCCGTCAGCTGATCCGGGTGCTGGCCGAGCAGGTCAGTGCCGACGCATCGCGGCGTGCAAGCGAGGCGTTGGAACTGCATCTTGCTGCCAAGTAGCCGAGCGTTGCACACAGTCGGGAAGATGGATCGGATACTCGCAACGTCTGTTCCTGGCCGATTTCTGCCGAGGGTGGGAGGCAACTACCGACCCAAAGCGGACGCCAATACATGAGGTCGATAGATTTCTGCATTTGCCTATGCTTTGAGCACCTGAGGAGCTGACAGGGAAGACTCTATGGCTACGGTGCTGCTCGCCGACGCCACGCCGATCGTGCGTAGCGCACTGCGTGATCTGTTGGAGGACATGGGCCATGAGGTGGTGCAGGAAGCCGCCGACGTGCCCACCGCGCTCACTCTGACGCGCGAGTACAAGCCGCAACTGGTGATCCTGGAGATCGCACTGCCCGGCTCCGATGGGCTCGACCTGTTGCGCCGCCTGCGCGCGCGCGATGCCTCGCAGAAGGTGCTGGTCTACAGCCGCCAGAACGCCGCGCACTTCGCCCCCCTGTGTTTCCAGTCGGGCGCCAGCGGCTTCGTCAGCAAGCAGGAGGACATGGCGATCCTGCGCAAGGCGATTGCCGACGTCCTGGCGGGACGCGGCCATTTTGCCCGCGAGCACATGCAGCCGGGCGGAGGCAGCGAACTGGATTGCCTGACGCGGCGCGAGTTGGCGGTGCTGCAACTGATCGCAGAAGGGAAGACCAATCTGCGTATCGCCGAAGAGCTGCGCATCAGCTTCAAGACGGTCAGCACCTACAAGGCTCACTTGTTGGAAAAACTCCATGTCAGCTCGAACGTCGAGCTGGCCGAAGTGGCTCGGCGCAATGGTCTGCTGGCCGGACACGAGCCTGCGGCGGGCGCCGGGCTGGCCACTGCGCTTCCGGCGGAGCTGGGCCTGCTGCGCCATCTGGTGGACGCGGCTCCCAACCCAATGTTCGTACGATCGACAGAGGGGCAACTGCTGTTCTGCAACCAGAAATTCCTCGACTACTACCGCATCAATGCCGAGGAGGCCCTGGGCTCGGGATTTGCCGATGCCCACTGGTTCCCTCCCGCCGTGCGCAAGACGCTTCCCGACGGTTTTGCCCGCGTCGCCCGTGAAGGCGTGCCGATGGCGGTCACCACGCGCGTGGAAATATTCGGCGAGGCAAGGGTCATGCACTACTGGATGGTGCCGTACCGTGACAACCAGGGGCGGGCCAGCGCAATCCTCGGCGGTTTGCAGGACGTCACCGAGAGCGAGGGGCAACTGGTGACGCTGCGCGATCAGGTGCTCGCCGCCGAGGCCCAAGGGCGTCGACAGGCGGAGTTCTACGAGGCGTCATTGCAGGAGTTGGCCGGGCGCATCGACGCCCTCGGGTTGCACCCGGCCACGCCTGGGCTATCTGCGTTGACTCTCCGCCTGGAGCGGTTGCAGCGCCTGTGCCGTTTGCAGGAAGAGGCGGTCGCCACGGCCGCCGAGACCTGCGATTTGCCGGCCCTCATCGGTCGCTGCCTGGTCGGGCAGCCGGAGACACTGTTCGGGGTTCAACGCATCGATGCACGGCGCGTCTGGCTGGATACTGGCGCATTCGCTGAATGGATGGCGACCGCGCTCGGTCTCTTGCGTATCGACGTTGACCACCCGGCGTTGATGCACCTGGAGATGCGCGTCCGTGGGCAGGGGCAGGTGCACGCGCGCCTGGAAATGGCTGGCCGGGCCGCGCCGGACAGCATCATCGACCTCAACCACTGCAAACGCATGGCGGAGTACCTGGAGGGCAGCTTCGCCCACGGGCGCCATGACGAGCGCCTTGAAATCGAGTTCGAGCTGGTGCTACCCCAGGCAGGACCGGCCTGAGCGATTGAGGAATAACTCTGATGGCGGTACCCGGAGGACTCTGAGTTCGCTCGCGCGGAGCGCTTAATAGCATGTGTGCAACTCGAAAACTTTAAGGAGTTGCCACCATGACCCGCTTCTCGAACGCCTCCGTTACCCGCCGCCCCGGCGTGCTTTCCGCGCTGCCGCTGGCCCTGCTGCTCGTCACCGGTTCGGCCCTGGCCGCCCCGGCCAGCACACCGCAGAAAGCCGCTCCGACTTCCCAGACCAGCCCCGCCCGCGAAGTGATCCAGCCCCTGGTGCTGCTGGCCCATCAGCAGTTGCTGGAAGGCGACCTTGCCTCCGCCCAGGCCTTGCTCCGCCAGGCCGGCGCCCAAGGGCAGGGCGGCCCCCGCGCCCTGGCCGAGCAGGCCTTCATCGAAGACGCCAGCGGCCGTCACATGCGCGCCCGGCAGTTCTACGACGCCCTCAAGGGTAGCAACCAGGCGGCGGTCATTGCCGTCCCCGCTGCGGTGAACCTGGCCGAGCTCGGCCGCTTCGAATCATCGCGCAAGGCCTTCGGTCAACTGCAACGGCAATCGGCCAATGCGCAGGTGAAGGCCTATGCAGGGCTCTGGAAACTCTGGCTGGCCGCTCGCACCGCCAGTGATGCCGGGGTGAAACCCGAAACCACCAAGGCACAGGTGCAGAAGCTGGCCCGCGCCATCCAGCCGGCCACCGCGCAGCAGCGCGCACTGCTGGCCCTGTATCAGGGCAAGACCGACGTTTCCGCGGTCTTCGCCGAAATCGACACCCTGCAAGCCCCCGATGCGGTGAAACGCGACCTGCGTACCGAAGCCGGTCTGTTTGCCGGCGCCTATCTCGATTACGTCCGCCAGGACCACGCCTCTGCGCTGCGCACTTACCAGCGAGCCCTTCAGCAGTCCCGCCCCACGGCAATGGAGCGCCCCCTGCTGATCCAGACCAGCCGCGCCCTGCAGCTGTCCTCGCGCTGATTCATTCCCCCGGATTTTCACTACCCGTCCCAGGGTTGCCCCCTGGAAGGAGCCCCTCATGAACAGGATTTATCGTGTCGTCTGGTCCAAAGCTCAGCATTGCTGGCATGTGGCTTCGGAATTCGCCCGCAACGCCGGCAAGGGAGGGCGCGCACTGGCCGTCCTCAGCCTCGGCGCACTGAGCGGCCTGTATGGCCTGGATTCCGAGGCTGCCGCCGGTTCCGCCACGGAACGGGCCATCGCCGGTAATCCCGGCCTGTACGTCAACGACAGCAACGACTCGGGCTGCGTGTTCGTGCATGACACCGGCGTCAGCGGCGACATGGGCTGGAAGTACGACGGCAACAACACCAACTGCAGGCCCAACGACAAGGCAACCCAGACCGGGCGCGTGCTGTTCTACGGCACCGGTAGCCAGGCCGACGGCACCAACTCGCTGACTCTCGGCAACGAGCTGTACGTCAACGGTGGCCGCATCGGCCTGAACAACAAGATCGACGGCAGCAACTCCCTGGCAATCGGCAACGTAGGCACCGATGCGCTGGGTAACCCCACCGGTACTCGCGCTACGGGCGTAGATTCAGTCGCCATCGGCAACAACGCAGTGGCCAGCCAGCAGAACGCGTTGGCACTGGGCACCGGTGCTCAGGCGCAAGCCCAGGATGGCGTCGCGATCGGTTCCGGCTCAATTGCCCAGACCAAAGCCGGCGTGGCCGGCTATATCCCTGTAGGTGCATCCCAGGCTCAGGCCGACGCCATCAATGCCACCGGCAGTACCCTGGGCGCCGTGGCCGTCGGTGATGCCACCAGCGGCAAATTCCGCCAGATCACC
The DNA here is from genome assembly GCF_001675465.2 of Pseudomonas sp. AU12215. Taxonomy (NCBI): domain Bacteria; kingdom Pseudomonadati; phylum Pseudomonadota; class Gammaproteobacteria; order Pseudomonadales; family Pseudomonadaceae; genus Pseudomonas; species Pseudomonas sp. AU12215. Next base: position 24,006 of record NZ_MACM02000038.1, read on the forward strand.
GGCCTTGCCGCCGGTACCCAGGACAGCGATGCGGTCAACGTAGCGCAACTCAAGGGCCTGGTCGGCAGTGCCACCGCCGACGGGGTCATGTATGACGACGGTAGCCACAACACCGTGACCCTGGGTGGCAACACCTATGACCACAGCACCCACACCGGCGGCACTACCATCACCAACCTGGCCAATGGCGTGAACGACAGCGATGCGGTGAACGTCTCGCAACTCAACGACCTGGCCAATACCCCGCTGACCTTCGTCGGCAACGCCGGTTCGGTGGAGAAAAAGCTGGGTGAGGCAATGGTCATCCAGGGTGCCGCCAGGACAACGGGCAACTACTCGGGCAACAACCTGCGGACCGAAGTGGATGGCGCCGGCAACCTGCAACTACTGATGGCCGATGACCCCGTGTTCAACTCGGTGACCACCGGCAATACGCTGATCGACGGCAACGGCCTGACCATCAATGGTGGTCCGAGCGTGACCTTCAACGGCATAGACGGCGGCTACAGGAAGATCATCAATGTCGCCCCAGGGGATGTCAGTGCGAGCTCGTCCGAAGCGGTCAATGGTTCGCAGCTGTATGCAACCAACCAGCAGGTGGAGCAGAACACCACCGACATCAGCAACGTCACCAACAACATAAACAATCTCAACAACGGTTCGAGCGGCCCGGTGCAGCGCACGGGCACTGACCAGCTCTCGCTGATCGCCGACGGCGGCGATGCTCTGAACCCCGGCAACGCCCAGGTACTGAACAATGTGGCCAACGGTGCGGTCAACTCGAGGTCCCTGGATGCGGTCAACGGTTCCCAGTTGTATGGCCTGGCCAGCTCCACCGCCAATGCCATGGGCGGTGGTTCGACTGTCAACCCGGACGGTTCGATTTCCGCCCCGACCTATTACGTCGATGGCACGACGGTCAACAACGTCGGGGACGCCATTACCCACATCGACGGCCGCGTCACCCAGAACACCACCAACATCACCAGCCTGCAGCAGGATGCGCTGCAATGGAACGATGCACTGGGTGCCTACGATGCCAGCCATGGCTCGGGCGATGCGCAGAAGATCACCCACGTAGCCGCAGGCGACATCAGCGCTGACTCGACCGACGCGGTCAACGGCTCGCAACTGAACGCGACCAACCAGCAGGTGGATGCCAATACCAACAAGATCACCAACCTGGATGGCCGGGTGACGAACGTGGAAGGCGACGTCACCAACCTTGATGGTCGTGTCACCAACATCTACGACACCGGCACCAAGTACTTCCACGCCAACTCCACCGGCACCGATTCGATCGCTTCTGGCGTGGACTCGGTGGCCATCGGCATGGGCGCGATTGCCAGCCATGACGGCAGCGTCGCCCTGGGTGCAGGTTCCATAGCCGGCGGCAGCACCCTAGGCCACGAAGCCTACCTGGTGGGTGGCACCGCTACCGGTGAAGTCAACATCGGCGACCGCCGCGTGACCGGCCTGTCGGCCGGTGCCGACGACACCGATGCGGTCAACGTCGCCCAGCTCAAGGCCATCACCAGCGGTGCAGTGGCTGATGCGGTGATGTACGACAACAGCAGCCACGACAGCATCACCCTGGGCGGCCCAACCTATAACAGCCTGACCAAAAATGGCGGTACCAGGATCACCAACGTCGCTCGCGGCGAGAACGACAGCGACGCGGTGAACATGTCCCAGCTCAACGAGACCAACGCCCAGGTCAGCAACATCGATGGTCGCGTCACCAACGTCGAGGGCAGCATCACCAGCATCAACAATGGTGGCGGCATCAAGTACTTCCACGCCAACTCGACCAAGGCCGACTCGGTTGCCAGTGGTGCCGATTCCGTCGCCGTGGGCCCGAACGCCCAGTCCAGCGGCAACGGCTCCGTCGCCATGGGCGAGGGCGCCAGTGCCGCCGCCGATGGCAGTGTGGCCCTGGGGCAAGGCGCCAGCGACAACGGTCGTGGCGCGGAAAGCTACATCGGCAAGTACTCCAACGCGGCCAACGCCAGCGTCGGCACCGTTTCGGTGGGCAATGCCGCCACCGGTGAAACCCGCACCCTCAGCAACGTCGCCGATGGCAAGCAAGCCACCGATGCGGTCAACCTGCGCCAGCTCGATGGCGCCGTGGCCGAGTCCAAGCAGTACACCGACGACTCCATCCAGAACGTCAATACCCAGGTCGCCAACGTCACGACCAATGTCAGCAAGCTCGACAACCGAGTGACCAACGTCGAGGGCGACTTGAGCAAGGTGCAGAACGGCACCGATGGCATGTTCCAGGTGAACAACACCAGCCACCTGCCCAAGCCGAAGTCCACCGGAGCTGACTCGGTTGCCGGTGGTGCCGGCGCCGAGGCTGTCGGCGCCAACAGCGCGGCCATCGGCACCCGTTCGCGGGCGAGCGGCCAGAACGCCACGGCACTGGGCAATGGCGCCAAGGCTGGGGCAGACAACTCGGTGGCGCTGGGTGCGAACTCGACGGCCGATCGCGCCAACAGCGTGTCCGTCGGCAGTGCCGGCAACGAACGGCAGATCACCAACGTGGCCGCAGGCACGGCGCCGAGCGATGCGGTGAACGTCAGCCAGTTGCAGCAGAGCATGGGTGACATCTCCAACCAGTTCTACGACTACACCGACTCCCGCTACAACGCGCTGCGCCACGATCTGAAGAAACAGGACGACATCCTCAGCGCCGGCATCGCCGGGGCCATGGCCATGGCGACCTTGCCGCAACCCTACGTACCAGGCGCGAGCATGGCCGCCGTCGGCCTGGGCAACTACCGCGGACAGGGTGCGCTGGCCGTCGGCGTCTCGCGGATATCCGACAACGGCAAGTGGGTGACCAAGCTGCAGGCCACTTCCAGCACTCAGGGCGATGCCGGCATTGCCGCCGGTGTCGGTTACCAGTGGTGAGTTTTTCCATCCGTGCCCGGCTTCGGCCGGGCCGTCCCCAGGAGATCAAGATGAACACTTTCAAATCCCCCGTCGTACGTACCCTGGCCATGGCCTGCGCCGGCCTGCTTCTGGCGGCCTGCGGCAACCTCAGCACGGTCGACCAGCAGGGCCACAGCAGTGCGCCGAAGTTCCCCGCCATCGGTGATTCCTATCGTCCGCAGGGTAGCTACGTGAACCTGGAAAACCTGTTCAAGGTTCAACCGGGCATGGCGAAGGCGCAACTCTACGAGCTGCTCGGCGCCCCGCACTTCAACGAAGGCCTGTTCGGCGTACGGGAGTGGGACTACATCCTGCGTTTCCGTCGTGCCAATCAGGCTGACCTGGTCTGCCAGTACAAGGTGTTGTTCGACAAGCACATGCAGGCGCAGAGTTTCCTGTTCCTGCCCGCCGACTGCCTCGTCCAGCTCAAGCCCGTGCCTGTTGCCGAGCCCGCCGTCCAACCGGCGCAGCGCGTCACCCTGGCCAGCGACGCGACTTTCGCCTTCGGTAGCGCCAGCCTGAGCGACGCCGGCCGCGACAGCCTCGGACGCCTGGCTGCACAGCTCAAGGCGCAGCATCCGCAACGGATCAGCATTACCGGACACACCGACCGCCTCGGATCGCCGGCCTACAACCTCGACCTGTCGCGCCAGCGCGCCGAGGCCGTGCGCGACTACCTGGCCGCCGCCGGCGTGCCGGCGGCGCTGATGCAGGTACGTGGCGTCGGCGCGGCCGAGCCGGTTGCCGCCTGCCCGGATGTGCCGCGCGCCCAGCTGATCCGTTGCCTGGCCGCTGATCGCCGGGTCGTCGTCGAATCCAGCGCCAGCCTAGCGCAAACCCATCAAGAATGAGGAACGAGCCATGACTACCCACAGCAAATGGCTGACCGCGATGCTCCTGCCGCTCTGCCTTCTGTCCGGATGCAAGGGCAGCGACCAGACTGCGTCAACCACCGTCACACCCGCCAAGGCCCTCGGCACGATGGAATACCCAGCGCTGCCGGTGATCCGTAACGCGCTGTTCAGCATGACGCCCCTGGTGGACGGCAAGCGCAATCCGGCGGTGACGCAGCATATCTGCGGCCTGGCCCGGGGCGAGACCAGCCAGGCGGAGGTCGATCGCTTCGTCGCGGCCAGCGGTGAAAACAGCGAGAATCTGAAGAAGAAGGGCGGGGTGACCGCGTTGCTGGTCAGCGGCAATCGTGCCGGGCAGCAGATCGCCTGTGCCGCCTACCTGGCGACCGCGCCGCTGATCCAGGTCGACGGCAACGAGTTCCTCGCTGCAGGAAAGAGCGCCGATGGCAAGCTGCGGATCGACCAGGCGCGGCTGGCCGAGGTCATGGCGGTGCGCATCGCCCTGGCCCGCACCGACGCCGAGTACTTCAGCCTGATCGCCGACAATCTGCAGCAGACCCCGGGCCTGACCGACGCCCAGTACCAGGCGCGCACCCGCGAGCTGTTCTCCGAGCTTGCACCGGCGTTCCTCCAACGCGTCAAGCAGCAGATGCCCTTGCCGGGTACTCGTTTCGATATCAAGCGCCTGGATAGCCAGCGGTTCGCCTTCGGCACTTCCAATGGCGGGGAATACGAGTACAGCAACGATGGCATGACCCTGCGCCAGGACAACATCACCTGGTATGGGGAGGGCCAGCTGATGGGGCAGCACCGCATGCTGAAGATCGCCTACTACCCCGAAGCCGTCACCCAGCGCATGGACTAGTCGGCAGCCGCGAACATGCCGAGCTCGGCCGCAAACTCACGGCGAGAAGCACCCGCTCCTTGCCGTGAGTCATTTCTTTTCCAGCTTCTGTGTAGCCGCCGAGTAGATAAGGATGAGATGCGTGACTAACCGACCGCTTGAATCCACAGCCGAAAGACGCCGGGAATAATCATACGGTTCAGGACGTGCTCGTCGTCTTCGTTCCTGGAGCGATGTCAGGAGCGGAGCTTCACAAACACAAGCTCTGGATCGCCCTCATCCAGATTCTCGATCTGACCACTGTCAGTGAAACCAAGCTTACCCAGCAGCTTGCGCATTGGCGCATTCGAGGCATTCGTCGACGTGGACAGTTTCGCCGTCCCGCACTGAGACACCAACGCGCGGAGAATTGCGGATCCGACTCCCTGGCGTCGCGCTGAATCCCTTATCACGATGAGCGGGATGAAGGCTTGTTCAAAGAACGAGTCGTTCAATACGCCATACCCCAGCAACACCGACGAATCGCGTACATCCACTGCGACCCAGCATTGTCCGAGCGATATCGCCTCCGTGATGAGCGCCCGGCGCTTCTGTTCCTGCTTGGCGATTGCGTCCAGATCAATCAGCGATTCGAGGTCACTGCTCATGGCGAGTCGCACCTGTGACTTGTCTTTCCATAACTCCACAAGATGCAAGCGGGGCCGGTCAGGCGATTGACATCGAATGCTTGGAGCGCGAGGGTACCTCGCTTGCGATTGCGGGATACGCCGGAAGGATCGACCCGCCTCTGTGATTGATTCCCGCCCTGGTGCACCTCGGCGCTACGCAGACAGTGCTAAGCGAATCTGCCGATGACGGTGGCACGCGGTATCACTTCATCGGCCTCAAGAAAGTATCCAGAAAGGCTTTCGAAGCGAGCGCCGCACTGATGACGAAGCCCCCGCTGAGGCCATCGCCCGATCTGTTCCTGCCCGAGGGCCGAGTATTGGTTAAATGGAAGGAGTCCCGATGCGAGCGCTATTGCGTCATGAGGATGCAGGCCGAAGATGGACGGCATTCTATCTACAGGGGGACATCAGCCCTGACGGCGATGACAGCGGATGACCATGAGAAAACCTGCACATTTTACGCCGTGTTCGAGCCGGGCGAGTATCACGGTCAATGTGTTTCGTTCGCTCAGCGGCCCACCAAGGTGCAGCTCGGAAGCATAGCTCCAGCGAAGGTGAGGAAAGTCCCTTTCACTGGCCGTAACCAGGCATTTATGGCGGATGTCTTCGGCCCCTTGATCACGCATTACTTCGATGAGCTGGGAGGCAAGCCTGCTGCCTTCATTCAGAGAATGGGAGCTGCGTCGATTTTCGGAATGGGCTTAACCGAACTTCTTGAGCTGCTGAGTAGAGTCCAGGCCTACTCCTTCGACGGCTTCGGTCACTGCATCTCGCAGTCGAATGGCAACCGTGAATCCTTTGAGATCTACACGGTCGGCAATGTGGCAGTAGACCTGGAAGCTGCACGCCGGCATTTGAACTCCATGAACGTCTCCGCTACCTATCGGGACGACAGCGAACACACCTACACGCTGTTTTGGGCGCAAGAGGGAACGCGCGTGCGATTCAAGGTGTGGGCTCGTGGGTTCGAATGCTTCTTGGATCGAGGTACGGCTGTGCTCTGATTCTGCGGGGGGATGGCAGCTACCGCCCCACAGTTGCCCTCTGTAGATGGCGGGTAGTGGTCGGCTTCTGCTGGTCGCGACGGGCAGATTTCAGTCTGAAGGAGGCTCACTTGGGCGGCTAGACTTACCGATTGCAGTCCAGATGCTCAACCGCCTCGTGTGATTCGGCGTGGGCGTTGAGGGAAATCCCTCATTGTCTGGCGGTGTTGCGCTTCCCTAGCATTGCTCGAGGTAATCGACCCGATCGACGGAGAAAAACCATGGCTATCTTACCGACCGACGACAAGCGTCCGACCCCTGACCCTGCCGAGGACAATGCCTTCTTCCCTTCGCCGTACTCGCTCAGCCAGTTCACGTCACCCAAATCCGACCTTAGTGGTGCCGACTATGCGAACCCCTATCGCGGCGGGCGTTGGAAGGTCCTGATGATCGGAGCCGATGAGCGCTATTTGCTGACGGACAACGGCACCATGTTCTCGACAGGAAACCACCCCGTAGAGACTCTGCTACCCATGTACCACCTGGATAAAGCTGGGTTTGCCTTCGACATCGCGACCCTATCCGGAAACCCGGTCAAATTCGAATTCTGGGCCATGCCCTCCGAAGATGCCGAGGTAAAAGGGCAATACGCCAAGTATCGCAATCAGTTCAAGACTCCGCTCAAGCTGGCTGATGTGATCGAGCAGAAGCTGGGCGAGGATTCCGACTATATCGGCGTGTTCATTCCAGGCGGGCACGGGGCCTTGATTGGTCTGCCTGAGAGCGAAGACGTGAAGAAAGTCCTTCAGTGGGCTGTGGCCAACGACAAGTTCGTGATCACCCTTTGTCATGGCCCTGCGGCTCTACTCGCGGCAGGCCTCGGTGAAAGCCGGGATACCTGCATCTACAACGGCTACAAGATCTGCGCGTTCCCCGATGATCTTGACGCGAAGACCCCTGACATCGGTTACATGCCTGGCCATCTGACCTGGAAGTTCGGTGAAGAACTTCAGGCGCTCGGCCTTGAGATCATCAACAAGGGCATCTCGGGTGCAACCCACCAGGACCGAAAATTGCTCACTGGTGACAGCCCGCTCGCGGGCAACGCCCTAGGCAAGCTTGCGGCCGCCGCGTTGCTGAATGAGGTTGCTGCGGGGTGACTCAGAGCGTGGCCGAGGCGGCATTTCGAGTCGTCCTTGCGATAGAGAGTGCACAGACGCTTTCGGCGATCCAGAAGTCGGTCCGCGCCTTTGCCATGCCCTTTGGTTACGACCGCTTTGTCCTGTTCTCCGCGACATCCGCACGGGACGAAGTAGTCGAGCGCGTCTACTGGGTGGAGGGGAACTGGTTCGATGACCAGGCTACGGTCGACGCACAGACCTATGTCCGGCATTGTCCGGTGACCCGTCATATCCTTGAGTCCTGTGAGCCCTTTTTCTGGAGCAAGGTGAAGGGCAATGGCGGCGAGCTTTACCGGGTGGTACGCACGCCAACGGGCCCCGGGGTTCATGGGATGCAAATACCCGTATACGGTCCCCTGGGGCTCGAAGGCGCCATGAGTCTTGGCGGGGAGCAAGTGGAATCGACTCCCAGGGCTCGCCTGGCCTTGAGCATTGTGGCCAGGGCCGCATTCTTCTCCGCACGCCGCTTGCTCGAGGCGCCAGTTGGCGAGGTGTTCAGGAAGCTTTCCGAACGTGAGCGCGAAGTTCTGGCTTGGACTGCTGCTGGAAAACGGCAGGCGGATATTGCCGCAACTCTTGGTCTGTCAGAACGTACGGTGGAAAACCATTTGCGTTCGGCACGCCGCCGTCTTGGCGTTGCAACGACTGCCCAGGCCATAACTTTTGCCATGCGAAACGGTGATTTGGAGGGCTAACAGGCCACAAGAAGAGGGCGTGTGCCCTATGGCCAGGTCAGCTTCATGCCCCTACGAGAGGCCGCTACCGACGCAAAGTGGATGTCAGTGAGCGTCCAGTTCTGGGAGTCGCTTCAACGCGCCATCGACCACTTCCTTTGCCGCTTCCTGTACGAGCCGTCGTCCCAACGCTTTGTCTTGCCCGATACCATTAACACCATCGAACAAGTCCAACCCGTGGATACAATTTGCCGTCGAATGGCGGCCATCCTACGCAGGAACACTGCTGGCGCAGGGCCTCATACGGATCCCGATGGGTGGCGTCCTTCGTGCTGACTCGGTTCCGTTGCTCTTTGTGGCCGTGTTCTACCTGCACCCTTGGTCTCACCGCACCGCTGAGCGTTGTCGTGCCCCCCTCTGTGCGAGTCGCCAGTTGTCCCGGGGTTCTCCTTGCGTGCTGGCTATTCCGTGAGAGGCACCTCGCGCGACGCGGTCATTATTCTGGCTGGAAGGGTGGCGATCAGCCTGTGAAACCGCCGTTGTCCCCGCATCTCCATAGACGGGGCAACAACCTCAACAACTACCTCTCCAGGTGTTTGAGTGGCCTTTTGGTTTTAAGTGGCCGAAAATTTCTAATGGTTAGGCATATAAAAACTCCAACCAAAGTGCTCCCAGGGATCAAAAGACCGAAAATAGCCAGATTTCGATGAACCGCTCTGCGTCGGGCATCGCGGGTTATGACCTCATGCGATTTAGATATTTATGGTTATAAGAGATGAGCGATAAAGTGGCACTCTCATCTAAGGCAGGCTACAAGCAGGACCCATGAGCCAATCCCCCTGGGGCGCGACACCCGTGCTGACCTTGCCGCAGGGCGAGAAGCAGCCGCTGTCGATTCGCGCCAAGGCGCTGGTATTCTCCGATCCACGCTCGCGCCAGTTACTGGAGTTCCTCGACCGCGTCGGCCCCAGCGAGGTGCCCGTGCTGATCAACGGCGAGACCGGCACTGGCAAGGAGCTGGTGGCGCGCTACATTCACAGTTCTAGCGGGCGCAAAGGCGCGTTCGTCGCAGTGAACTGCGGCGCGATCAACGAAAGCCTCGCCGAGAGCGAGCTGTTTGGCCATGAAGCCGGTGCGTTTTCCGGCGCCACAGGGCGCCGCGCAGGCTGGTTCGAAGAAGCCGATGGCGGCACGCTGTTCCTCGACGAGATCGGTGACCTGCCGATGCCGCTGCAGGTCAAGTTGCTGCGCGCCTTGCAGGAGCAGGAGATCGTCCGAGTCGGCTCGCGCAAGCCGATCAAGGTGGACATCCGCCTGGTGACCGCCACCAACGTCGACCTCGAGCAGGCGGTAGACGCCGGCAATTTCCGCCTCGACCTGTTCTACCGCATCAACGTCGCCCAGGCCCGCGTGCTGCCGCTCCGCGAGCGCCCCCTGGATATCATGCCTCTGGTGGAGCACTTCCGCCGGCTCTACGCCCAGCGCCTGAAAATCGCCGAGCCAATGTTTTCCGAGGCCGCCGTCAGCGCGCTGCTGGACTATGCCTGGCCGGGTAACATCCGCGAGCTGGAGAACGTCGTGCACCTCGCGTTGCTGGTGGCAGGGGAAAAGGTGGTGCGCCCCGAACATCTGAAGTTTTCCGCCGCGCTGTCAGGGCAGCGGATGGGCTCGGGCGCGCCGACCGGATTGCCGCAGGAGATAATCCGCGACCAGTTGCTGCGCCTGTTTGACGTGCCGGGGGAAACCCTGCTGCACGACCTCGAAGACCTCATTGTCCGAGAGTCGTTCGCCCATTGCGGCTTCAACCAGTTGCGCACCGCCGCACTGCTGGGCATCAGCCGCAACGCCATGCGCACGCTGCTGGTCAACCACGGCCTGCTCAAAGGCCGAGCCAAGGCGTGATCAGTCGCGTCGGCGCTGCCGGGAAGTGGCCGTGGCAGCGTCGCGGCGCAGTAACGGCAGCAGTTCCTCACCCAGGTGGATCGCCTCTTCCAGGTGTGGATAGCCGGAGAGGATGAAGGTGTCGACGCCTAACTGATGATATTCCTCGATACGCTCGGCGACCTCCGCGTAGCTGCCCACCAGCGCCGTGCCCGCGCCCCCGCGCACCAGGCCAACACCAGCCCAGAGGTTCGGTGAAACCTCCAGGTCACGCACGTTGTGCGCGCGGCCCTGGGTCAGGCTGATCTGCCGCGATTGCCCCACCGATTCATAGGCCGCCAATTGTTGCTGGGCGCGCTCGATGGCGTCGCGGGGAATCTCGTCGAGCAGGCGTCCGACGTGGGCCCAGGCCTGCCGTGAATCGGCGGCGGCGAACACGTGCAAGCGCAGGCCGAAGCGCATCTCGCGGCGATGGGCCGCGGCCCGCTCGCGCATGCGAAGGATGCGCTCGCGGATCATCGCCGGCGGTTCGCCCCACATCAGGTAGCTCTGCGCGTGGCTGGCGGCGATGCGCTCGGCGACGTCCGAGGCGCCGCCGAAGCAGATCGGTGGCAACGCCGCCTCCCGGGGAATCGGCACCGGGCTGCCGGTGCGGTAGTACCGTCCGTGGTGCTCGCGTCCGGCCCAGGTGGCGCGGAACACGTCGAGGAACTCGGCGCTGCGGGCGTAGCGTTCGTCGTGTTCGAGGAAGTCGCCTAGCGCGCGCTGCTCGAAGCGGCTGGAGCCGCTGACCAGGTGCAGCAGCAAACGGTTGTCGCTGAGCTGTTGCAGGGTGGCGGCCTTATGCGCTGTATAGGCGGGCAGTTCGACGCCGGGGCGCAGGGTCAGCAGGAACTTCAGTCGGCGCACTTCCTGAACCATCAGCGCGACGATCAGCCAGGGGTCTTCGAAGCCGCTGGCGGTGGGCACCATGATGCCGTCGAAGGCCGCCTGCTCAGCGGCGCGCACCACTTGGCGCAGATAGTCGAGGGTCGGTGCGCGTTCGCCCTGCTGGAACAGTCCGACCTTGGGCAGGCCGCTGCTGGTGAGGTGGTGGCCGTCGCCGTTGGTGGGCAGAAACCAGTCGATCTCGATGCGCTTGCGTTTGGGGTCAGCGGCCAATCCGGGTGTCCTTTTCAGTTTCGTCGCGCAGCAGCGGCAGGATCCGTTCGCCGAAGCGCAGAACCTCGCGCACCGCGTTGGGCGCCTGCAGAATAATCTGATTGAGGCCGGCGCCGCGCAATTCGCGCAGCCGGCTGGCGACCTGGGGGTAACTGCCCACCAGCACGGGCGACTCTCCGGGCGCGGGCAGCCAAAGGTTCGGGTGGATTTCTCTGCGGCGGGCGGGATGCTCGGCTCGCTCTGCGAGCAATTCGACCACGCTCGCATCGGCGCTGCGGCGCTTGCCCCTGGCCGGCGCGGTGAAGTACTGCGCCTGCCGGGCGGCTTCGTTCCACGCCTGGTTCTCGCTCTCGCGGGCAATGATCCCGAAGCTGGCGATGTAACCCAACGTGCGGCCGGCAGCCAGTGCGGCCTGGTTCAAGCGAGCGATGGTTTCGCCCAGTTGCCCGATGTCGTCGCCCTGTACGAAGCAGACATCCGCGCGGTTGGCGATGCGTTCCGTACCCAGGGTGTCATCCAGAAGTAACGGCGAAGGCGGTAGATCGCGCAGGCCGAGGCCGGCATTTTCCAGGTGGAAGTAGCGGCCGTTGTGGTCCAGTGGCGTGGCCGGGGCGTGCAGCAATCGTTGCAGGATGTCGAGGAACTCGTCGATGCGTTCGTGGCGCTGGTCGCGGTTGAGCACCTCGCCGAAGGCCCGGCGCAGGCTGCCGCGATCACTGTCGGGCAGGTGCAGGCGCACTCGTCCTGCGGACAGTGATTGCAGGCTCTGCAGGGTTGCCGCCAGCGCCGCGGGGAGCATGGCTTCCGCCGGTAGGCTGAGAGTCAGCCCGAGCCGGCGGGTATGCGCGCAGAGCGCGGCGGCGACCATCAGGCTGTCCGGCTGGTTCGGCCCTCCGGGCAGATAGAGGTCATCGAGACCGGCGTACTCCACGGCCTGGGCCAGTTGCACCCATTCCGCCGGCTGCGATTGCCAGTTCAGCCCGCGCCGAGTGCTGCTGGCGCTGAGTTTCCAGGCGAAGCGCAGGCTCATCCGGTCACCGCGAGCGCCTGGCCGGAGGGCGTCCAGCCCAGCGCCGGGGCGATGTCCCGCGCCAGTTGCTCCAGACGCCGCAGCACCTGGGCCTGGGTGGAGCTTTCCGACTGCACGACGGCGATGAAGTAGTCCGCATAGGGCAGCAGCGACGGGTCGTTGCGCACGCTCATGATCACCTCCTCGGGATGGCCGTAGTGGACGTTGAGCAGGCGCAGATGGCTGTCCAGGTCGGCCGCCTCGTCGATCAGGCCTTCGCGGATCAGCCGGGGTATGTGCAACTCGATGTCCGGTGCCAATTCCGCGCGCGACTGCGCCTTGTCCTCGGCGGGAAAGATCGCGCGCACCACGCCGATGCGGGGCCGGCGCGTTTCATCCTGCCAGGCGCCAAGGTAGGCGTCGGCGAGCGGCTTCTGCACCGTCAACGGATCATGAGTGGCGGTCCCCAGCAGCAGGCCGTTACTTTGCTCGGCGGCATACGCCGCACCGGATTCGCTGCCGTGGGAATGCCAGAGTCGTTCCCGCAGTTCTGCTGCCGGCGGATGCAGGCGAAGCTGCGCATTACCGGGCAGCGGCGCGCCGAGCAGGGCGGCCTGCAAGGCGCGCTGGGCCTGCTGGAAATCGTCCTGGCGGCGCTGCGCATTGCGGCCGAAGGCGTTGAACATGTCCAGGTTGGCGCCGCCGCTGCCCAGGCCCAGTTGCAGGCGTCCGGCGGACAGTGCGTCGAGCACGGCGGCGTCTTCTGCCAGGCGCAATGCATCCTCCAGCGGCAGCGTGACTACAGCCGTGCCCAGTTCGATGCGCCGGGTGCGCGCGGCGATGTTGGCGAACAGCAGCAGCGGCGAGGGCAACTGGCCGAAGCCACCGCTCAGGTGGTGCTGGGCGATCCAGCCGCCGTCGAAGCCCAGCGCCTCGGCAAATTCGAACTGTTCCTGCACGTCGCGGTAGACCTGGCGCGGGTCGCTGCCGAAGGCATGGGTGAGGAAGCCGAGCTTGAACGGCTGTCGCGGTTTCGGGGCGCTCATGCCGGGATCTCCTGTGCAAGGGTGCGCTGCGGGCGTGGTTGCCAGCCTAGCGCGGGGGCGATGTCGCGGGCGACGATTTCCAGATGACGCAGGGCTTCGGCAAAGCCGGTGGAGGTTGTCTGCACCTGGACGATCAATTGGTCATCGGCGCCCAGCGGGGCGTCCGTGAGCAGTTGTCCGGCGATCTTCGCCGGGTCGCCATAGAGCACGCCGAGAGCGTCGAGCACTGCCTCGAACCCCTGTGCCGGGTCTGCATGGCCAATGCCGATGCGTCGCTGGCGTTCGACGTAGGTGAGGATGTCCCGGCGCAGGGTCGAGCCCTGCGCCGCGGCATCGGCGCCGGGGAATACGGCGCGCACCAGGGCGACGCGGGGCGTGCCGGAATGGACGGGATTCCAGGCCTTGCGGTAGCGCTCGATCACCTGGGGACGCGGCTCGGCACCGACGGTGGGGTTGGGCGCGAGGATCAACCCGTTGCCGCGCTCGGCGACCTGCTCGACGCGCGAGGTGGCCTCCCACAGGCGGCGATCCAGCCCATTGGCCGCCGGGCGCAGCACTCGGCCGTCGTCATTCAGCGGCTCGCCGGCCAGGGCCTGGCGCAGGCGTTCCAGGCGCAGGTCGTACTGGGCGTGGCGGCCTTCCAGGCTTTGGCCGAAGGCGGCGAAGCTGTCCGGGTCGAAGCCGGCGCCCAGGCCCAGTTGCAGGCGGCCCTGGCTGAGCAGGTCGAGCACCGAGGCGTCCTCGGCCAGGCGCAGGGCGTTCTCCTGGTTGAGCACAACGATACCGGTGCCCAGTTGAATGTGCCGGGTGCGCTCGGCTGCGGCGCTGAGCAGCACCAGCGGCGAGGGCAGACGGCCATTCTCGCTGGCGAAATGGTGCTGGGCCAGCCAGCCGCTGTCGAAGCCCAGTTCCTCGGCGGCTTCGAACAGCTCCAGGGTCTGCTGGTACAGGCGCGGCTCGAACTGCGGGGCATACACGCGGTTGAGAAAGCCCAGGCGGAAGGTTCGGTGCTGAGTGTGGTAGCTCATGGTTGGCGCTCCTGGTCGATCTGCCCGAGCAGTGGCGCCAGAGCGGCGCCGAGGCCTTCGCTCGCGGCCGGCGTGCCGGGCAGGGCGTTGAACGGGCTGAGGGTGAGATAGCCCTTGGCGACCCACACCGCTTCGTCCTCGACGTTGCTCGCGTTCGGCGGCGGCGACCAGGCGAAACCGATGCCCGGCTTGCCGGCAAGCTTGGCGTCGAGTTTGCCAAGGTCGTCGGTATAGAGGGCGTGGAAAGGCACGTAACTGCCGATGCGGGTCAGCCGCGCGCCCTGGAGTTTCGCCAGCGGCGGCAGGTTGAGGTTCAGGCCCACGCCCCTGGGCAGCAGCGCGCCGTCGGCCTGGCGATGCTTGTCCAGCGCGTCCACCAGGCGGGTGACGATGGCGGCGATACGGGGGCTGTCCTGTTCCTTCAGGTCGACGCTGACCGCCAGTGCGGGGACACCGGCGAGCACCGCGACGCCTGCGGCGTTGAAGGTGCCCGAGGCACTGTTGAGGGCGCCCAGGTTGTTGCCGGGGTTGGGCCCGACGATGACCAGATCCGGGTGCGGCAGGACCTTCTCCAATCCCAGCAGCAGCGCCATGACCGGCGTGCCGCTGATGCGGATGTCCACTTGCTGGCCGGCGCAGCTGGTGCTTTCGCACTGGCCCTTTTCGGTGGTGGTGAGGTAGTAGCTGTCCGGATAGGCCGGGTCGTCGTCACGGCCGACCTGCGTCTCGCGGCCAAAGAAGAACGCCCCGCCGCGAGCACTCTGGTCGCTGTAGGGCGCGGCGATGCGCACGTTGTGCCCATCGGCCTTGAGTGCGCTGTATAGCGCGCGAATGTTCGGGTGACGGTAGCCGTCGTCATTGCTGAGCAGGATGTTCAGCGCGAACGCCGGTTGCGCGAGGGCGCAGCCGGCGGCCAGTAACAGGGGAGCGAACCTCATGCCGCGCTCCCGGCGAAGCGGTTGGCCGGCCGCACCAGACCGAGGTTTTCGCGCAGGGTCGCGCCCTCATATTCGCGGCGCAGCAGGCCGCGTTCCTGCAACTGTGGCACCACTTCGTCGACGAACACCTCGATGCCGCCGGGCAGGTACGGGAAGAACACGTTGAAGCCGTCACAGGCGCGGGCCTGGAACCAGGCGTCGAAGGTATCGGCGATGTCCTCGGCGGTGCCTATCACCGGGTTGCCGCCGGCCAGGCGCAGGTACAGCTGGCGGATCGTCAGGCCCTCGTGGCGCGCCAGTTCCAGCACCTTGTCGCGGCGGCTGCCGCGCTGGCCGACCGGGGTTTCCGGCAGCGGGCCGTCGAGGTCGTGGGCGGAGAGGTCGATGTCCTCGCCCAGGGTATCGGCCAGCAGGCGCAGGCCGAGCACCGGGTCCACCAGGCTCTGGAATTCCTCGAACAGTTCGCGTGCCTCTTCGCGGGTCCGGCCGATGAAGGGGGTAATGCCGGGCAGAATCTTGAGGCCATCCGGGTCGCGGCCCAGCGCAGCGGCGCGTTGCTTTACGTCGGTGTAGAACGCCTGGGCGGCAGGGATGGTCTCGGCCATGGCGAAGATGACTTCTGCGACGCGCGCGGCCAGCGCCTTGCCGGCGTCCGAGGCGCCGGCCTGCACCAGCACCGGGTGTCCCTGCGGCGGGCGCGCCACGTTGAGCGGGCCGCGCACGGAGAAGTACTCGCCCTGGTGGTTGAGCACGTGCAGCTTGGCCGGGTCGAAGTACTGACCGCTGGCCTTGTCGCGCAGGAAGGCGTCATCTTCCCAGCTGTCCCACAGGCCCTTGACCACATCGTGGAACTCTTCCGCACGGCGGTAGCGTTCGGCGTGGTCGATGTGCGCCTCGCGGCCGAAGTTCCAGGCCTCGTCCGAAACCACCGAGGTGACCAGGTTCCAGGCGGCACGCCCCTTGGACAGGTAGTCGAGCGAGGCGAACTTGCGGGCGATGTGGTACGGCTCGTTGTAGCTGGTGGTGGCGGTGGCGATCAGGCCGATGCGGCTGGTGACGGCGGCCAGCGCCGCCATCAGGGTCAGCGGCTCGAAGTGCTCTCCGCGCGCAGTACGGCTCAGGGCGTCGAGGTGGTGGCCCCAGAGAGCGACCACATCGGCGACGAACAGCGCGTCGAAGCGACCGCGCTCTGCGGTCTGCGCGACCTGCTTGAAGTAATCGAAGTCCAGGCTGGCATCAGCCTGAGCCTTGGGGTGGCGCCAGGCGGCGACGTGGTGGCCACTGTTGGCGAGGAAGGCGCCGAGCTTGATCTGGTCGGTGCGGCGGGACATGGAGTGTCTCCCGTTCGTGCGGGCGCCGCGAGGGCGCCCGCTGGCTTGCGCCGGGTCAGAAGTTGTAGGCCAGGCCCGTGTACCAGTAGCCGCCCGTGGTGCCGTAGGGCGAGAAGTTGCCGTACGGGAAGGCGCCGGAGCTGCTGGGCAGGTGGGTACGGTCCGGGTAGACGTTGAACAGGTTGTTGGCCCCGGCGGTGAGTGTCAGGCTGCGGGTCAGGTGGTAGTCGACGTTGAGGTCGGTGATCCACTGCGGGTCGAAGGTGCGGTCGTAGACTTCGGCGGTGCCGTATTGGGTGTACTCGCCGTAGCGTGTCAGGTTCAGGCTCACGTCGAACTGGCCGATGCTCCAGTCGGCGCCCAGCAGCAGGCGCGATTCGGGCTGGCCATGCTTGAGGTTGCCCTGGCGCTGGCGGTCGTAGCCGCCGTCCGGGCCGAGCGCGGCCTGGGCTACGGACGAGGCGTGGATCTTGTCGATCTCGGTGGTATTCCAGTTGAAGCCGGCGTTGTAGCGAATGCTGCCGTAGGCGCCCAGCTCCTGGCGGTAGTCACCGACGATGTCGACGCCACGGGTTGTGGTGTCCAGCGCGTTGGTGAAGTAGGTGACGTACTGGTTGGGGTTGAGGCCGGCGTCCACCAGGATGTCGCGTATCGCGGTGGTGCCACCCAGGTAACCGGTTTGGGCGATGCGGTCGCGGATCTTGATCTGGTAGGCGTCGACGGTCAGGCTGCTGGCCGGGGTGGGCTGCAGGGTCAGGCCGACGCTGTAGTTGGTGGATTTTTCCGGCTTGAGCGTGGACGCGCCGAGGGCCTTGGCGACGTCCGAATCCACTGCCACGTTGCGGTAGTCCAGCAGGTTGCCGTTGACGCTGCTCTGCGAGGTCGAGCTGTAGATCTGCTGGGCCAGTGACGGCGCGCGGAAGCCGGTACTGGCGGTGCCGCGCACGGCCAGGATCGGGGTCAGCTGGTAGCGGGTGGAGAGCTTGCCGTTGGTGGTCACGCCCGAGCCGTCGTTGTAGTGCTCGTAGCGCCCGGCGAGATCGACGTGCCACTTGTCGGTGAAGTCCTGACCGATCTCGCCGTAGCCGGCATAGCTGGTGCGACCTTTGGAGGCGGCGTCAGCCGGGGTCGTGCCGGCGCCGGAGATGGTGCCGGGGGCGATCAGCGCGCCGTTGGCGCCGTACTGGTAGTCGCCGTAGCCGTAAGAGGCGTACTCGCCCTTGCCGATCTTGTAGTTCTCGTAGCGATGCTCCAGGCCCCAGGAAATCTGCGTCGGCTTCGCCAGGCCGAGGTCGAAGGCGCGGGTCAGGTCGAGGTTGCTGGTCCATTGGCTGAAGGTTTTCACGCCGGTGTCGACGTTGGTCGGCGAGTCCGCGCCGTAGCTGAGGTTGTAGGTGTCGGTCAGCGTGGCGCGGGCGTGGTCCTGGCCGTAGGTGGTGGACAGGTCGTAGTCCCAGCCGGCCGCCTCGCCCTTGCCGCCGAAGGCGAACTGGAAGTCGTTCTCGATGAACCGCAGGTTGTCCTCGATGCCCTCGGGGTACGGCGTCGGGATGCCGTTGAAGCTCGCCGGTTGGTGGAACGCCAGAGGCTTGGACGACTCGCGGTTGGTATAGGTGGAGAAGGAGTACAGGGTCAGCGCGTCGTTCACCGGCAGCTCGGCGTTGTAGCCCAGGCTGAAGTTCTCCACTTTCGGCAGGCCGGTGCCGTAGTAAGTGTGCTGCAGGCTGGTGTTGCCGGCGGAGTCGGTATAGGGCGCATTGTCGGAGCGGTCGGAGACGTTCTGGTGCTTGTAGTCCAGGGCGAAGTTGACGAAGCCCTCATTGCCCAGTTCGAAGCCAATGTTGCCGCTCTGCCGAGCGGTCTCGCCGTCGCCGTTCTCGTAGTTCTGGCCGTAAGTGGTGGCCAGGCGGCCGCCATGGTCAGTCTGCTTGAGCACGACGTTGATGACCCCGCCGATGGCATCGGAGCCGTACTGCGCGGAGGCGCCATCACGCAGTACCTCGACGTGGTCCACCAGGGCGGTGGGGATCATATCGAGATCCACCGGCTGCGAGCCGGAATTCAGGTAGGTGCCGTTGTTGAGCAGGGCACTGTTGTGTCGGCGCTTGCCGTTGACCAGCACCAGCACCTGGTCGCCGTTGAGGCCGCGCAGGCTGATCGGACGGACCACGGAGGTAGAGCCGAAGCCGGATGAAGCGGGCAGGTTCAACGAGGGCAGAACGCGGCTCAGGGCGCGGGTCAGGTCGCCCTGGCCGGTGGCTTCCAGCTGCTTGCCGGAGATGACGTCCACTGGTGCCGGGCTGTCGGCCAGGGTGCGCGCCTGACCTCGGTTGCCGACTACCACGACGGTGCTCAGGCGGTTGTCTGTGGTGCTGCCGTTGGCGCTGGCGTCCGCGGCGAGCACCGGCAGGGCCTGGGTGACGGCAAGGAACAGAAGGCTATGGGTGAACAGCGTGCGGGCGGTCGATGCGCTCCGGGCACGGGTGACTGCGGTCATGGTTACGCTCCAAGGTTTGCTCCCGGCTGGCGCCCGTCTGGGTAGCCGCTTCGGGTTATCGTGTCGACGGCATCGGGGCCGCGTTGGCGAACGGCTTGTTGCTGGGAGGGACTGGTCGCGTTCAGTCGGAAGGCAGGCTCAAGCTCATGGCGCTGACAAGGCAAGCGCTGTGCCAGTCTGTAAAAGCCTTGTCTTTCAGTGGTTTGCCGGTAGTGCTGGAAATTCCCTGCTGGGTTTGCAGCAGAGCCGATCCAGGCTGTTGCTTTTCACCCAGCCGGTGCCCTGGAGAGAGTGCCCAACGGCGCGATGCTGCATTTGCAGCAACCAGTGCGCGGGCGGGATCGGTCGTCTGGTTACACGCTGGCACAGGCCTTGCTCTGACGCTGCTTTCCCTTGCTGCCTGGAGAGACGTATGCCCAGACCCGGCCCGCGCAACCTGATTACTGATATCCCCGGCCTGCTGGTCGGCCACGCCACCGATGAACGCGTGCAGACCGGCGTCACGGTGCTGCATCCAGATAGCGTATGGACTGCCAGCGTGGACATTCGTGGCGGCGGCCCTGGTGGCCGCGAGTCCGCTGCGCTGGAGCCGGAGAACATGGTGGGGCAGTTGCATGCGCTGGTGTTCTCCGGTGGCTCGGTATTCGGCTTGGGTGCAGCCGATGGCGTCAGTGCGGAGCTATCGGCGCGCAATATCGGACTGCACCTGAAGGCGGGTGCGCCGGCCATTCCCATCGTTCCGGCGGCGGTGCTGCACGACCTCGCCAATGGTGGCGACAAGGGGTGGGGCATCGACCCGCCGTACCGCGAACTGGGCCGCGAGGCGCTGGCCAACCTGGACCTAGAGTTCGCCCTCGGCGCAGTTGGCGCCGGCCGCGGTGCCATGGCCGGTGTGCTGCCGGGCGGTTTGGGTTCGGCCTCGCTGGACCTGGGGGACGGCCTGCTGGTGGGCGCGCTGGTGGTGGCCAATCCCATCGGCAGCGTCTACATGCCCGACGGCGAGACTTTCTGGGCCTGGCCCTGGGAGCAGGGCGGCGAGTTCGGCGGACGTGTGCCTGCTCAGCGCATGGATTGCAGTGAGCCGATGCCGGAGCTGTCACGGCTGGATTCCATGGGCCGCTTGCAGGCCGGAGCCAACACCACGCTGGCGGTGGTGGCGTGCAACGCGCAGCTGACCACGGCCGAGTGCAAGCGCCTGGCGATCATGGCGCAGGATGGTATCGCCCGTGCGGTGCGCCCGGCACACCTGCCGTTCGATGGCGATAGCTTGTTCGCCATGGCTTCGGGCGCTGTCGAACTGGTGGAAGGCCAGCGCCGTCAGGTGGAACTGTCGCGCATCGGATCGGCTGCGGCGGATTGCGTGGCACGCGCGATTGCTCGTGGTGTGTACCAGGCTCGCTCAGAACGCTGATTCCCGACTTTCCTTGCAGGAGCGGGCAATGGGGCGCTCCTGCAAGGACCGTGATCAGCGGGTCAGCTCGTCGAGCGCCCGCTTCACCCGCCGGGCCGCTCGAGCCGCTTCCTGGGGTAGCCCGAGTGCCGCATAGACCTTCTCCAGGTGACGGTTGCCAGGCACGTCCAGAGCGTCGTAGCGACGTCGCAGCTCCAGCGACTGCTGTACCGCCAGCCAATCGCCAGCTCCCAGTTGTGCTTCCAGTTCGATCAACGCGAAGAGATCGCGCTGGGCATGGCTTCCACCAATCTCGCCAAGGCGCGGCAACGCCTGTGCCAACCGCCGTGCTGCCAGCTCGTACTCGCCGCGGGCATGGGCGTACAGGCCTTCGGCGGCGGGCAGGGTCACTTCTGCCCACACCGTGCGGCTGAAGTCCGGCGCGTTGCGTGCCTGCTGGCGCAGCGCCTCCAGCAATTCACCGGCTTCTTCCTGCCCGGCGCGAGCCAGGCCATAGAGGTATTGCAGGCTGAGGAATGGCTGCACGACATCCGCTCGGCGTTCGCGCAGGTAGGGCAGGAGTGCTTCCCAGCGCGGGCCGACGTCGATGCCGGCAAACTCCAGGCGGGCCAGCAGCGAGACAGCGCCGATCTGGTCCTGGGAATACTCGGGGAAGACGCCCCACACGTGCTGGTCGTAGATCTCCAGCACACGCTGGTCATTGCCTCGTGCCAGGTGGAACAGCGCCAGGTGCCACCAGTTGTGGGTGTACATGAAGGAGTTGAGTCCCTGCCAGCCAGCGCTGGCATCCACGAGGAACTGCGTGCCTTCCTCGATGCGGCCACGCGTCAGCAGCACGTGGGCGAGGGCGTGTTGCGCCCAGGGTTCGCCCGGCAGCAACTGCAGGGCATAGCGCGCCGCTGCTTCAGCTTCCTCCAGCAGGTGGCACTGCTCGTAGGCGAAGGCGAGCATGCCATAGGCCTGTGGTACGTCCCCCGCGCCTTTCACGGCCTTCAGTGCGATGCGCAGCATGGCCGGAGCGTTGCCGCGGTTGAATTCGAAGTACTGGTTAAGCTTGGCGGCCAGCAGGTCGCGCGGGTGCTCATCGAGCAACTGTTCGCTCAGGCGCAACGCTTCGGGCAGATCGTCCGCGCTCCAGGCCGCGAGCAGGGCGGTGTAGCGTTCGGCACGTGGTATCCCGGGGCCTGCCGCCCTGGCCCGTTGCAGGTGGCGCGCCGCGAGGCTGGGTGCCTGAGGTGATTCGGCGAACATCATCAGCAGGCCGGCAAAGGCGTTGGCCAAGACCGAATCAGGGTCGGCTTCGGCGCCGGCGAGGATGTTTTCCGCGCGGGTCTGGTAGGCCAGTACACCGCCGGTGAAATCATCGATGGCCTGCCGGGTGTCCGTGCGCTTGCTGTCGATGGGGTTTCCGAGATAGTCCTGAGTCATGCGCTGCTGCTCCACATAGAAGATGCAGCCTAGTCGCAATCCCTGTGCCAGTCGCCCTGGGCGAGCTCGCAGGGCGCCTGCGCCCGTTCGCCACAGCACCCGCTTTTTGTGGGAGCGAGGATGTTCGCGAACCGCTCCTTGCCACTATGCAGAGAGCCGGATTCACCGTGCATGCCACTTTTCCTCCGGTCCGGTTGCTGCTTTTCAGGCAATGCGCCAGCTGCGCTGTGTGATTTGCACCAGCGGCCCTGTGCCGGAGTGCCGTGAGCCCCGTGGCGGTGGGCCTGCCGGACCATGGCACAGCGCTTGCTCTAGCCCCTGCAAAGCCGATTCGCGGCGCTGATCCTGCAGGAGCTTCCATGCCCAGTCCCACCTTCCTCCATGTGCCCCGACGTCCTCGCCTGGTCAGGCTGCTCGCCGGCCTGCTGGCGGCCGGCCTGGCCATGGCGGGCGCCGCCGTGGCGGAACCGACCCGTGGTGGCCAGCTCGACCTGGTGGCGCAGCCTGAGCCGCCGTCACTGTCCCACGCGGTGGTCAGCCACGTCGCCACCCAGTACGTCGGCGGCAAGATCCTCGAAGGGCTGCTCACCTTCGACACCGATCTCAAGCCGCAGCCAGTGCTGGCCCGCAGCTGGACGGTGTCAGCGGACGGCCTGACCTACACCTTCGACCTGCAGCCCGGGGTGAGATGGCACGACGGCAAACCTTTCAGCGCCGAGGACGTGGTGTTCAGCTTCAACGACTTCTACCCGGAAGTGGACAAGCGCATGGCAAGCATCTTCGGCGAGTACGTGCAAAGCGTGCAGGCCAAGGGTGCCGAGCAGGTGGTGTTCCAGCTGAAGAAACCCTTCTCGCCGCTGCTCTCGGCCCTGGGCAGCGGCCTGCGGCCCATCGTGCCCAAGCACCTGTATGCCGGCACCGACTACCGCAGCAACCCGTACAACCTCAAGCCTGTCGGCACCGGGCCGTTCGTGTTCCAGGAGTGGAAGCGCGGCGCCTACATTCGCCTGGCGCGCAACCCGGACTATTGGCACAAGGGCCTGCCGTACCTGGACGGTATCGTCTACCACGTCATACCCGACGCCGCCGCCCGCGCGGCCGCGTTCGAGCGCGGCGAGGTGCAGGTGCTGCGCAGCGGCGATGCCGACTACGCCGACCTCAAACGCCTGTCGCAGCTGCCCGGCGTCGCCGCGTCGGAGAAGGGTTACGAGCTGTACCCGGGGCTGGCTTTCCTGCAGATCAACACCCGAAAGCCGGGCCTGGACAACCCCAAGGTGCGCCAGGCGATCCTCTATTCGCTGAACCGCCAGTTCATCGTCGACAACATCTTCTTCGGCACCGGCCGCGTGGCAGCCGGCCCTTTCCTCGGCGCCTTCCACGACCCAAAGCTGCCACAATACGGCTATGACCCGGTCAGGGCCAAGACACTGATCGCCGAATCCGGCGTGGACGTCAGCAAGCTGCGCGTGCGCCTGCTCAACGGCGAGAAGGGCGGTGCCTGGGAACGCCTGGCCGAGTACACCAAGCAGGCACTGCAGCCGCTGGGCATCAAGGTACAGGTGGCGACCTCCGACGCCGCCACCTGGTACCAGCGGGCCAGTGACTGGGACTTCGACCTGACCTACAACTTCATCTTCCAGGTTGGCGATCCTTACCTGACCACCGCCTATCTGTATCGCAGCGACTACATCCTCAAGACATCGCCCTTCGCCAATATCACCGGCTACAGCGATGCGGCGGCCGATGCGCTCTGGCAGCGCGTCGCCAATACGCCCGAAGGCCCGCAGCGCCAGGCCGTGTACGGCGAGCTGGAGCGCAAGCTCAACGATGACCTGCCGATCGCACCGATCTTCGAGATGCGTTTCCCCACGCTCTACCAGCAGCGCGTGCACAACCTGATCCGCAGCGCCACCAGCCTCAACGACAGCTACGCCGAGGTCTATCTGGAGCCCACCAAGCAATGAATGTGCTGCTGTACGCCAGCGCGCGCCTGGGGCGTGCGCTCGCCCTTATCGGCGCGGTGCTGATTGGCGCCTTCCTGCTGCTGCGCCTGGCACCGGGCGACCCGGCGCTGCTGATGGCGGGGGAGGCGGGCAGCGACGATGCCGACTACATCGCCCGGCTGCGCGGCCAGATGGGCCTGGACCTGCCGCTCCCGGTGCAGCTGTGGCGCTACCTCGCACAGATCGCCCACCTCGACCTGGGCTACTCCTACCGCAACCAGGAAGGAGTCTGGCAACTGATCGCCGAGCGCCTGCCGGCCACGCTGCTGCTGATGGGCTCGGCGTTCGCCGTGTCGCTCACGCTCGGGGTGACCCTCGGGGTGCTCGCCGCACGTAGCCAGCAGGGCAGCGGCCGACTGGACCGCTTCATCGGCCGTGCCGTCTGGGTGTTGTTTGCCACGCCGCCGTTCTGGCTTGCGCTGCTGCTGGTGCTGCTGTTCTCGGTGCAGTTGGGCTGGTTGCCAGCCTTCGGTATGCAGAGCGTGGGTGCCGACCTGGACGGTTGGGACTGGTGGGCGGATCGCCTCGGCCACCTGCTGCTGCCGTGTCTGTCGTTGAGCTTCCTGTCCCTCGCAATGTACGTGCACCTGACCCGCAGCGCCATGCTCGATATCCTGCCTCAGGAGCACGTGCGCCTGGCTCGTGCCAAGGGACTTAGCGAGGGACGCATCCTGCTCGCCCATGTGCTGCGCAATGCGCTGGTGCCGGTGGTGACTTTCGCTGGCCTGCAACTGGGCCAGTTGGCCAGCGGCGCGCTGCTGATCGAGGTGGTCTACGCCTGGCCGGGCATCGGCCGGCTACTCTACGACGCCCTAAGCCAGCGCGACTATGCGCTGCTGTTGGGGGTGTTCCTGGTGATCTCCTGCCTGGTGGTGGCGTTCAATTTCCTTACCGATCTGCTCTGCCGCCTGCTTGACCCTCGCATCGGCGTGGCGGGAGAGGTGCGATGAAAGCTCTGTTGCGCCCCGGCGCCATTCTTGCTGCCAGTTTCCTGATTCTCCTGGCTGGGGCCGCCATTCTGGCTCCCTGGCTATGCTCGGCCTCGCCCTGGGAGATGCTGGCGCGACCGCTGATCCCGCCATTCAGTGACACCGGCCACTGGCTGGGCACCGACATGCTCGGCCGCGATGTCGCCACCGGGCTGCTCTACGGCGCGCGCACATCGCTGACCGTGGGGGGGCTGGCGACGCTGGCCACCCTGCTGCCCGCGCTACTGATCGGCGCCATCGCCGGCTATTTCGGCGGCTGGGTCGACGAGGTGCTGATGCGTCTCGCGGAGTGCTTCCAGATCATCCCGCAGCTCGTTCTGGCCGTCGTACTGGTGGCGTTGATGGAGCCCTCGGTCGGCTCAGTCGTGCTGGCACTTGCGCTGGTGGCTTGGCCGCCGGTGGCTCGGCTGGTGCGCAGTGAGTTCATGAGCCTGCGCCAGCGAGAGTTCGTTCAGGCGGCGCTGGTGCTGGGGCAGACTCCCTCGCGCATCGTCTTCACACAGATACTGCCCAACGGCCTGTCGCCGCTGCTGGTGAGCCTGACCTTCATCCTTGCCGCCGCCATCCTCACCGAAGCCGCGCTGGCCTTCCTCGGCCTGGGCGACCCTGAAGCAATGAGCTGGGGCTACATGATCAATGCTTCACGCAACCTGCTGCGCGAGGCTCCTTCGATGAGCCTGCTGCCGGGCGTGGCGATCCTGCTCACAGTGCTCTCGGTACAGCGCATTGGCGAAGCGTTGCGCGAATCGCTGCAGACCACCGGCAGCCGGGGAGGCCGCCCATGAGCGAGAAACTGCTGGAAGTATGCAACCTGCGCATTGATCTGCCGGAGGGCGGCGACCGTGCCCGCGCGGTGAATGGGGTGTCCGTGGACCTTTCGGCTGGCGAAGTGCTCTGCGTGGTCGGCGAATCCGGCTCGGGCAAGTCCATGCTCGCCAACGCTATCCTGCGCCTGCTACCGGCGCATCTGACGCCCGTGGCAGGCAGCATCCGCTTTCGCGGCGAGGACCTGGCCGGACGCAGCGAGGAGGGCATGCGCGAGCTGCGCGGCAAGGACATCGCCATGGTCTTCCAGGAGCCCATGAGCGCCCTCAACCCGCTGATGAGCATTGGCCGGCAGATCGACGAGAGCTTGCGCGCGCACGGCGTGGCATCGGCCTCGGAGCGCCGCGAGCGAGTGCTCGATTTGCTCGGCTACGTCGGTCTGCCAGAGCCGCAAAGCCTCTACCACGCCTATCCCTTCCAGCTCTCCGGCGGCCAGCGCCAGCGGGTGGTGATCGCCATCGCCTTGGCGCTGGAGCCTGCATTGCTGATCGCCGACGAACCGACCTCGGCGCTGGACGTCAGCACCCAGGCCCAGGTGCTCGACCTGCTGCGGCGCATCCGCCGCGAGAAGGGCATGGCGGTGCTGCTGATCACCCATGACTTCGCCGTGGTGGAGGCCATCGCCGACCGCGTGCTGGTGATGGAAAAGGGCCGCGCGGTGGAGCAGGGCTCGTTGCGCCAGGTGCTGGACGCTCCGCAGCATCCTTACACGCGCCAGTTGCTGGCGGCGCTGGTACCCGGCCAGCGCCGCCCCTGCTGCTTCGAGACGAACGCCGCGCCGCTGCTGGAAGTGAGCGGCCTGCACAAGCATTACGACAGTCGCCAGGGCTTGTGGCGCCGGCGTCGTGTCAACGCGCTGGCCGACGTCTCGTTCAGCCTACGCCCCGGCGAATGTCTGGGCATCGTCGGCGAGTCCGGCTCGGGCAAGAGCACCCTCGGCCGCGCCTTGGTGCGCCTGCTGCGGCCGGACGGCGGGCATATCCTGCTGCGTGGCCAGGACTTGGCACCGCTTTCGCAGCGACGCCTGCGCCCGCTGCGAAAGCAGGTGCAGATGGTCTTCCAGGATCCGTTGGCCTCGCTCAACCCGCGCCAGCGGGTCGGCCGGCAGATCATGGCGGGGCCGCTGGCCCATGGCGTGACGGCGGCTGAGGCAGAGCGCCGCGCGCGAGAACTGCTGCAGCAGGTTGGCCTGCCGGAATCTGCGTTCGAGCGCTATCCGAGGGACTTCTCCGGCGGGCAGCGGCAGCGCGTCGGCATCGCCCGTGCGCTGGCCTTACAGCCCAAGGTGCTTGTGGCCGACGAGTGCGTGTCGGCGCTGGACGCCCTGGTGCAGCAGCAGGTGCTGGAATTGCTGGAAAGACTCCAGCGCGACCTGGGCCTGAGCCTGGTGTTCATCACCCATGACCTGCAGGTGGCGGCGCGCCTGTGCGACCGCATCGCAGTGATGCAGAGTGGGCGCATCGTCGAATTGGGCGAGGCGCAACAGGTGCTGCGCGCCCCGCGACATGACTACACGCGCCGGCTGCTCGCCGCGCACCCGCTGCGCGACGTGGAGGAACCGGCATGACGGCGCCACGGCAGATGGCGCTGGGCGCTTTCCTCATGGCTACCGGGCATCATCTGGCGGGCTGGCGGCACCCCGGCGCGCACGCTGCCGGCGGCCTGGACGTAGGGCACTACCGGGCGTTGGCGCGCACCGCCGAGCGCGGTTGCCTCGATGCGATCTTCCTCTCCGACACCCTGGCCATGCTGCCGGGGCGACTGGAGGCACTGAGCCGCATGGCGCGCACCGAGCATTTCGAGCCGCTGACGCTGCTGGCGCATCTGGCGGTGAGCACCCGGCACATCGGGCTAGTGGCCACCGTCACCTCTTCCTACAACGACGCGGCGAACGTGGCAGACACCTTCGCCACCCTCGAATCCCTCAGCGGCGGCCGCAGCGGCTGGAACCTGGTGACCTCGAGCAATGCCGAAGAGGCGCGCAATTTCGGCCGCGACCGGCACTATGAGCACGCTTGTCGCTACCGCATGGCTGAGGATTTCCTCCAGCGCGTACGCGAGCGCTGGGCGGCCCTTGGTGTGGCGCCGGTGCAAGTGCTGGCCGGCGCCTCGGAGGTCGGTAGGGATCTGGCGGCTCGGCATGCGGAGGTGCTGTTCACCGCGCAGCCGGAACTGACCGGCGCCCAGGCGTTCTACCGCGATATCAAGCAACGGGCGGCGCGCAATGGCCGCGACCCGGACGCGCTGAAAGTGATGCCCGGCGTGCTGCCGATCCTCGGCGCCTGCCGCGCGGAGGCCGAAGAGCGCCGCGCGCAGCTGCAGGAACTGGTGCAACCGGTGGTGGGGCTGTCGTTGCTGTCGGACGTGGCCGGCGGTTTCGATCTGTCGCCATTTCCGCTGGACGGCCCGCTGCCGGAACTGCCGCCTACCGAGTCTGGTGTAAGCCGTCAGCACCTGTTGCTGGATCTGGCGCGGCGCGAGGGTTTGAGCATTCGCCAGTTGTACCAGCGCATCGCCGATGCCCGCGGTCATCGCGTAATCGCCGGCACAGCCACGGATGTCGCCGACCAGTTGCAGGAGTGGTTCGAGTCTGGTGCGGCGGACGGCTTCAATATCATGCCGCCATACCTGCCCGGCGGCCTCGACGATTTCGTCGCGCAGGTGGTGCCCCAGTTGCAGCATCGCGGTGTATTCCGGCGGTGCTACAGTGGTCGGACCCTGCGCGCCCACCTGGGCCTGGCCCATCGCAAGGAGACTGCTGAGCATGGCTGAACACTGGACGCAAGACCTGCCGCTGGTACGCGGCGAGCGCGTGGAAATCCGCCCCGGCCGCTACATCAGCCTGGCGTACAGCAGGGGGCATCGCCACCCGCAAACGGTGGTGTTCTTCGCCCACGGCGGCGGCGGCAACAAGGACCAATGGCGCGAGCAGTGGCGCGAGCTGCAGACCGAGGGCTATACCCTGGTTGCCTGGGACCTCCTCGGCCATGGCGCCAGCGACAAGCCCCGGCGCGCGGCGGACTACGCGTGGGATGAGCTGGTGGCCGATCAGGTAGCGGTGCTGCGGCGTCATGCCGGCGAGCGCAATATCCTTGCTGCACACTCATTCGGCACCGGACTGAGCGTGAGCAGCCTGCTGGCCTTGCAGGGGCAGGGTCAGGGCGCATTGATCGATTCGGCGCTGCTGCTGGGCACCCAGCTCAGTCGCCCGCTCGGACGCGGTGGCCTGCTGTCGCTGCCGGCATGGCTGCTGGAGTGGTTCCGGCCCGTCCTGTCGAAGGGGTTTCGCGAGCGTGCATGGCACCCCGATGCAGATCAGGCGCTGGTCGTTTATGAAGAGCGGCTGACCCGTCACAACCGGCTAGATGTCTTCAAGGCTCTCGTCAGTCAGGCGATCTGGATCCCGGAAACTGAGCTGGGTCGACTGTGTCTGCCGGTACGGATTCTCAGTGGCGACCGCGACGGCCTGACTCCTGCCGAAAATGCGCGAGCCCTTCATGAACGACTTTCCAGATCGTATTTCGAGGTGGTTAAAGACTGTGGTCATCAGATCATGCTGGAGAAGCCGCTCATCGTAAATCGCCATCTTCGGGATCTTTTGGCCGCTTTTTGAAGCGCCACTGGTTCTGGATAGGCACACAACAGGAAATCCAATGTTGCCAATACATGTGTCCGTTTAGGGGGGAGCTGTTCCTGATGGGGAGCATCCGCGCGACTCACAGGTAAAAGATCGGCGTGTCTGTGACAGCCATGTTCATGGTCCGTTAACGTTGCATGGCATTACATAAAACCCAGGGACGGTAGCGTTGACAGCGAGAAAGTCTGTCTATCAGCAAAGACCCGAGACACTGGTCGTAAGGAGATTTTTTAACGCGTATCTTCAGCACGGTTTTTATTACCTGGGCGGCCGCAAAAACTGAGTGCAACACCCGACCATTTCGGTAAGGTGTTGCCCCATGTCCTATCACGAACTCAGCGCCACAGAGCGCGTCACGA